>CAXNJE010000013.1:0-36224 GCA_964202565.1 Breznakiellaceae bacterium | reverse complement strand
GCCAGAAGGTCGAGAAGATCATCTTCATCCCCTACCTGCCCGTGGACAAGTCCAACGTTGCCAACTACCTGAAATAAGTTCCTGCAGTTTTCATTGAAGAGTTTTTAATGAAAGGGGCCTCCCGTGCTTGATCGCACGGGAGGTTTTTTAACTGGCACACCGATAGGGCCGAACTTGGAAAGCCGGGATAAGAAAGGTAATCAGGCTCTGTCTTTCCTCTTTGGTTCGGGTACTTGCCAGACGAAACCGGGCAAGGCTGCGCTCTCCACGGTTCCGCCGCGAAGCAGCTCGGTGACGGGTCCGTAGCGGCCATCCTTTAGGATGTATTTGAAAACAGGACGCGTGAGGGGGCTGACCAGCCAATATTCCCTCACCCCCGATATTTTGACGTACCCCGGGTTTTCCTGTATTATGTTTGCATGGGTTATGCATTGACCAAAGAGGATGAACGATATACCTACGCGGAATACCGGCATTGGCCGGCGGAAGAGCGCTGGGAGTTGATCGACGGAACGGCCTGGAGCATGTGCGCCGCTCCCAGTCGGGCTCACCAGGATTTATCGGCTGAGTTGTTATTCCAGTTGAAGAAATGGCTGAAAGGGAAGACCTGCAAGGTATACGACGCGCCTTTCGACGTCCTGTTGCCCTTGGACCCGGAAGAAGCGGATGACGAGGTGGATACCGTAGTCCAGCCCGACCTGGCGGTCTTCTGCGACCGCAGCAAGCTGACCCCCGCCGGTGCACGTGGGGCGCCCGACCTGATTGTCGAAATAATCTCCCCCTGGACCCTCAAGAAAGACCTGAACGATAAATTCCGCCTGTACGAGCGTGTGGGTGTGCGGGAATACTGGGTGGTGGACCCGTCCGGCAGCGTGCAATCCTATTCGCTCGGAGATTCCGGCCGCTATGGAAATCCGGTCATCCTTGAGGGTAGTGGCACATTGGAAAGCACCGTATTGCAGGGCTTTATCCTGGATGTGGCGGCCCTTTTCGCCGAATTGGAAGCTTAAAAACGACGCTGGGGAGGCAAATTTAAATGGCAATCAGTCTGAGAAGAAGGATCGTATTGCGGGATATTGCTGTCTCCCTGACAGCCTTGGTTTTGGTGGGTTTGCTCTCCGTTAATTTCTTCGGCAAGGCACTGGATGACGCCAACCGGGCGGATTACCAGGAAAGGCTCAGGACCATCATCCACGAGTACGAACTGCTTGATGGAGATGGGGGACAGCAGGATGCCGACGCGGTGTCCGGGGCGTCGACGGAGAGCGTGGATGTGGACCGCATCCTTTTGACCCTGCAAAACCGTTACGGACAAGCCTTACGAAAGCCATATATCGTGGACTCCAAGGGTTCGGTCAAACTCGAATATCCCGATGCCGGAATCGACCGTTTAGGGAACCTGGATGCGCTCATCGGTATAAAGGAAGGGGATGTTCTCTTGCAGGGTGCCGATGGCGTGTCGATCCGCGCCTATGCCACCTACTACGAACCCTGGGACTGGTACACCTTCTTTGCGGTTCCCGAGGAAGAGCGCCTGTTTTCCTGGTACGCCTTCCGCAATATGGTGCTTATTTCGTACACACTGGTGATAGTCGGACTCATAGTCATCCAGCTGATCGGTTTGGGGATGGATTTTGCCCCACTCTCGCGCCTGATGGCGATGTTGCGACGTTTTGATGGTGAATCCTGGAACCTTTCCAGCGATTTCAAGCTTGAGGGGGCTTCCGAATTGCGGGGGCTATCTGCCGCCTTCAACGCCTTCATTTCCCGCCTGCGCAAATTGATTGGAAACGTACGTCAGACCGATCACGACCTGGCGGATACGGGCGCCCGGCTAGCCTCGTCGGTGCGGGAAGTGCGCACCGCCCTGGAGTCGGTACATACGAAGCTGGAACAGTTGCGTGCCATAGTCGTCAACCAGCAGCAGCGGTCCATAGCAGAGGCTTCCTCCACGGTGCGTGCCGCTGCCGCCGAAACGAACGCCCTGGCACATGAAATAGGTGTTCAGGCCCGGGTGGCTTTGGAGGCGTCCGAGCGGGTTTCGGGCATGTCCGAGACGATGGCCGCTGCGGACGCTGCGGTTTCCTCCATAGGGAAGGCGATTTCCGATCTGGTCGTATCCGCCCGTCGCGGCAGGGAAACCCTGGCGGACGTGGACAAGGACGTAAGCAAGGTAGCCGCCATGTCGGACCGCCTGGCAGAGGCGAGCCGCGTGATCGCCGATCTTGCATCCCGCACGAACCTGCTGGCCATGAACGCCGCCATCGAGGCTGCCCACGCGGGCGCCTCCGGCAAGGGTTTTGCGGTTGTGGCCGGAGAAATCCGGAATCTCGCCGAATCCTCCACGGAGGAATCCCGACGTATAGACCGTGACCTTTCGGCCATACGCGAATCGGTTCAGCGCGTGGTGATACAGACCGGCGTGGCGGGAACCGCCTTCGATACGGTCCAGACCGTGGTGGATCGTGCCGAGTTGGACGCCAGGCGCGCTGCCGACGCGGTAAGCGCACAGGCAGAAGCCGCCCTCAGCGTCATCGATTCATTGGGCTCGATACGTGAGCAGACCGAAAAGCTCTCCAGGACCGCTACGGAGTTGGGGGCTCGCAGCGATAGCGCGGCAGGGCAGGTGGAAAGCCTGAGCGGCGAAAGCGCCCGTGTGGTCTCCGCCGTGGAGGAAACCCTTGCGGCGTCGGCCCGCATCGCTGAAGGCGCCAACGAGGCCTCCCGTGTAGCGGAGGAAAACAAGGGCATCACGGAAAAGGCCTTGCACGAGCTGGAGCAATTCACCGTCTAGAAGTCTTTACCGGACCAGCGCTGCATCCTATACTTGAATGCATGCATAGAATAATTACTTTTGGCGAGCTCATGCTCAGGCTCAAACCACCTGCGAACGAGCGTTTTTTACAGTCCCCCGCCTTCGAGGCGACTTTTGGTGGCGGTGAGGCCAACGTGGCGGTGTCCCTCGCTCTTTTTGGCGAGTCGGCGGCCTTCGTCAGCGCCCTGCCGCAGAACCCCATCGGGGAAGCCGGTCTGCGGGAATTGCGGTCCTGGGGTGTGGACGTTTCAGCCATCAAGCGGACGGCGGGCAGGCTGGGAATTTACTTTTTGGAAACCGGGGCGAACCAACGCCCTTCCAACGTGGTCTACGACCGCGAAGATTCCAGCATCTCCCTGGTCAGACCCGGAGACTTCGACTGGACTTCCATTTTTGCGGGTGCCGATTGGTTCCACATAACCGGCATCACCCCCGCCCTTTCCCGTTCCGCCGCCGACACCGCGCTGGAAGCGATCCGGGCTGCCAAGGCCGTCAAGGCAGTCAATGTGCCTGGAAAAGGCAGCATCCGCGTCTCGATCGACCTGAACTACCGCAAGAAACTGTGGAACTACGGGGCCAAGGCACCGGAAATCATGCGCGGTCTCGCAAGCCTGGCGGACGTAATCGTGGCGAACGAGGAGGACATCCAGCTGTGCCTGGGTATCGAGGCCGCAGGTGTGGACGTGGCAAAAGGTTCGCTGGCAACGGACCATTACCGAGAGCTGGCTGAAAAAGTGAAGGCTGATTTTCCCAACGTAAGGATCGTAGCCATCACCTTGCGGGAAAGCCGATCGGCAGACAGCAACGGCTGGTCGGCGGTGCTCCACGGCGAGAAGGGTTTCCGTGTTTCCCGTTCCTACGAGATCGACGACATCGTGGACCGGGTTGGCGGCGGTGACAGTTTTTCGGCGGGCCTGATCTACGGCTTGTTAAACTTCGGGGGGGATGAGGAAAAAGCCCTGGAGTTCGCGACGGCCGCCTCCGCCCTCAAGCACGCGATCCCCGGTGACTTCAACCTGACGACCAAGACCGAGGTTGAAACCCTCTTGCGGGGTGACGGATCCGGCCGGGTCCAACGTTGAGCTATGTATAATGAAAACCAAAGACTTTCTCGTCGAGTTTGAGGAGTTCGTTTCCTCCTGTCCTGTTGAACCCCTGAATGACGCCGGCCGCTATGTCTTCCTGAGCGACCTGCATATGGGTGACGGCGGTCCCCGGGATGATCTGTCGCGGAACCGGGAACTTCTTGAGGCCGCGCTGGCTAATTGGTACCTGAAAAAAGGCTTTACCCTGGTACTCAACGGCGATATAGAGGATCTGATCAAATTTGACCTGCCATCCATCCGGGCCGCTTGGCCCCGGGTTTTTGAACTGTTCGATGCCTTCCACCAGGCCGGACGCCTCCGCAAGATTACCGGCAACCATGACCTGGACTTGATGGACGAAAAGGATTACGGGTATCCCCTGAAGCTCGGACTCACCCTGGATCGGAATGGAAAGCGCATCTTCGTCTGTCACGGCCACCAGGCATCGCGCTTCTACGTGGACTACGACTTTGTTTCGGAATTCTTTGTCCGCTACCTCGTCAAACCCCTTCGCATCAAGAACGTCGTCGTGTCGGGAAATTCCCGGCGGCGCTTCATCACCGAACGCCGCATATACCGGGCGGCCCGGGCTCTGGGCATACTCACCGTCACCGGCCACACCCACCGGCCGCTTTTTGAATCCCAATCAAAGTACGACAGCCTGCGCTGGTCCGTGGAGGAAGCCCTGCGGGAATACGCTTTCGCCAGCCCCGACCGGCGCAACCAGATCGCCGAACTGGTGCTCATCTACCGCGAGGAGCTGGAACGTCTGAGCTCCCGTGAACTGCGCGGCAACCGTTCACGAAGCCTCTACGATACTGGCCCGCTCTTGGTACCCTGCCTTTTCAATTCAGGCAGTGCCACCGGGAAGCACGGTTTCACCTCACTGGAAATCGACCGGGGTTCCATGTCCCTCGTACGCTGGACGAAGGAAGGCCAGGCCCGGGCCTACATCGAGCGCGAGGCCCTCAACAAGGACACAATCCCCGGGAACTTCACCCGCTATACGCTCAAGACCGACAGCCTGGATCAGATTTTCGTTCGAATGGAGTTGCTGGGGGGAGGTTGAGGAAAAGGCCTAGACTATCGACCTAAGGCAATAGCCTGAGTCTGTTCCGACGGCTTTTCGTATGTAGTAATTTAAGACAATATGTTTTCTGGTTGTGCATAAATCGTACAGTCGTTTTTACCGGGTCCCCCTCCCGAACCCTGGCAGCCTGATTTATTGAAGGACAGGGGTTGGCATGAATCCTGCAATATAAGAAATAGAATTTTCTATGGAGGTTTGGATAACATGAACAAACGACTCGTGCTTCTGGCGGTTTTTGTGGTAATGGGTGGACTTTTGTGGGCTTCGGGTGCCAAGGACTCGGCGGCAAAACAAATTGTCGTGGGCTATACGGTCCAGAGCATGGAGAATGATTTCTTCGTCTCCGTGGTCGAAGGAATGAAGGCCGAGGCCAAGGCGAAAGGCATCACACTCATCGTCTCCGACGCAGCCGGCGATGCGTCCAAGCATGTGGACCACATCAACAATTTCATCGCCCAGAAAGTGGATGCCATCATCATCAGCCCTGTCGACCAGACGGCTCCTGAAGGTGTCGTGGCCAACGCGGTGGCTGCCGGTATTTCCGTCATTTCATTGAATCAATCCATCAAGGGTTCTTCCGCCTACCTGTTGTTGCAGGAATACGACTATGGATTCATGGGTGGCGTGATCGCTGGAAATTGGCTGAACAGCAAGGAAAAGGACGGTACCATCAATTCGATCCTGAACAAGAAAGGAGAGATCGAGGTTGGAATCATAAGCTATTCGCCCATCGCCTCGCTCTTTGATCGTACCAAGGGGGAGAAGGAAGGCATAACGAAAACCTATACCGGGAAGAAGAAAGTGGTATTCGTATCGGAGCAGGACGCAGCTGATTCCGCCGGTGGACTCAAGGTCGCCGAAACGGCTTTCACCGCAAATCCCGACATCAGCATCTACGTCTGCATCAACGATTCCAGCGCCCTCGGCGTTTTCGAGGCTGCCAGCGCCCTGAGCAAGAAGAACAAGGATAACATGTGCATCGTAGGACTTGATGGGCTGCCCCAAGCGCTGAAATATATCAGCCAGGATACCATGTTCAAGGGAACCGTCGACATCCAGCCCGTGCAGATGGGTGCGGATGCCCTCAACCTGGCTCTGGATGTTCTCAAGACCGGTCCGGATGCGAAGGTGAAGCTACCCGAACTTAAAATGGTGACCATGGCCAACATCTCGGAATACGCCAGCGTGATCAAGTAATTACTGATAAGCCGATTCTGAAAGCGCGGGATACCCTTGGAAGGATTCAGGGGTATCCCTTTATTGAATGAAGCAATCAAACTGGTTTCGGGCGGTGGCATTATATGGGTAGCGAAAATATATTGGAACTGAAGGGAATAACCAAAATCTATCCGGGTGTTGTCGCTCTGGATAATGTGTCCCTGAAATTCAGGCCCGGATCGGTACATGCCATCGTGGGCGAGAACGGTGCAGGGAAATCGACCTTCATAAAGGTCATCACCGGAGCAATTCAGGCCGACAAGGGTGAACTCTTTTTTCAGGGAGAACCCATCCACCATAATAGTCCCGAAAAGGCCATCGACCTGGGCATTTCCGCCATTTATCAGGAATTGAACCTTCTGCCCCATTTATCCGTGGCAGAGAATATTTTTTATAACAGGTACAAGACACGTTTCGGATTGATCGATTTCAGCGCGCTTGAAAGACAGGCCGCCCTCGTCATCGATCGTCTGGGAGTGGATATCAACCCGAAGACCTTGGTCAAGGATCTTTCAATCGGCTACCAGCAACTTGTGGAGATAGCCAAATCCTTGTCAAAAAACGTCAAGGTTCTGATCATGGACGAACCGTCCGCCGCGTTGACGAATACCGAACTGAAGTATGTTTTCCAGATTGTGGGGAAACTGAAGCGGGAAGGCGTGGCGATCATTTATATATCCCATAGACTTGAGGAAATATTCGAGATTTGTGATGAGGTGTCGGTTTTCCGGGATGGCCAATTGGTAGACACCTGCATGGTCAGGGATACCGACAAATCCAGCCTGATACGCCACATGGTCAACCGTCCCCTGAACGAGACTTTTCCCAAGATCGAGTTGAAGAAAGGCGAGAAGGTGCTGGAAGTAAAAAAGTTATGCACGAATTTATTGGATGATATATCGTTCAGCGCCTACCGGGGCGAGCGCCTTGGTTTCGCCGGCCTGATCGGAGCTGGCAGGACCGAAGTGATGCGGGCCCTCTTTGGCGCGGACCCGATCAAATCCGGAGAAGTATTCCTGAACGGTAAAAAGATCCGTGTGCTCGAACCTTCCGATGCCATTGAAAAGGGTATAGCGCTCATTCCCGAAGACAGGAAACGACAGGGAGCTCTCCTGCATCTTTCGGTGGGGGAAAATATTTCCATCGTCAATCTGAAAAACCTTGCAGGACCGGGTGGCATCATCAACCGGAAAAAGGAAAATGAAAAAGTACTCGAGTATACGCGTGAATTGCGGATCAAGACCCCCTCCAGCGCCCAGCTCGTCAAAAATCTTAGCGGCGGGAACCAGCAGAAAGTTGTACTGGCAAAATGGTTGTTGGTGGATAGCGATGTAATCATCTTTGACGAACCTACCCGTGGCATAGATGTAGGTGCAAAGCAGGAAATTTATAATCTGATCAACACCTTGGCGTTATCCGGAAAGGTAATAATTCTGATCTCATCTGAAATGCCGGAATTGTTGGGCATGAGTGACCGTATCATCGTCATGGCACAAGGCCGAATCACCGGGGAACTGGACATTGCGGAAGCAACCCAGGAAAAAATAATGCATTTTTCATCAATCTGATACATCAATCTGATGGAGGAGAAATAATGAGCGGCGCCAAGAGGATTGAACTGATCAAATCCCGAAACAATGCAATAGATTGGTCCAGCGCGGGGATACTCATCATATTGGTGGCCATGGTACTTCTTTTTGGCCTGATCAATCCCAAGTTCTTTTCACCCAAGAATGCCGGGAACATCCTGCGCCAGATCTCGATAGTCGGAATTTGTGCCGTAGGAATGACTGCGGTCATCCTTACCGGCGGCATCGATCTTTCTGTCGGGTCGGTCATAGGCATAACCGCGGTTTCGGGTGCCATGATGATGAGCAATGGACTACCCATTCCGATCGCAGTCGTACTCGTCCTGTTCATCGGCGCCTTGGCCGGCGGTTTCAACGCCTTCTGCGTAAACGTGTTCAGCATACCACCGCTAATAACCACGTTGGGAACCATGACGGCGCTGCGGGGTCTGATATACGTCATTACCGGTGGAAAATCGGTATACGGCATTCCCGCAAGTTTCAAATTCATCGGTCAGGGTGATATACTGATCGTGCCGGTCTCCGCTGTTATCATGCTTCTCGTTTTTATCGCCGGGTATGTAGTCCTGAACAAGACCGTTTTTGGCCGGCGGATTTACGGTATTGGTGGGAATGTAGAAGCGGCCAGATTATCGGGCATCAAGGTGAGAATCGAATTGGCCAAGGTGTACATCAGCGCGGGAGTGCTTTCCGCCATTGCAGGTTTGGTGTTGATGTCCAAAGTCAACAGCGGTCAACCGAGTGCGGGTGACGGTTATGAGATGGACATCATCACCGCGGTCGTCCTGGGTGGCGTGAGCGTTTCAGGTGGCGAGGGAAAGCTGATGAAAGTCATCATCGGTGTTGTTTTTATGGGTGTCCTTGCCAACGGGATGATGATGTTGAATATCGGCGAATTCCAGCAACGCCTGGTGAAGGGCCTGGTTCTGATTTTCGCGGTTGCCCTGGATATCACTTCCAAAAATTATAGCGATGCCAGGGGTAAAAAGATCAAACAGGCTTGAGCAGGAGACGGGTAATAATGGAATCAACAGCTTTTTTCGATCCCATGCTGGAAACAAAACCGGACTTCGTCGAATGCATGAAGAGGGTGTACGCTTGGTACGAAGGCGAAATCCTTGACCGCGTGCCGGTACGCTTCGCGGGGCACAATGAGGAATTCAACATTTCCCATGATGCTTCACGGTGGCCTACACTCAAGGATCGTTGGTACGATATCGAGTATCGGGTCGACTCCTTCCTGTCCGGTATCCAAGGCCGTGTTTTCCTGGGAGAGACCTTTCCAGTCTTCTGGCCCAACCTGGGGCCCAACATTTTTGCGGGAATGCTGGGTTGCGAAATAGAATTCGGCGATGTCACTTCCTGGATCCACCCCATGATTGGCGGTCCCCAGGATCTGGATAGGATAAAACTCGATAAGGAAGGGGAATATTATCTGAAACTGACCGGGTTGACCCGGTATGCCCTGGAACGCCGTGGTTCCCAGTATCTTGTAGGTTATACCGACATGCACCCCGGTCTGGACTGCGCGGATGCCATGTACGGTACAACCAATGTGTGTACGGGAATATACGATGAACCTGAGCTGATACGGGAATTGGCGAATAGAAGCTTCGTTCCCTTCATTCAATTGATGGATGAATTCCATGAAACCCTGAAAAAGGAAAAACAACTTTCCGTCTCCTGGTTGAATATCCCCTCCTACGGGTCGATGCATATTCCAAGCTGTGATCTGGGCTCCATGCTGTCCAAGGATTCTTTCGACCAATTCGCCCTGCCGAGCATAGAGCGGGAAATCAGACATTTCACACACAACCTCTTCCATGTCGACGGACCCGGAGTTGCCAGGCATATGGACAGCCTTCTTGAACTTAAGGGGATACAGGGCTACCAGTGGGTACAAGGTGTGGGAAATGACCGGCCGATAATGCAGTGGCTTGACTTTATAAGGAAGATTCAATACCGTAAAAAAGGTGTCATTGTCGATTTGCAGACCAATGAACTGGATGCCTTCATCGCGGAAATGAAACCCGCAGGCATCTATCTTTGCATCAATGAAACCGACGAGAGCATACAGAAAGACATAATCAGGAAGCTCCAGCACTGGAAATGAGGGACTACCCAAGGAACAGGTGCCGACAGGATCATGCTGATTAAAGTCAGACGGAATATCTTCAATAATTATGGCATCATTCTCATACTTCTTTTTTTGCTCTTGCTTTTTTCACTGATGGAACCCGACTTTCTGCAGGTGTCCAATCTGATCAACATTGTCCGCCAGGTAGCCACCATGGGAATATGCGCTGTGGGAATGACCATGGTCATGCTCACCGGTGGCATAGATTTGTCCATCGGTTCCCTGATGGGATTGGTCAATATAGCCTGCGCCAAATTCATCGTCGAACAGGGTTTGCACCCGATGCTGGCCATAGTATTCTGTTTGGTCATCGCGGTGTTCGTGGGAGCCGTGAATGCCTTCCTGATTACCGTCATTGATATACCTCCACTCATCTCGACCCTTGGGATTCTTACCAGTCTTCGGGGACTTTCCTATCTTATGTGCGATGGCAGGTCGATCAGGGGATTCGGTGACGGCTTCCGCAGTATTGGCCGGGGATCCATAGGATTTATTCCCAACCCGGTTGTGGTGATGCTTCTGCTTTTCGTGTTGGGCTGGTTGTTCCTAAATTATACAAGGTACGGCAGGTTCATCTATGGGATTGGCTGCGACGAGGAAGCCGCGCGTCTGTCGGGCATCAATGTCATGAAAATGAAATTCATGGTATACATCATCTGCAGCGTCCTGACTGCCATTTCCGGCATCCTGCTTTTATCGCGCCTGAATACAGGCATGCCCAAGACGGGAACGGGCCTGGAGATGGAAGTGGTTACCGCTGTTGTCCTCGGCGGTGTGAGTATCTATGGCGGCAAGGGCTCATTCTTTGGCGTATTCGTGGGCGTGATGATAATGGGTGTTCTCACCAACGGGATGATTTATTTGAACATTACCGAATATATGCAATTGGTAATTCGTGGTTTTGTACTGCTCTTCGCCATCGGGCTGGATAACGTTACCAAAAGAAATCAGAAAACGGCCTGATTTTGATCTATCGCCGGGAATGTCATGGTAAAGGTACATCCCTTTCCCGGAGGTGCCTCAACCTTGATGGTGCCGCCATGCTTATGGATGATGTTGTAGGAAACGGACAAGCCCAGGCCCATATTCCTGCCCAATGATTTCTTCCCCGAACTGAAGGGCAGGAATATATCGTTTATCCTTTCCAGCGCGATACCCGGACCGTTGTCCTCCACCACTATGCGGATGCAATCGCCGTCGCTTCCCGTACTCCGGTCGGTCCGAATCCGGATGATGCCTTTTCCGATGAAGGCTTCGATGCTGTTTTTAATCAGATTGAGCAGGATCTGCTTCAGTTCATTCGCATATATCCGTATGTTCAGACTTTCCGCTTCGCTGGCGAAGATCAGTTCCACATTCTTCGTCCTCACATAAAAATCCAAGAGGTGCATCAGTTCGCGTATGGTGCTGTTGATTTCTACAGTTCCGGTCTGGGGTTTCTTTTGATCGGAAAAGGAAAGCAAATTGCTGATGACATCCGTGATGAAGCCGAAATGTTTTTCCAGATTCTGGATTCTTTCCTGTACCCTGTCATCCTTGCTGATGACTTTGATGAAATGCAGGTCATTCAGGATCATGCCCAGAGGATTGTTGATCTCATGGGCAACTCCCGCAGCCAAAAGCCCGGTGGCTGCCAATTTTTCACGAAGCTCGAATTCTTCCCGGAGCACTTCCTGTTCGGTTATGTCGTCCAGAAGCAGGATATTACCTATAAGAAAATGTTCATCGTAGATGGGAACTTTGGAAATATTAATGAGAATTTCGTCTGTATCGGATCTTTTGAAAGGAAGGTAATAGAATTGTTGAACCTTATCTTTTTTAAGGGATTCATTCTGAAGGGATTCCTTTATCAGGGAGGCTATATCAGGCGATCTGCCAAAGATATCCTCAAGCCGCATGTCTCCCCGGTTTGCCGGTAAATCCAGGAGCTTGTTGGCTGCGTCATTGATTATCTTGATTTCCTCGTTCCGGTTGACGACGATGAGGCTTACCGGAAGGTTCCGCAATATCGCCTCGTTGTATTTAAGGAGGTGGAAGAATTCCTCGTTGTATTGGTCCAGGCTATTGTTGTCGGATAATTGGGTGTAGGCTATCTTTATCAAATTGATCTTGTCGATGTTGCCGGTGGTTTCCGTAAAGCAAATCTCGCCGTTCTTCACGATCGAGACGGTATCCGCAAAGGTGTACACATCATCGATGCGGTGGGTTATATATATTACCGCCATGCCCCGTTCGACTTCCTTCCTGATGAGCGCGAGTACGATGAGGACGCTTTCGTTCGACAGTTGCTCGATGGCCTCGTCCAGCACCAACAGGTCTGGTTTTGTGAATATCTTGCGCAGGATGTCAATGAGCACCCAGTCCGACCTTTTGAGGTCCGAGACCAGATATTCGCCGCGAAGGTCGGATCCGCTTCCCTTCAGATAGGCATTGGTAAATTCGTGGAGCTTTTTCTTTCGGTGGAAGACCGACGGAAAATCCTTGCCGTCTGTGATGAACATGTTTTCCGAGACCGTCAGGTTCGACATCAGTTTGACCGTCTGGTGGACCACGGCAACTTCCGGAAAACGGGTTTCCCTGCCGGTCCGCTTCCTGCCCAGCACATATATCTCCCCAGAATCCGGGTTGAGCAATCCACCCATTATTTTTACAATGGTCGATTTGCCTGCACCGTGTTCCCCGACCATGGCGCGGACTTCGCCCTTGGACACGGAGAGGTTCACGTTGTTCAGGACCTTGACCTGGCCGTAGTCCATGAAGATGTTTTTAAGCTCGATGCACTTATTGTTCGATGACGATGCCATATTTTTTGATCTTCTGGTACAGGGTACTGCGGCTTATGCCCAGGGCACTTGCTGCTTTGGAAATATTAAAAACCGCTTTTTCAAGTTCCTTCAGGATGGTACCGTGCTCCGAGGCTTCCAGGCTGGTAAGATCCGCAACTGGTTTTCTGGGTTGGATCATAGTTCCCGGCAGATCATCCAAGGTGATTGAAGTTCCCGTACTTATGGCGGATGCATAATAAAGGCAGTTACACAATTCCCGTATATTACCAGGCCAGGGATACTGCATGAAAAGATCAAGGACTTCTGCGTCCAAGGTCAACGTGTCGGCATCGCAGGAGCCACCAAGGCCTGATAGTATTTCCTGAACGATACCTTCGATGTCTTCCCTGCGTTCCCGCAGGGGAGGCAGCTGGATCATGGCCGTGTTCAGGCGATAATAGAGATCCTTCCTGAACGCGCCTGCATCGATCATGGCCTGGATATCCTTGTTGGTGGCTGCGATGAAGCGCGTGTGTATCGTGGTGGTTTTCTCGCTGCCCAAGCGGCGAATCTCGTTATTTTGCAGGGCCCGCAGGATTTTTGCCTGTATGCTCAGCGGCATATCGCCGATTTCATCCAAAAAAAGCGTGCCTCCATCGGCCTGTTCGAACACACCCTTGAAGGATACCGTCGCCCCGGTGTACGCCCCTTTTTCATGCCCGAACAATTCGTTGTCCAGAAGCGTCTCGGAAAATGCGGAAGAATTTACCTTGATGAAAGGCTGATCTTTGGTTTGGGACAGGGACACAATATAGTCGGCCACGACTTCCTTGCCGGTGCCGTTCTCTCCAAGGATAAGAACCGGAAGTGTCGTTTTTGCGAGCTTGCCGGTTTTCTGGACTATCTGCTCCATCGCACGGGATTTTGCCGTCTGAATGAACAGGTGGTTGTCCCTGTTCCTGCTGTTCCGTTCGGAATATTCGGAAATGATCTGCAATATCTTTTCGAAGGTTATCGGTTTTTGCAGATAATCGATGGCTCCCAGCTTGAGGGATTCGATCGCGGAATCGATGGTGCCGTACCCGGTTATCATGATGAAGATGCCGGAATCCAAGCGGGATTTCAGTTTCTGTAAAAGCTCTATGCCGTTTTCGGTACCCAGGCAGATATCTATAAAGACGATGCGCGGGCATTGGGCTTCGGCGATCGCTATCGCATCTTTCCCGGTTCCGGCAGCAAAGGCCTGAATTCCGTACAGCGCAAGATTTTGTCTGACACCCTCGGCATAATCGATATTGTCGTCGACTATCAGGACTTTTGCCGGCATTGTCCCAGTGTACCCCTTACATTATGCGCAAAGCAAGCAGTATCGTGGGTAGGACCCATTTCCTCCCTTGAAACATTGCCATAATTCGTTAGTCTATGCCCATGACCGGTTCGTCCATACATACGATAGAAGCCAAGACCGGATTGACGAAGGCCATCTTTCCGGATGCCTTTCTGGTGTCGCTCTATCGTGCCCAAGCACCTTACCGGGGTTGCGGGCATGGCTGTACGTACTGCGATGGACGGGCGGAAAAGTATTACGTGGAAGGATGTTTTGAGCGGGACCTTTCCGTACGCGAGAACCTGCCCGGGCTTGTAAGCGCGGATATCCTGCGCGGGGTGGCTTCGCGGGAGTACGGGGCAATCTGTATCGGGTCCGGGGTTACCGACGTCTACCAGCCTTTGGAAAAGGAATTGGAACTGACCCGGCGTACCCTGCAGGCCCTCATTCCCGCACGGCTTCCGGTTGTCATACTTTCCAAGAGCGCTTTGATACTCCGCGATTTCGATTTGTTGGCACAATTCCCGCGGGTGCTGGTGATAGTGACGGTTACGACCACGGACGTGGAAACGGCAGGCATTCTGGAACCGGGCGCTTCGACTCCCGGGGATCGGTTAGAGGTTGTGCGCAGGGCGAAGGAAGCCGGCTTTTTTACCGGTGTTATGGCCATGCCGCTCTGCCCCGGGATCAGCGATGCTCCAGAGCAGAGTCGCGTTCTTTTTGACGCCAGTCGGTCAGCGGGCGCAGACTTTGTCTTTCCTGGTGGACTCACGCTGAGACCGGGCAGGCAGAAGGATTTGTTTCTGGCCATGGTCGATGAGCGGTATCCCGGGCTTGCGCCCTTATACCAAGATGTCTACCGCGAGAACCGACCCTCGGGTTCGCCTTTGGCCTCGTATGCGAATCCGGTCATGAAGGATTGGAATACGTATCTGGAAAATCGGCGCATACCCGGGATGATTCCGCATTTTGTATATCGTGAATTGCTCTCCCTCCCGGATAGCCTTTTCGTATTGCTCCAACACCTGCGCAGCCTGTATTCCATGAAAGGCGTGGACACCCGACCGCTCGTAAAGGCGAGCGGCCTCTACGGTACCTGGCTCAAGGCGAACCGGACGGCCCTCCGCAGGAAGCGCATCGCACAGCTCGACTCGGATCCCTTCCCCATCACCCGGATCCTTACGGAAAAACTCGTCGGCATCTGCAATACGCAGGGAGGTTTCGGGGTACTGTGCGGCAATCCCAAACTGGGTCGCCTCGTTTCGTCCATCGTAAACGAGGGAGCCTGTTTCGATTACCCGACGCTTACTTCTGCCCAAAGGTCGTGACACCGTCCCATGCGATCGGTACGGTGGTGGTGAGGTATTGGACACAACGGCTGCTGAACAGTTCGGCGGCGCCGTCGGCGGGGTTGTCTTTGAGTATGGCTTCATAAAGTTTCAAGGCCTCGTTGAAGCGGCCTGCCTGATAATGGTTCCATGCGGATTCCCATTTGGAGGAACCAGCCTGTTTGAGTACCGCGTTGGGGTCTCCGGGAATCAGTAGTTCGCGGATGCGGATGATTTCCTGCTTGCCTTTGACGCGGACAGCGTCGAGGAAGCGGCTTGGAAAGCGTTCGGGAGCCACGAGGGAATCCCACTGGGCTTCGCTGACTATTGCCCTGGCTCCGTAATACTTGGTAAGGCTTTCGAGTCTGGACGCAAGGTTCACCGCGTCCGAAATGACCGTGCCGTCGAAGCGCATTTCTTCCCCGATTATGCCTATCATCAATGGACCCCGGTGTATTCCGACACCCATATCAACAGGCATGAGCGAGTCGCGCTTGCGTTCCTGGTTGAGTTCCGCCAGGCGTGCGAACATGCCGTTGACCGCTTCCAGCGCTTTGTCACCTTCGCCGGGAAACAGGGCCATGATGGCGTCCCCGATATATTTATCGATGAAACCGCCATGCTCGCGTATTTCTGGACCCATGCGTCTGAGGTAGTCGTTCAGGAAGGCAAATAATTCTGTGGGACCCATCGATTCCGACAGATCGGTGAAAGACCTGATGTCCGTAAAAAGGATGGTCATCTCGGCTTTTGCCTGATCTCCCAGCCTGACTTCAGTGATGTCCTTTTTACCCAGATGGGTAAGGAAGCCACTGGGAACGAAGCGCGAATTTGCCTCGTTGAGAAGGGTGACATGGGAGATGTAGTCCCGGATCTCCCTGGACATCGAATTGAAGGCATCGCCCAGATCCTGGATTTCATCCTGCGAACGGACGACGATATCGACATCGTAGTCTCCTCCGGCGATGCGGTCGGCACCCGTTTTCATCGAACGTATGGATCTGAGCAGGAGGCTTGTGAAAATGGCGAAAGCCGCCAGAAAGCCCACGATGATTACCAGGCAGCCTTGGATGCAGCGGATGATGAAGGCCTTGCTCGCCTCGTCCAACACGTTGGCGCTCATTGTGGCCTCAAGGATTCCCGCTGTCTTGCCATCCGCTCCCTGCACCGGGGCAAGTGCCGAAAGCCAGGTTCCGTAGATGTCGTCATACCTTATAAAGACGGGTTCACCAGAAGCCAGAACCTGTTCGAATTCCGCCTTGTCGTAGGGGTATAATTCGATATAGTCGAAGGAGCCCATAACCCACCAGGAGTCTCCTTCCTTTTTATACAGATAATCGTAGACCGCCGAATTCCACGGATCCTTATTCTCGTTGATGAGCCGGTCCACTACATGAATGAGTCCTGCGTACGCGGGGGACTCTTTGATGTCCGATAAGCTCATGCCCTCGAATCGGAGCGCATCCATGTCTGCGGCTTCCATTTCCGAGGCACCCAACTGTGCCAGATGCTGGAGCCTCTGTTCGATGGAATCTTCAAGCGGAGCCGTGGCTACCTGATAGACGAGTATGGCGACGAAAATGGTCATGACACCTATGAGCGGTACAAAAATCGCCAATTGCTTGAGCACCAGCGGTGCCATGAATCTGAACAAACGCCAATAGAAAAAAAACAGTGCGGTAGCCAAGGCCATCACTGCCAAGCCTGTGATGATGAAGACGACAAATGAACCGGCTACTTCGGGCCGGGATCTGCGGGCGGAAGAAATCACGCTTGCCTTTCCATCAGGGGAAAAGGAAACCAGTTCGCCCGAGAATTCGTTCGCGACCCTGATGGTGCCATTTCCGTCCGAGCTCAGGTCCATGAACGCGAGTTTGCCCGAAAATCCCATCGCGACTGCCCGTTCGGGATCCAGCACGACCGTTACGTTCGCGGGTTTCGTACCGACAGACAACTGCAGGACTGTGCGTTTGCCGTCGACCGCGAGCAGGTTTCCCTGGGGATCCATAGAAAGAGCGGTTGGAAAGAGAAGACCCCGCCCGCCCTCTGTCGGGAAAATTGTATCCGGCTCCGTGCCTGCCTTTGCGTACTGTACGGAACCGTCGGGTAATAGAAAGTACGCTTCGTCGGAAGCGAGCGCTACCGCATCCAGATAATTGTAGACATCCACCCCTTCGAGCCGAACGATTTTCTCGGTACCATCCAGAAGGAGCGGCTTGCTCCGGTAGGTCCAGACTCCATCATCCCCAAGCAGGAACCAATACATCGTATCGTTGCGGACCTGCATGAAGATGGGTTGATGTTCCCAATCCCCCATCGCCTCGCCCTCATAGTCGTAGGAGACAAGGACTGCGGGATGGCTGCCGTCACCGTTGTAGCGGATGAAGCGGCGGGCTTGGGTGTTGGATGAAGCCAGGTCGAGCACCGTGTCGTCCACATAGAATCGGCCAAGGGAATCGAAGCCCGCTACTCGTCCCGAGTAGAAACCGGTTCCCCGTTGTTCGCCCTTTATCGTAAAACGGAGGGTGCCATCCGGCGCCAGCCCCAGGATGCGACGCTCCCCCGAATCCGCTACGACGATATTACCCAGAATGTCAACGTGCATCGTGCGCGGATAGTCGAATTCAAGGATATTCGAAGGAAACGCGAAAGCATCCCTACCTTTGGCCAGAAAGGCGGCGGTACCGAAAACGGCCGAAACCGCCAAAAGCCAGAATATCGCCAGTACTGTCCCACGTTTGCCCGTTATCCTGCCTGCTGTCGTTGTTTCACCGAGATGTTCTTGCTGACTCATTGCCTTAAAGCATACACGGGCGTCCGCTTAATGCAATACGTATAAGCACGGAGTATACCCTCAACCACCCTTTACCATATTTTCCAAAAAGGCCGCTACCTCGGACCCATTTGGCGGGCATCCGCTTAACGATGTTGCCGCTCCGGACGTACACTTGCCACAGCCGACTCCGTCCCAGGGAACGCCGGTAAAATCCTTGCCTATGGCAATGCGCTTTTCGTGCTTGGCGCCCAGGACCGTGTCCAGGCGCTTCAGGATGCCCCGTTCGTCCAGGCGGGCAAGGCCGTGGATAAGGGCGGCGTAGCAGGCCGAGCAGGCTGAGCGCTCGTCCACCCGGGAAGCCAGGGCACGGACTTTTCCTGATCTTGCAGGCACAGCGGCGGCCAGAGAGGCTTCTCCGATCTCGGTGATTGTCGCGGCCGAAAGGTCGGCGCTGCCCACACCGTATTTTTCGGCAAGGTGGATGTACGGGACGTCTTCAATTTCGTGCCCCATGAGGGAACACGCGTAGGCGTCCATAAGCACCGGGTCCATGGCGGCGACCAGGCGGTCCATCCGGACGGGATTGCCACCCTCCTCGAAGTCCAGGTCGCCGCAGATGGCGTCTGTCAGGATGAAGGCTGGTTTGAGTATCCGGTTGAGCCGGGCAATGGGCTCGTGAAGGCCGATCTGGTGGAAACGGCTTTTCTCCTCATCGGGCATGCAGCCTTTCAGATTTTTAAGCGCGCAGGTGACGGTGGTCTGGCAATGGCCTTTCAGCACGGGGAGATTGATAAGGAAATCCGCAGCCATGGCCGCGTCGCATACCGCGATATGCTGTCCACCGCCCGCGTCGTAGCGCTTCCAGGAATCGCGTTGCAGGTCCACAAGGGGCACGCCGATTCGTTCGGAAAGTTCCCGGTACCCCGCCGTGGTAAAGGCCTGGGAAGTGGAGTCGCCCACCCAGGAGCCTTCCATGATGACAAAGCGTTCAAAGCCCTTCTCGCGCAGCCAGCCAACGCAACCCTCGATAATTTCGGGATGGGTGACCGCGCCGGAAGATGCATCCTTCGACACTACCAGGTTCGGCTTGAAGGCGATGAGGGCATTGTGGGGAATTAGCGTTTCAAGACCGGCTGCTTCCAGCGCTTGGGCAGCCATGGTGGCGGGGTCTGCTCCGTGTACGACGATTAGTTCATTGCGTTGCATGGAAGCGACTATATCATATATAGTTCATTTCGTGAAAATAGAGCATCAAGAATCCAAATCACGCCTGTACCGTGCAATTTTGGCGGATCACAGGGAAAGGCTTGTCCGGGGTGCCATCGAGCTGGACCAGATGCTTCGATCTCCTGAAGACGACACGCGTTTGGGAATAAGTCTCATCGTTCCAATAGGTTTTCTTGACGGAGCCTACCCTCAGCTCATAGAAAGATTCAAGGAAGCCGAACCGGATCAGTATTATTATCCGCTATCGGATTTGCATGTGACCATTTTTGATTTCATCAGTGGACGAATGGATTACCAGCGCGATTCTGGGTTGGAGAAAATATTCATTGAGCTGAGCCGACGGGCTCTGGCTGATTTTTCCCCATTCGAATTTGATCTTGAAGGTGTTACTTTCAGCTCCGCAGCCGGACTTCTGCAAGGTTTCGACAGTGGACAAATCGTCGGGATACGCAGTCGGATACGGAGCTTGCTGAAAGAATACGGTATTCCCAACACGGAACGTTATGAATCCGAATCCGCCCACGTCACGTTCTGCAGATTCAAATCTGTCCTGCGCAATCCTGCAGGCTTGGTCGATCTGATTGAACGGAACGGAGATTCTAAAATAAGCCACACCACTTTCCGTTCTTTCGAACTCGTGGAGCACGATTGGTACAACTGTGTTTCAAGGAAGCGGCTTATTGAACGTATCGACCTGATCCCCGCAAATCAGCCGGTTTCCGTCACCGGATGATTTCAAGAGTTTATGCTATCAATCCAAACACAAGTCCCGCAAGCGTCGAGAGTCCCACCACGAGGCCGACGTAGACAGCGGTCTTTTTCCAGCCCAACTCCCCGTTGATGACGAGGATGGAAGGCAGGGAGAGCGAGGGTCCCGCCAATAGGAGTGCGAGGGCAGGTCCTTGTCCCATTCCCGCGCCAAGCAGTCCCTGTACGATGGGGATTTCGGTGAGGGTGGCGAAATACATCAGGGCACCGGCGAAGGCGGCGAAAAAGTTGGCGAAGATGGAATTGCCGCCGAGCAGGCCGCCTATCCAGGAACTTGGAATGAGGGCGTCGTGCCCCGGCCGGCCAAGCAGGAACCCCGCCACCAGGACGCCACCGAAAAGCAGCGGAAGTATCTGCAGCGAAAAATCCCGGGTCGCGATCACCCAGTTCTTGCGCTCCTCGCCGGTGAACCATTTGATGAGTGTGAAGGTGAGTACGAGGGCGAAGCCCAGGGTTATCCACCACTTGGCGTTGTAGATCGCATCCCAGACGCCACTGCCGCCCTTCGAATTCGCCCAGTTCACGAACACCAAAATGCCGATCATGGAGCCCATATAGACAACCATCTGGAGCAGATTGCGCGCTGGCTTCTCGTCTGGGGCGGCGAACAGGCGCGCATCTGCAGCCCGTTTCGCGTCGTCCTTGCGGAAGACGAAGGCCATGACAAGGCCGATAATTACAGAAAAAATGATGGCCCCCACCGCGCGTGCGGTTCCCAGCTTCCATCCGAATACTTTGGCGGAAAGGACGATGGCCAGTATGTTTATGGCGGGACCGGAATAGAGGAAAGCCGTCGCCGGGCCGAGCCCCGCGCCCTTCTTGTAGATGCCCTTGAAAATGGGAAGCACCGTGCAGGAACAGACGGCCAGTATGGTGCCCGAAAGCGCCGCGACTCCGTAGGCGATGGGCCGTTTCGCATCCGGACCGAGGTAGCGCATCACCGCCTGCTGGTTCAGGAAGACGGTGATGGCTCCGGCGATGAACATGGCCGGAACCAGGCAGAGCAGCACGTGCTGCCGGGCATAGTCGCCGAGCATAAGGAAGGCTTCCTGGACCGCACCCGCAACGCGGGGAGCGTCGAAGGGGATGAAGTATGCCGCCAGGAATACCAGTGCCGTAAGACCCAGCACCTTGTTCGGCGTCAGTTCCTGTTTGGCCATTTCAGGCCTTGCCAAGCAGAGCCACGATCTGTTCCTTGGTCAGGAGTTTTCCGACGCTCTTGACGACGCCGTCGATGGCAAGGGCGGGGGTCATCATGACGCCCATCTCCATGATCTTGTCTGTGTTGTTGACCTTTTCGAATTCGACGGCAAGACCAAGTTCGGCAACCGCGTCCCGCGCGTTCTTCTCGAGCTGGTTGCACTTGGGGCAACCCATTCCCAGAATCTGGATCTTCATAAGAACCTCCGTATTGAATAGTGGAATCGTGTCAGGGTTTCATCTTTTTTGGGCCGCCTGCCCTGGGCTGATGGCCGCCGGCGGGGGGCATTCCCGGCTTAATGTCCATGGCAGCAGCTGCGGCGTACAGCCGTTCAACCTCGGCCTTGGGTATGACCGCCTTGAGGGCAAGGGCAATAAGGATGATGCCGGGAATATCGATGGCCAGGCGGGCCAGGGCGAAACGGAAACCCAGGGCTTTCATCTCGAAGAGCAGCATCGGGATCTTGGTGGTGGACCAGGCGCCGATGAAGATTAAAATGTTCGAAAAGCTGGCACCCTTTTTCATCAGGATGGCCGCGACCGGGAAGGCTCCGTAGAGGGGACCCGCCGCCGCCGACCCCACCGCGAAGGCGATGAGGGGGCCCTTTATTCCCGAGCCGGGGCCCATGAACCTCATCATCGTCTCCCGTGGCACCCAGACGTCCATCAAGCCGAGGAGCAGGAAAATCGGAGGCACCACCAAAAGCATGGTGCGCGCCTGTTCGAGCAAGGACGCACCTGCTTTGGGAGCGTAGGCCGGAAAGAAGATCATGAACGCCGCAAGCGCAAGGACCGCGATTATTGCAGCCCGATACCGTTTTAGTATTCCCGTCAGGTTCATAAGGCTACCACCCAGGCGACGAAGACCGCCGCAACGAAAGAAAAGATAAAGGCGAAGGCATTGCGGGCGATGGCCGCGCGTTTCCCGAAGTATTTGATCTCCACCGGCAGGGTTATGATTCCCACCATCATCAGGGAGGAGACGAAGGTCGCTATCTGCAGCGTACCGGCCCCATTGCGTAAAAGTTCACCCGCAGCGGGGAAGGCCACGAAGCCGGGTATGAGCGTGATCGCCCCTATCAGGCCGGCGGCTATGGTCCCAAGTATTCCGGACTTCTCACCGATGAAGCGGGAAATCATTTCGGCATCGAATACAGCAAGAACCACTGCGACAAATACGAGGACCGCCAGGAGTTGCGGAAAAATGCCCTCAAGGGCCTTCAATCCCTTCATGAAGGCCTTCTTCGTTTTATCCCGATCCTTGATCGCGGAAAGGGCGAACAGTGCTACTGCGGCTATATAGAGAATCAATGTATCCATGCGGACTCCTGTTGTTGCAAATAGTAGAAACATTACAAGAATGTGTCAAGTGATTATTGACATTGTTTCGAAACTTTGCAACATTCTAGTCATGACAAGTGATGAAGCCAAGCGTTGCGAATTACGTGCACACATGTTCAAGGCCATGGCCCACCCCATGCGCGTCTTCATGCTGGAGAAACTCAAGGACCGCCCCTGGTGCGTCTGCGAACTGGCGGCCGAGGTGGGGATAGACAAATCAGTCGCCTCCAAGCACCTTTCGCAGCTCAAGGATGCGGGGCTTATCGATGACGAGAAGCGGGGAACCCTGGTCGAATACCGCCTGACCGCACCCTGCGTCCTGAACCTTGCCGCCTGCGCGGAAGCGGCGGTCCTGGAAAACCGGAAACGCATGCTCGGCCTGGAATAAGGGGCCGCCTATGCATGGGGATGCAGTGTGCCGTGGCCGTGGTGTCGACGGGTCACTCGGAATTCCTTATGTCAGGTTTGTGAATCCATATCATCGTTACCTTTTTACATAACAAAAATAGAATAAATATTTATTGCATAACGCGGATATCTCACTTATAATTTTTTAGAATTATGAAGTCGACATATATGTCCAGGTATAATTTTATGGACCAGACTGTATTGTCAAATCGAATTCCAGCGATTCTACTGACTCCGCTCTTCGTATAATGGTTGAACATCGCAAATAGGGGTTCCCGTGAGTGTAGACTTTGATGTTCGGAGCATAGGTATAAAAATTCGAAATGCGGTTAAAAACTACGGTGATACCAAGGTAATCAAGAATCTTTCTCTGGATATTCATAGTGGTGAATTTTTTACACTGCTTGGTCCATCCGGGTGCGGGAAGACCACATTGCTACGCATGATCGCCGGTTTCAATACGATCGAAGGTGGAGATTTCTTTTTTGATGGCAAGCGCGTCAATGATATCGATCCTTCAAAGCGGAATATCGGCATGGTGTTCCAAAATTATGCAATCTTTCCTCATTTGTCAGTTCGGAGCAATGTAGCCTTCGGGCTCAAAAATAAAAAGTATCCGCGGAGTCGTATTTTGCAGGAGGCTGAAGAATTCCTTCGGCTAGTCAAGATTGAGGAATACGCAGACCGAATGCCCGATAAACTATCGGGGGGACAGCAGCAGCGTGTTGCATTGGCACGTGCTTTGGTGATTCGGCCTGATGTCCTATTAATGGATGAGCCCCTGTCCAATTTAGATGCAAAACTCCGTGTGGAAATGCGGACCGTAATCAGGGCCATCCACCGCGATGTGGGAATCACCACTATCTATGTTACCCATGACCAAGAAGAGGCCATGGCCATTTCTGACCGCATCGCGGTCATGGGTGGGGGAGAAATCCAACATATAGGCACGCCTCAAGCCATTTATCAACGCCCTGCGAATTTATTTGTGGCTACGTTCATAGGCAAGTCCAACCTGCTGAGTGCTCGGTTGAAAAAGGTAAAAGGGCATTGGTTTGTCCAATTTGGGAACCATTATGAAGTTGAGATGGACAGCCTTGACCCGGATTCAGCCGAAGCAGGAGAGATTATTGTATCGGTCAGGCCTGAGGAATTAATGGTGACCAAAGCGCCCAAAGATGGTGAGGGGCTATCCGCCATTGTGGATGATAGTGTTTTCCTCGGACTGAACACCCACTATTATGTTACTCTTGAAACAGGGGAAAAGGCAGAAATCATTCAGGAATCACAAATAGGGTCGATCTTCCCACCCCAATCCAGAATCCATCTTGAGGTTAAAATTGATAAGATCAACATTTTCTCCAAAGAAAATAAACGAAGTCTTATGAAAGGCGTTCGAAACCAGCTGGATGAAGTGGAATCCTGAACAGATGAACCACCTGAGACCCAAGAGGGAAATTTGGAACTGGATTTCGATAATCCTGATGCTTTTTTTCCTGCTGTTTTTTATATATCCCTGCGTACGATTGATGTGGGCAGCCTTCCACACCGAGAAATCAGGCTTCACCCTTCAAGCTTTTTCAAAGTTCTTCAGTAAAAGTTATTACTACAGCACCATCTTGAATAGTTTCAAGGTGTCGGGTGCGGTGATGCTGCTTTCGCTAGTGATAGGCGTGCCTTTTTCCTATTTTTTTACCTACTACCATCTCAAAGGACGCAGGTTGCTTTTTGTGCTTGCGCTTCTATGTACGATGTCAGCACCATTTATCGGAGCCTATTCGTGGATCATGCTTTTGGGCCGTTCGGGGGTAATCACAAAATTTTTCTCCGTCATCGGCATCGAATTTAGTTCTATCTACGGGTTCAGAGGCATCCTGCTGGTACAGTCCATGAAGCTGTTCCCGCTGGTGATGATTTATATGAATGGTGCATTCCAAGACATCGATAACAGCCTGATGGAGGCGTCGGAAAGCTTGGGTTGTACAGGGGTCAAGCGCTTTTTCGTAGTGGTTATGGGATTGACAATACCGACGGTCCTATCCGCAGCGCTGATAGTGTTCATGCGCGCGTTCGCTGATTTCGGAACGCCCGCGATCATAGGCGAAGGGTACAAAACCTTTCCTGTGCTGATCTATGACTCCTTCCTGAGCGAAGTAGGAGCCGACTATAATTTTGCTTCGGCGGTTAGCGTGTTGGCGATCATTCTTACCGGTATTGTGTTTTTGTTGCAGAAAATCGCGACCAACCGATTCAAATTCACGATAAGTTCATTGCATCCGATCCAGAAGAAAAAGCCGAAGGGACTGCCCGGACTTCTGATGCATGCCTACTGTTATATTCTTATCGGCTTGGGAATGTTGCCCCAAATCTATATTATTCTCGATTCGTTCCGTGATTATAGAGGCCAAGTGGTGCAAGCCACCTACTCCCTTTCCAACTATGCGAATGCCCTACGAAAACTGTTGGGGCGGTCAATGGCAAATACGGTGGTCATCTCCTTGGCCGCACTGGCAATTATTATCGTTATCGCAGTGTTGGTGGCATACCTCGTGGTGCGTAGAAATAATATTCTGAACAATATGATCGATACCATTTCCATGCTGCCTTATATCATGCCCGGGGCTGTTATCGGCATCACTCTGATCATCGCATTCAGTGGAAGGAACTTTCCCCTGACCGGAACCCTGTTCATCATGATCATCGCTCTGGTAATTCGCAGAATGCCGTATACCAGTCGGTCGGCCATGGCTATTATGATGCAGATATCTGAAAATACAGAAGAAGCGGCCATCAGCCTGGGTGCCTCTAAATTGAAGACCTTTGTGTACATCACCGTTCCGCAGATGTCCAGCGGCATCATTTCCGGCGCCATCCTGGCCTTCGTTTCCATCATCACTGAGGTGTCCAGCGGTATTTTTCTCTACAACAACCGCACGATTACCCTTACGCTGAGTACCTACTCCGCCATCTCGCTGGGATCCTATGGAACGGCGAGTGCTTTCGCCACCGTAACAACGCTGGTGACGGTCGTTTGTCTGTTGCTTTATATCCACTTTACGCGCGGGTCCGAAAGGATGAGCATATAAAAGGGGTTGAAAGAGTACCGATTAAACGGGTGATTCTTAATCTTTTTAGGAGGAAGCAGATGAAAAGAGTCGTGATTATGCTGATGGCGGTCCTGATGGTAGTCGGGTTGGGAACGGCGGTTTTCGGCGCAGGGGCGGAAGATGCTGCCAAAGCCAAGGCAGGCATCGGTAATACGATAGTTGTCTATGCGACGCTGGACGATCCGCAGCAGAAGACGGTGGAAGCGATCTGGTATAAGTATTATCCGGATTGCAGGATCGAGTGGATCACCGACTCGGTAGGAAAGTTGATAGCCCGCGCGAGGGGCGAAATCAACAATCCACAGGCGGACGTGATCATGGGTGGATTGTTCGAGTCTGACGGCACTACTTTCCACGATGTACTACAGCCATATACCCCCAGCAATGCCACTGAACTGACCAAGCTGGATCCTTACGGGTACTATAGCTTTTTTGATGAACAATATATGGCCTTGGTAGTGAATAAGGACTTGTTGAAAAAACTGGGCATCGAAATCAAGGGCTATAAGGACTTGCTGCAGCCTGCGCTGAAAGGAAAAATCATACAGGCCGATCCTAATGCATCATCCTCAGCCTATCGCCAATTCCATACGATGCTGGCTGTGATGGGCGATAAATTCGGCGATGAGAAGGCTTGGACATATCTTGACAAACTGATAGCGAACAGCAACGGTGTAATCACTACCTCATCTTCCACCGTATTCAAAAGCGTTATCAGCGGGGAGTATGTGGTAGGCTTATCGTACGAGAATATCATCCAGATGCAGATTGAAAAAAATGGGGCCACCAATATAGCATTGGTATATCCCGTTGAAGGAAATACGGCCTGCGCTTCTGGTGCAGGCATGATAAAGGGTGCCAAGCATAAAGAAGCGGCGGCTGCCTTTCTTGATTTCTGTTCTTCCGTAGAGTATCAGACCGCCCGGTCAGTCGAAAACTGTGCGCGCGGCGTCAACAAGGGCATCAGCTACGCCAATTATCCGCCGGATGAAACGTTGGGTCTTGTTAAAATTGACTGGGAGTGGCTGGGCACTCAGAAAAATGCGCTGCTGGAGAAGTGGAAGGAACATTGGGCGCAATATTCAAAATGAACTAGTAGGCTGACGATTCGTTTCTCCGATATATCAGTTCAGTTGTTATTTTGACTGATCATGATTTCAGAACTGCTCGATGGGGTTTCCCTTTGATACCCCGCGAGCAGTTTTTTTGCGCCTCCTGCTATATGATCCAGCTGCCTGACCGTCCTTCGGAGCCCGAGATGCTTCGGACACCTCCTATTCATAGGCGTCTCATAAACCCACCCCGAGCCAAGTATGAGCGCCAAAGGGCCCCGATTCGGCCGGGGTCCAGTAGGACGGTTACATTGTCCCCATCGACAATTCCTCCAATATCAGAAAATACTGGGACAGGTCGCAAAGGCAATCATGTCGAAAAAATCGCTTGGCTCTCACCTTAGTGGATAGACTGAACATGCCGGGAAGGGCATTTTATTGGGAAGTTATAATCAACTCACTATACGAAAAGGGTATGGTATAGGTTCTCTTAATTTCCTAAGGAGATTCTAGAGTCCCATAATCCGGTATATGCACACCCGCAATCGCCCCGGCTATTGCGGGAACTTATTCCTCGTCGCCCTGGCGATTGCCACCAGGCTGAGCATGACGGGCACTTCGGTGAGTACGCCGACGACCGTCGCCAAGGCAGCGCCGGAAGACAGGCCGAAGAGGCTTACGGCGACTGCGACGGAAAGCTCGAAGAAGTTGGATGCGCCGATCATGCCCGACGGCGCCGCTACGGAGTAGGGGACCTTCCAGAGTTTTGACCAACCGTAACCCAGGAAGAAGATGAAGTAGGTCTGGATGATCAGGGGTACGGCGATAAGGGCTATTACCAACGGATTGGACAGGATGGTCTCGCCCTGGAAAGCGAAGAGGATGACGAGGGTGAGGAGGAGCCCCGCCTCGGTAACGCCATTGAATTTCTTGCAGAAGACGCCCTCGAACCATTCCAGCCCGTGCTTCCTGACCATGAAAGTCCTGGTGAGGAATCCCATGCCCAACGGAATGACGACAAAAAGCGCCACCGAAAGGAACAGCGTATCCATGGGCACCTTCACATCGCTTACACCCAAAAGGAAGGCCACGATGGGGGCGAAGGCGAGGAGTATGACCAGGTCGTTCACGGCAACCTGCACCACGGTGTAGCCCGGGTCGCCATCGGAGAGGTAGCTCCACACAAAGACCATGGCCGTACAGGGGGCGGCACCCAAGAGCACCGCGCCGGCAATATATTCGGTGGACATGTTGTCCGGTATGAAGGGTTTGAAGATTATCTTGAGGAAGAGCCAGGCGAAGAAGTACATCGTGAACGGCTTGATGAGCCAGTTGACCACCAAGGTGACTACGAGGCCCTTGGGTCGCTTCCCGGCGTTGACGATGCTCTTGAAGTCCACCTTGAGCATCATGGGATAGATCATGAGCCAGATCAGGATGGCCACGGGAATGGAAACCCGGGCATATTCGAACTTGCCCAAAGTCTCGGGGAAGGCGGGGAACAGTACCCCGATGGCGACACCCAAGGCTATGCAGGCGGCGACCCAGAGCGACAGGTAGCGGGCGAAAAAGCCTATCTTCTTTTGTGACATGAATGCCTCCCCATAATTCTTATTGGTATATTGGCAAAATAGCCAAGTATTGTCAACAAAAATATTGACTAGGCCCTGTAAATACTCCACATTGACCCTATGATGACGAAACAGGAACGGAACCTGGCCGAAGCCCGGTCCCGGGTGATAAAGGCCCTTGGCCACCCTTCGCGTATTTTTATGGTGGCGAGGCTATCCGAGGGGGATGCTTCGGTGGGCGAACTGGTAGAGGCTATCGGCGCGGATGTCTCCACCGTCTCCAAGCACCTGAGCATCATGCGACAGGCAGGCCTGCTAGCGGACCGAAAAGAGGGGAACCGGGTTTTATACACCCTCCGTTGCCCCTGCATCATGCAATTCATCCACTGCATCGACGATGTCGTTCTTGAGGAAGCCGAGCGAGGCCTAGCCTGTATTCTACCCCATTCATCGGCGGCCGCGACCGTTACGGAGGTAAAATGACCGCAAAGAAGAAAATCCTGTTCCTGTGCACCGGCAACTCCTGCCGTTCCCAGATGGCCGAAGGTTGGACCCGGGCGCTCAAGGGCGACGTTTTCGATGTATATTCGGCGGGCATTGAAACCCACGGCCTCAACCCCAACGCCGTCCGCGTCATGGCCGAGACGGGGGTGGACATTTCCGGCCACTTTTCCAAGAATGTTAGTGAGTTGCTGGATGCCGGTATCGATTATGTCATCACCGTCTGCGACCACGCCGCTGAATCCTGCCCCCGCTTTCCCGGCAAGGCGAAAGTCCTCCACCATTCCTTCCAGGACCCGCCGGCCCTCGCCAAAACCGCCAGGACCGAAGAGGAAGCCCTGAACCACTACCGCCGTGTAAGGGATGAGATTAGGGCCTTTGTGGAGACACTTCCAGGCATTTTTGCTTAGAATAGAGGTATGACAATTCGCATACTCCCCATATGGAGATCCGGGATTTATCAGTATCCATTAGCCTCCGATTCGTGACCACGCGCGGTAGACCGCTTCGATATTCCACGATGGGTTCATCTTTCCCCATTCACACTGGGCGATGACCCCGCCATCCTTCCCTCCGAATGCGCATTCCACCCGCGAAACGGCTTGCGTCACATCATTTTCCGTCCCGAATGGCAAGATATATTGGCGGTCGATTTCTCCCCAGAAGGTGATCTTCCCGCGGTACTTCCGGCCAAGTTCCTCGATATCCATACAGAAAAGCTGAGTATTGAGGACATCGATCCCGATTTCCACCAGGTCGCCTATAATTGCCTCGGTATTGCCATCGGAATGGAAGAAGGTAAATTTTCCCGATGCGTGGATGAGGTCGCAGTATTCCTTATAGAGGGGCTTGAAGATTTTCCGCCACGTCCGCGGATCGATCAGGAGGGAGGAATTGGTTCCCCAGTCGTCCATGAAGAATATCCCGTCGACCTTGGTTTTGCACCACCACGCGATGTCCGCAAGATAGTACTCGTGGATCAATGCAAGAAGATCATGCATCTCCTGCCGGTCCTCACCGATGTCGTAAAAGAGATTCTGGCTACCCCGCAGGAATTGCAGTCTCTCGAAGGGACGTGCCACTATGTCCGACAGCATGAACAGGTCGGATGCCTCGCAGGATGCGTCGACAAAGTCTTTATCCCGGTCCTCGATAAGGTGCCAGGGAGCACGGAAGTGCGCAAGGTCCGCCCAATCCTCCAGCGCTGGCTTCTTGACCTCACCTACGACTCCCGGTTCCCCAACCTGCCAGACACTACCCCAGTCATCGGTGTAGCTGCCCGCCGTAGACGTCGCCTCGACAACCGCATCACCCCAACCGGGACTGGCCTGGGAGGCTCCAATATCCATGGGGTACTCTGCCTTGAGTTTTTCCAATTCCGCCTTTTGGAATAGGGTTACATAGGGAAGTGGCCAGATGTCCCGTGGAATGCGGTCCGGTCTCTCGAATTTTATCGCCGCCCTAACCCGTTCTCGTCCTGTCATATTGCTTCCTCCTCGAATTTCCCCGATCGGCGTTGACAGGATAAACCTGCAGGGTATAAACACAATGAGCTTTCTTTACTTCTGTTACTGGTTTCTTTACCTTTGGCAGCTTTTGCCGGGAGTATTGTCAGTCGTGTTTGTCCTGGAGGATTTTCCCCTCGAATCATTCCCACGCCTCACGCATTCCGGCAAAGCCGGCCTCGACAGCCATCACGACGTAGTCAATCATTGTCATTTCGGCTTTGAGTTTGTCTATGTCAAATCGGGTAGCGCTGAACTCATCCTCAACGAGGCTTCCGCACCCGTCTGGATCACGGCGGAAGACCTGATCGTCACCGCGCCGCTCGTCGAGCATACCTTCCGCCTCGAACCGAGCCATTTCGAGATGACGTGGATAGGTTTCCAGGCGGGCGATCGTGTTGCCAGGGCACGCAAGTCTATGTTCCCTGGCGCCGTTGCGAGAAGCGGTTTCCGGAATGCGGGAAATCTGGATCTCCGCTACTTTGGAGAGGATCACGATCCCTTGCTCGAAGGTCTGGCTGCGGGCATTCCCTTGAGCGATCACTTGGTCATGCACCGGATGTCGGAGGCTGGTGAGATCATCAGCCGTATCCAGTGCGAGATCCGTGAAAACCTGGTGCTGGCCGATCGCTTTGTCTGCATCAAGATCCTGGAACTTTTTGCCGTAATAAAAAGGCGCTTGGCGTTGCCAATGAATGGCACTGCGCTCTCGGTCCCGGATCAGATCGAAGCCTACCTCAGACTCAATTTTGCCCTGCCTATCACGCTTGGAGAGTTGGGGAGGATCAGCGGATATCACCCCGCCTACCTTTGTCGAAAGTTCAGTGAAGAGAAAGGTATATCTCCGATGGCCTATCTGAGCGAGTGCAGAATTCGTCGGGCCGGGGAAATGCTTCTTGCAGGGAAGGGTGTGGCTGAAACCGCCTCACTCTGTGGCTTTGGTGACGCATCATACTTCAGCGACTGTTTCAAGCGGAAAACGGGGCATGCCCCCAGCGATTATGCCACTTCCAGGCTGACCCAATCCATCTGAACCTCGGCATTGCCCCTAATCAAGAATTAACTTGACAGCCTCCATTAGTCATGCGACTATGTTTCTAACGTTATGAAATTAAGCATGGACTGAGCGGAGGAGCCCTGGCGTGCACAAGCTGAACGCGACCTATATCAACAAGCTCAACAAGATCAAGGTGCTTGAATTGATACGCAAGGAACGTTCCATCTCCCGTGCAGACATAGCGAAAAAAACCCGACTTTCCGCTCCTACCATCACCCGAATCGTGGAAAGCCTGATAAGAAACGAGAAACTTGTCATCGATCTAGGCTTGGGAACCTCTGAAGGTGGCCGGCCTCCAAACTTGGTAAGTTTCGCCGCGCAAGCCCGCTTCATCATCGGCGTGGACATTGGACGGACGAATATAAGCGCCGCGCTGGCCGATCTGGATGCCAAGATTGTCCAGGAAGATATGCGTCCTACCGATGCCGATGAAGGGTACGAACAGGTCATCGCGCGGGTTGCCTCCATAATCGAGGAATTGATAAGCAAGTCAAAAGTAGACCGCAAGAACATAATGGGAGTGGGCTTGGCTGTCGGCGGGCTTATGGACAAGAAGCGCGGCATCATCGAATTCTCGCCCGACTTCCAGTGGCGGAATGTCGACCCGGCCACTACGCTCGCGGGAGCTGTCGGAGTGCCGGTGATGATCGACAACGTGACTCGGGTGGCAGCCATCGGCGAACTCCATTACGGAATAGGCGAGCGCTTCCGCAATTTCATCTGCATCAATATCGGTTACGGCATTGGCGCGGGCATCATCATCAATGGAATGCCCTTTTATGGGAGCCATGGGGTTTCCGGTGAATTCGGCCATATCATGGTGGACAAGGACGACCAAAGAATCTGCAATTGCGGAAATCGCGGTTGCCTGGAAGCCATCGCGTCCGGTTCCGGCATCGCCCGGACCGTCAGGGAGCGGATTACCGGCGGAGCAGCATCCGTGGTCGCCACTTTATGCGGAGGGGATACCGAACAGATTTCCACGGCAATGGTTGTGGATGCCGCCAATCAGGGAGATGCCCTTTCCAGCGCTGTGCTCCGTGAGGCGATGGAATACCTTTCCATCGGTGTTGTCAATCTGATAACCCTTTTCGACCCCGAAGCCGTCATCCTGTGCGGCCGTGTCGCCCTGGCGGGAAATATAGTGCTGGATCCCATCAAGGTCGCCGTCGAATCCCGTTCCATCAATGTGAACCGGAAGGATATCCATATCGGGGTGGCCACCTATGGTACCCGGGCCGCCCTGATGGGTTCCCTGGCCCTCATTCTGAACGAGGTTTTGAATCTGCAATTGTCGGTGCTTACGGAGCGGGAGTCGTGATGGCTACAACAGCGATCCTGAACGATGTTTTTTTGGTTCTCTTAGTTGCGAACAGTTAGAAAGTTGAAATCGGGGAGCACTATTTGTGAGGGAATCCATGAAAGTTGATGAAGCAAAGGCCTCCAAGGAACCCACCGCAAGCCAACGCTGGCTGAAGGCTGTCTTCCGGTCCCGGGAAATGAGCCTCTTCCTGATCGTCGCGGCGGCCTTTGTCGTACTCTGGATCGCCAAGGGTGAAATCTTCTTTTCCATGAGGAATTTCGAGGGCATCGCAACCGGCATGATCTACGACCTGTTCATGGCGGCGGGCATGACCATAGTGCTGATCCTGTGGGGAATAGACCTATCAGTCGGCGCCATTCTCGCCCTTACCAGCGTCATCACGGCGATGTTGATGCGTTCCGGCATGAACGTCCCGGTTGCGGTGATCCTGGGCCTTTCCTTCGCATTACTCGCAGGCGCGGCAAATGGCTTCCTTATTTCCAGGTTCAAAATGGCACCCTTCATCGTAACCATGGCGGTCATGTCCATAGCCAGGGGAACAGCACTCGTGCTTTCTTCGGGATACTTCATTTCTGGATTGCCCGACTCCTTCAGCACCATCAGCGAGGGGCGGCTGGCGGGTGTTCCCATTCCGTACATCGTAGTTCTCGTCACGCTCATAGTAATGGACCTCTTGCTTAAGAATTGGAAATTCCTGAACCAGTCTTTCTTCGTAGGAACCAATCCGCAGGCGGCGGCGCTCTCGGGCATCAACGTCGCGAGGGTTACCATGGTGGGTTATCTGATCAGCGCGCTCATGGCCGGTTTTGCGGCAATATTCATGTCCAGCAAGCTCGCCATGGGATTCTCGCAGTTCGGTCAACTGGCGGAGCAGCGCGCCATCGCAGCTGCGGTAATTGGCGGGGCGAGCTTCACCGGCGGGAGCGGCAGCATACTTGGAGCAAGCCTTGGCGTACTGCTGATCGCGATCATAAACAACGGCTTCGTCCTGCTCAACGGTTCGCCGAACTGGCAGCAGGCCGTCAGCGGGATCATCCTCCTCGTTGCCGTCGGCGTCGACGCCTTCAGGACCCGCAAGGAAAGGAAGGACTAGGCCATGGGCGAAACACTGCTGCAACTGAGGGACATATCGAAGTCCTTCGTCTCCAACCGCGTCCTCGATTCGATCTCCCTGGATATAGAACGGGGCAAGTGCTACGCGGTGGTGGGAGAGAACGGGGCGGGCAAGTCCACCCTCATGAAGATCATAGGCGGAATCTACCATCCCGATGCGGGTTCGATCCTTTTCGAAGGCAGGGACGTCAAATTCGCCAATCCCGGAGAGGCGATAAAGGCTGGCATCAGCATAGTCCACCAGGAACTCAGCCTGGCTTCCAACCTGTCCGTGGCGCAGAACATATTCTGCCACCGGGAGATGACAAACGCTTTCGGATTCATCAAATGGAAGACGCTCTACGTCGAGGCCAAAAAGATTTTCGAGACCATGGGCGTGGAAATCGACCCGAAGAAGCTCTGCGGAAGACTGAGCGTCGGTATGCAGCAGATAGTGGAGATCGCCAAGGCACTTTCCCTGGATTCAAAAATCATCATCATGGACGAGCCTACCTCGGCCCTGTCGGAAAAGGAAGTAGACCACCTGTACCGCATCGTGGGAAACCTGCTGGAACGGAAGGTGGCGGTCATCTTCATCTCCCACAAACTCACGGAGGTCTTCCGCATCGCCGAACGCATCATTGTCCTCCGCGACGGCAAGCTTACCGGGAACCTGAAGACCGAAGCCACCACCCGCGACGAAGTAATCAGCCTGATGGTAGGGCACCACATCGCCGACCTTTTCCCCCCAAAGAGTTCGGGTCGCGGCGAGGAATTCTTTTCCGTCTCCGGGCTCAGCCGGAAGGGTGTTTTCGAAGAGCTATCCTTCGCCCTGCGACGGAAAGAGATACTCGGTTTCGCGGGACTCGTCGGTGCCGGGCGCACCGAGACGGCACGGGCGATTTTCGGTGCCGACACCAAGGATTCGGGCCAGATCATTCTGGATGGGAAGCTCCTGCATATCCGGAACCCGATGGACGCCATTGCCGAGGGTGTCTGCTACCTGACCGAGGACAGGAAGACCCTCGGGCTTTTCCTCTCGATGAAAATGCGTTTCAACATCGTCGCGGCCTCGCTGGGAAACTTCGTGGACCGGGCGGGCTTCTTCCTTTTCGCGAAGATCAGGGAACAGTCACACAAGTACGTCGAGCTGATGCAGATACGTCCCTTCGACGACGAGATCAAGGTAGTCAAGCTGAGTGGCGGAAACCAGCAGAAGGCGCTGCTTGCCAAATGGCTCTGCGCCGGACCAAAGGTCCTTATAGTGGACGAACCGACACGCGGAGTCGATATAGGCGCAAAGGCGAAGATACACCAGGACCTGCGCAAGCTCGCGGAATCCGGCGTGGGTGTGATCGTGATCTCGTCGGAGCTGCCCGAGATCATGGGACTCTGCGACAGGATCGCCGTCTTCTGCGAAGGCCGCATCGCGAAGGTCCTGGAAAACGAGGATCTTTCACAGGCAGAAATCATGAAGTACGCGGCGAAATAGGGGAAGAACATGAGCGACTCAATTGCAAGAAAGGAAGGCGGATTCTACGCGACAATCGTCAAACCGCTCCTGCGCGTTTTGGGAATACAGAACGCCTGTCTGATAGGCCTCATATTCATCCTGTTTTCCGCGCTTTCCATCACGGTACCGTATTTCTTCAGCACCGGAAACATAGAAGTCCTTTTCATGGGATTCATCTTCGAGGCGATCATGGCCCTGGGCATGACCCTGGTCATCATCTCCGGCGGCATAGATCTTTCCGTGAGCGCGGTGCTTCCCTTTTCGGCGATCGTTGTGGCCTTTTTCTTCAAGGCCAACTTCCCCGTCTACGTGGCTATTGGCCTGACCTACGTCATCACCGCCGGCATCGGCCTGTTCAATGCCTGGATGAGCAATACCCTGAAGGTCCATCCCTTCATAGCGACCCTGGCAACGATGCTCACCGTACG
>CAXNJE010000012.1:0-36624 GCA_964202565.1 Breznakiellaceae bacterium | reverse complement strand
AAATACTCGATAACGCGATCGACATCCCGTTCAAGTACCGTCAGCTCGATATTTTTCATCTTCCGTGGACGCATCATGCGAATACCTCGATCGAGGCCAAGGCTTCCCTGGCGGGAATACCCAAGGCAAGTCCTTCCGCTACGCTGGTCAGGATATCTTCCTCAAATTGCATGAGTTTGATAAAACACGCGATGGTATCCGACGAAAAGGGATTCCGCCGAAAAAGGGATTTGGCATGGGAATAGAGGCGTCTGGCCGCAGAATTCTGTGCATAGCGGGGATCAAGGCGCCAGTATTCTCCCGGCTTCTCCGGATTGAGCAGGTAAGGATACTTCCAATCCTTCCAATCCTCCCGCTTGTCCAAGGTGAATTCATTCGAATCACGAGCCGCTTTTGCTAGGGATATACCCTTGTGTTCCAGATCTACAAGTCGGGAATCCAGTTCCGCCCCATCCAACTTGTAATAGGCACGCAACCTGAAAGCCCACACGATATTTTTGAGCGTTATTTCTTCGGTGATCAAGGTCTGGAAACCTTGCCTGTCTGATTTGGGCAATAAGGCCAGTTCGGACCACAGGGTGCGGTAATAGCGGAGATCGAGCTCGGTCTCCAGATCGACAAGGCTCTTCGCGCCGTGGGCTTCAGCCAACCAGGCGTAGCTGGTTCCGACGGTCATTCCGGCGATATCCGGAAAAGCTTCAAAATTGAGCGTTCGGTATGGTCCGATATTGGTAACCGGAGGGCGTGATTTCTGACCGGCAGAGATCGCGGCCAGGCAAGCCTTTAGATCGGCATTTTCCCAGGAACGCACCAGTGTCGCCAGAGCCGCTGAAGGCTTGGAGAAAGACTTCATGATCGAAAGGACATGGACCGACGCACGTTCTGCGATGCGCCGCTCCAGCGCGACCGAAAGCTCGCGTTCCGGAAGGTCCAAGGGATTCGACGGAAAAAGCACCCTATCCAGCTCGGACAGCCTCGTAATCGGATACAAGCGCTGTAAATTTTTTCCAAAAAATGATTTGCCGATTATCCCGCAGGCTTTTGCCCAGGCAAAGGCCCGCTCCCCGGTGGAAGCCACCTTAATACCCCTTTATCAGGAACTCTTCTGCGGTTCTTGTAAAGTCTTGGGGATGAAGGGGTTTTCGTTCAAGCTCAATGCGGAAGGCATCCAGGGAGGACTGATATTCCAATCTGACCGAGTTGGACCGGTTGGAAAATTCAGCATCAAGCTCTCCGACCCGAAGTGAATAGATGCTTTGGTACTTTTCCCGAGACAACCTTTCATTTTCTGCAATCCGTCTGTCTGCTTCTATCTGTGCCTCGACGGCCAATCCAGTAGCTTCCTGCTCGACACGCAGTAAATGCTGAAGTATATCACTCTCGTCCATGGGGTAACTCCGGGTCCTTTCAATCGAGGGCTATGAGCACATCCTCGTATTTGCGAATCAAATTATTGGCGGACTGGGAATCCTTCTGGGATAGCAAGTCAATATAGAAAGAGGGGTTGTCGAGCAACTCTGCCAGACGTTTCAGCAGGCGTAAATGTTTTTCCGAATCCTTCTGGGGGGCGAGAAGCATGAAGAGCAGGAACACCGGCTCACCATCGAGCGCATCGTAATCCACGCCTTTCCGGGATATGCCAAGAACTCCGTAGACGCTGTCCACAGCATTTGTCTTCCCGTGAGGAATGGCGATGCCTTTTTTGATACCCGTAGACATCTTGGCTTCCCGGTCCCGCAACGCTGTGAGGATATCCTCCCGCGACTGGTTCCCGCTTGTCCTACAGAATAGATCCACAAGTTCCTCAAACGCCTCGTCCTTGTCCTCGGCTTCAAGTCCCACCTTGATGAAGTTCGCGGGAAAAGTCTCGTGCAAAAGCATCTACAACCTACCTTGAAGGCTAGTTGGACGATGGGGCGGCAGGTGTCGCCGAATCGGTAGCGGGCGCGCTCAGCGTATCGGCGGGCGTGGCAGCCTTCTCGCTCCACCATTCGCCGGATGCCTGGCCTTCGATCTGCTTGGCTGCCGCCTCGACACCCGAATCGCTCGGGGTGCGATTGACGAGGGCCAAGCCAAAACTGGTCAGCAGGAAGAGTGTGCCAAGAATATAGGTCGTCTTGGTAAGCACATTTCCCGACCGGGAACCGAAGGCCGAACCGCTTCCGCCAGCGAAGATTCCACCCAGACTGTCACCGTCCTCGTTCTGGACAAGGACCATCAGGATGAGCAGGAGCGATACGATCACGAAAACAACCAAGAGCAATATGCCGATAAGACCCATCTGAAGGTACTCCGTTCAATAATCTATTGCCTGCGCATGATTTTCAATCATCCGCAGGTTATCTGCAAACATTTCCGGTCATTCTAGCGAAGGGCCGCGACTTGTTCAATACGTTTCTTATGCGAATGTTGCAATGGGCACGAAGGTTTCTGCCTTGAGGGCGGCTCCCCCTACCAAAGCACCATCGATATTCGGTTTTCCCATCAGCTGGGCGGCGTTGTCGGCCTTTACTGATCCGCCGTACTGGATGCACGCGGATTTGGCGGCAGCTGCTCCGTACAGGCCTGAAAGGACCTTGCGGATGTACGCATGGATGGCGTCCGCATCCTCGGGGGTGGCGGTCTTGCCGGTGCCGATGGCCCAGACCGGTTCGTAAGCTATGGTTATCTTCTTGAATTCATCGGCACTCACGCCTTCAAGCCCCTTTACAGTCTGGGTTTCGCACACTTTCTCCGCCTTGCCGGCTTCACGCTCGTCCAGGGTCTCACCTACGCAGAGAATGACTTCCAAGCCATGCCTGAGCGCGAGTCTGACCTTTTTGTTGATGAGCGAATCGTCTTCCTTGTACACGTGCCTGCGTTCGCTGTGGCCCAGGATAACGGTCCCCACGCCCAAGTCCTTCAACTGGAGAACGGACACTTCCCCGGTATGGGCGCCCTGCTCTTCTGCGGCCATATCCTGGGCACCCAGGATGATGTTGGTTCCAGCGACTATCTTGCCCACCGTCTCCAAAGCCGTAAAAGACGGCGCTATCAGGTACTTGTGCTTGCCACCCTTGAGCTGGGCGACGAGGGCGGTGGCCAGTTCGGCCGCTTCCGATCGGGTCTTGTGCATTTTCCAGTTGCCGGCGATAAAATAATTGCGCATCCAGGCGCCTCCGTGCTTGAATTTTCGTGCGGGATCAGCGATCCGTAACCAGCATAGTACCCACAAGGAGCCGGCCTGTACAGCCGGGCTCCAAAGGGAAACTATGGGGTCTTATTTCCTGCAGACTTCGATGCCGGGCAACTTCTTGCCTTCCAGAAGTTCCAGGGACGCTCCGCCGCCGGTGGATACGTGGCTCATTTTGTCGGCCAGGCCGAATTTATTGACAGCAGCGACGGAATCACCGCCGCCCACGACCGTGATGGCTCCGCGACCGGTTGCTTCGGCGACAAGTTTCGCCACTTCGCTGGTTCCCTTGGCGAAGGCGTCGAATTCGAAGACCCCGACCGGTCCGTTCCAGACGATGGTCTTGGCTTTCGCGAGCACTTCCTTGTACTTGGCCACGGTCTTGGGTCCCACATCCATGCCCATCAGGTCAGCGGGGATATCCAGGCCATCCACTGCTTTGGCTGTTGCAGCGGCGTCGAATTTGTCCGAACAGACGTGGTCTACCGGAAGCACGATATCGGCACCCAGTTTTTTGGCTGCCGCGAGTATGCTCTTGGCCGTATCCAACTGATCATCTTCAACCAGGGACTTGCCTATGGTCCTGCCTTGGGCTTTCAGGAAGGTATAGGCCATACCACCACCGATAACCAGGGCGGAAGCATTCTTCAACAGGCTCTCGAGCACGGCAATCTTGGAGGAAACCTTCGCACCACCTATTATGGCCACCAGGGGCTTGACGGGAGCAGTTACGATGGGCTCCAGGTATTTAACCTCTTTTTCCATCAGGAAACCCGCTACGGAAACGGGGACGAATTTGGCGATCGAAGCAGTGGATGCATGGTCCCTGTGGGCGGTACCGAAGGCGTCGTTTACGAATATTTCACCATAGGTGGACAATTCCTTGGCGAGCTTGTCCCGTTCGGCGGCGTCCTCGCTCGTTTCTTCCTTGTGGAAGCGGGTATTCTCAAGCATGACTATGGTGCCGTCTTTCTGACCGTCAATAAAGGCTTTCTTGCCAAAACAGGAATCCTCTCCAGCGAACACCACCGGTTTGCCCAGTTTGTCGGCCAAATATGCCGCTACCGGTGCCATACGATGCTTGCCGGCTATATACTTGGCCTCGTCAAAGGCTTTCCCGTCCTTTTCGGCCTTTTCCTTGGCTTTTTTCATATCCTTCTTGGGATCGCCCAAATGACTCATGAGTACCAGGCTTTTCGCACCTTGGTCCAAAACGTACTTGATGGTGGGTATGGCCGCGGTTATGCGGGTATCGTCGCCTACCTTGCCGTCTTTCATGGGAACATTGAAGTCCACGCGCATGATGATGCGCTTGCCCTTGAGATTCACGTCTTTTACGGTCTTGATCATGAATGGTCTCCTTTTGATTCAGACTCTATGCGATTCAGACTTAAAAATAAAAAAAGCCCCGCCGGTGAGGGACGAGGCTTTTTCCGGATTCATGGGATCCTTACTTCTTGGCCATGTGGCTGAGAAGATTCACCACGCGGTTGGAATAGCCCCACTCATTGTCGTACCAGGAGACGACCTTGAAGAAGCGCTTTTCGCCGGGGAGGTTGTTTTGCAGGGTGGCGAGACTGTCGTAGATCGACGAGCGGTCGTCATGGATGAAGTCGGTAGAAACGACTTCCTCGTTGCAATAACCCAGATAGCCTTTCAGGTAGGACCCGGACGCCTTCTTCATGAATCCGTCGATTTCTTCGATGGAGGTATCCTTGGCCGAGGTAAAGGTCAGGTCCACGACGGAAACGGTCGGGGTCTGGACACGGAAGGCCATTCCTGTCAATTTTCCCTTCGTCTCGGGGATTACCTCGCCTACCGCCTTGGCAGCGCCGGTGGTGGACGGAATGATGTTGATGGCCGCAGCGCGGCCGCCTCTCCAGTCCTTCTTGGAAACACCGTCCACCACTTTCTGGGTGGCGGTGTACGAATGGATGGTGGTCATGAGGCCTTTATCGATACCTACGCCTTCCTTGAGCAGGACGTGAACGACAGGAGCCAGGCAGTTGGTGGTGCAGGAGGCGTTGGAGACGACGTCGTGCTTGGAGGCATCGTACTTCTCATGGTTCACGCCCATGACCAACATGGGAATCTTCTTGGTGTCGTCGGCGCTCTTCGCTGGCGCAGAAATGATGACCTTTTTGGCACCGGCTTCAAGGTGACCCCAGGCTTTCTCATTGCAGAACAGACCGGTGGATTCGATGACGTATTCCACACCGAGGGCTTTCCAGGGCAGGTTCTTGAGTTCCTTCTCGGCCATCACGCATTTTACTTCCTGGCCGTTCACGACGAGAATATCGTCTTCCGCCAGGGAGGGATTGCTCTTCTTGGAAGAAATATCGGCCTTCATGCGGCCCTGCACGGAATCGTACTTGAGCTGGTAGGCGAAGTATGCGGCGTCGGTGGAGATATCAACGACGGCTACAACGTCCATCTTGTCCTTCCCCAACAAGCCCTGGTCCACTATGGCCTGGAATACGAGACGGCCGATACGGCCAAAACCATTGATCGCTATCTTCACGATGGAACCCCCTGAATCGGTAAATTTGTACTGAAAGAGTACGCAAAAACGGCAAAAGTGTCAACAGAGCGAAAGGAATACCATCATACGCGAAATACAGTGAAGCCTCAGGTGAAATTACAGCTATCCAGATACACCCGGCGCGATGCGACCAGGGATTCAAGTTCCCTCAACATGGCCGGATCGATTTCCGCCGCAATGGGATAGATGAAGCGGACGGTCTCATCGGCATAGCGGGCAATGAATTCGGAATTGGTGACGAAACCCAAGGAGATCATGTTGGAAATACGGTCGGCCACCTTTAGGACTTTCGCCTGATGGGACCCCTTCTGCCGGATGCGGGTGAGAAATTCGGGTTTTGACTCGTCAGCCCGCCGGGAAACCTCCAGGACCAGGTCATAGACGGCGGGACTCTCGTAGTCGATCGAGAGGAGCAGATTATGGTTGAAGTCCGGGACATCCTCCACCAAGTCATGCACAACCGAGGCCTTCAACAATACCGAATCTATATAGCCATAATCCAAGAGTATGGCCATGGTATCGATCTGGTGCCGGAACATGTTCCCGCCGCCCTCGCGGACCTTCCCGATCAGGGCAGTGGCCAACTGCATATACGGCGCGATGTGCATGCCCTTAAGGCGTAGCATTTCCTCGGTATTCATCGTTTGCCCACGCTAGGTAAGATCCCGAATATAGGAACCCAATTTACCGATACGGCGCTTCGTCTCTTCCAGCTTTTCCTTCTCTGCATCAACCAATTCCACCGGTGCGTTCTTGACAAAATTTTCGTTTGCCAGCTTGGCTTCAAGGACGACCAGGAATTTCTCGTCCCGTTCCAGCTCCCTGGTAAATTTTGCCGTCAACTGGACGATGTCAATAGCCTCACGGATGAACACGAAAGCCTCGAAACCCTTGCCGACGAGCCCGATTGTAAGCGGAGGACGATCGGATACCCCCGGCCGGGCTTCCTCGAATTCCAGGGTTCCCGTACCAGCAAGGGACTCCACCAAAGCCGATTGCTGTCTGAAGAAACCGGTAGAGGCGAAACCTGGCTCAGTCCGCACGAGGACCCGTAGTTTTTTGTCGTTGGGAATCTGGAATTCGCTTCGCAAAGTCCGAATTTGACGGACCAGGTCCTGCAGGGCGGAGAAATCCGCTTCAAGGACAGCATCCCGCCGCCCGGCCTCCGGTTGTGGATAGGCCGCCGTGGTGAGCAGGCCGGAGACATTCGGCAGTTTACCGTAGATTTCCTCTGTCACAAAGGGCAGGAGGGGGTGCAACAAGCGTAACGATTCTTCCAGAACAGCCAGAAGGACGGTGGTGGCACGGTCCTTTTCTGCCCTACCCGCCTGGGTATCACCCATTCCGCGGATGGAAAGCTTGGTGGCTTCCACGTACCAATCACAGAAATCATTCCAGAAATACTCGTAGGCGCTCTGGGCCGCGTCGTTGAAGCGGTAGGAACGTAGGGCGTCACTGATCAAGCCGGCGGTATAATCCAGACGGGCCTTGATCCAGCGGTCCACAGGCAGCAGGGACGGAGCGGAGACAAGTTCGCGCCCTTCCAGATTCATCAGGATATAACGGCTCGCATTCCAGATCTTGTTCGCGAACTTGGACCCCAGCTTGAAGGATTCCTTGTCTATGAGTATGTCCTGCCCCTGGGCGCACAGGAAGGCCAAGGTGAATTTAAGGGCATCCGCACCGTATTCGTCCACCAGTTCGAGGGGGTCCAATCCATTGCCCAGGCTCTTGGACATTTTCCGGCCCTGCTTGTCGCGCACGAGGCCGTGTATGTACACGTCCCGGAAGGGCACCTTGCCGGTGAATTCCAGACCTGCCATGATCATGCGGGAAACCCAGAAGAAAATAATGTCGTAGGCGGTTACCAAAGTACTGGTGGGATAGAATTTCCGGAAATCCGCGGTATCCTTCGGCCAGCCAAGCGTACTGAAGGGCCAGAGCCAGCTGGAGAACCAGGTGTCCAGCACATCCTCGTCCTGGGTCAGTTCGGTGGACTTGCAGAAGGGACATTCCAGGGGTTCCTCACGTGCTACCACGGTCTTGCCGCAATGCGCGCAGAACCACGCGGGGATCCTATGTCCCCACCATAATTGCCTGCTAATGCACCAGTCGCGGATATTTTCCAGCCAATGTTCGTAGGTGCTTTCCCATTTCTTGGGGTAGAATACTATCTCACCATCGCGCCAGGCTTTGAGGGCCTTTTCCGCCAGTGGCTTCATGCGTACGAACCATTGCTCAGAAAGATAGGGCTCTATGGTCGTCCTGCAACGGTAGCAGTGTCCCACGGAGTGGGAAATTTTCTCTTCCTTGACAAAAAGCCCCAGTGCCTTTAAGTCCTCCACCACTACTTCGCGGGCAGCCTTCACCTTCATTCCCCGGTACTTTTCCGGAACCGAGTCGTTCAGCCTGCCGTCTGGGGTAAGGATGTTGATCACCGGCAAATCATGGCGTTTGGCGACTTCCCAATCGTTCGGGTCGTGGGCGGGGGTAATCTTTACAACCCCGGTACCAAAGGCACGGTCAACATAGCTGTCCGCCACCACCGGGATGGTCTTGCCCGTGAGCGGCAGTACGACGGATTTGCCAATAAGAGTGGTGTAGCGGGGATCTTCAGGATGGACGGCCACCGCACTGTCGCCCAACAGGGTTTCGGGCCGGGTGGTCGCGAGCTCCACGAAACCGTCGCCTTCCGCAAAGGGGTAGCGGATATGGTACATGGAACCAGCCAGGTTTTCATGCTCCACCTCGTCGTCCGACAAGGCCGTGCCGCAGGAAACGCACCAATTGACCAGATAATTTCCCTTGTAGACGAGGCCGCGTTCATACAGGGTGACAAAAACCTCGCGCACCGCGTTTGACAGACCGGCATCCAGCGTAAAACGTTCGCGGGTCCAGTCGACGGATGCCCCGATCTTGCGGAGCTGCCGGGATATCACCTCGTGGTGTTCATTCTTCACCTTCCAGGTTTCTTCGACAAATTTCTCACGTCCAAGGTCGTGGCGGCTCTTGCCTTCCTTCCTCAGCCTTCTTTCGACTACATTCTGGGTGGCGATACCCGCATGGTCGGTACCAGGAACCCAGAGGCTGGGTTCGCCAAGCATGCGATGGAAACGTACAATTATATCCTGCAATGAATTGTTCAGACCATGGCCCATGTGGAGCACGCCAGTTACGTTGGGAGGCGGAATGACGACTACGAAGGGCTTCTTGGACTTTCCGCCCGTCGTGGAAGCGGAATTCGGTTGGAACGCGCCCTTTTCCTGCCACATTGCGTAAATGCGATCTTCGAAACTTTTGGGATCGTAGGCTTTTTCCAGCTCCACGGCATTCATGCTTGAACTCCTGACTGAGGGATGCTTTGCCGGGGAAGGCCAATGGTGTCCCCGGACGATGTACCTGAATGGAAGATAGTAGCGAATACGAGGACTATGTGCAATGCACACGGTATTAAAGCGAAATGATGGACTTTACGGACGTATGAGTGACAAACATAGTTCCCGCTTCCGATTTCGGCTTGCGATTCGCGCCTTATTCAGAACCCTGCCACGAATCGTAAAAGCAATTCTCGACCATGGGTTTACGTTGCCTGGAACCTTTCTCCCGCTCGATTTGCCAGTCCGCGAGGGCTGGATTCCCACCGCGCCTCCCACAGACGAGTAGGGAAACGATGACATAATCAGAAGGCACCTTGCAGGCGGTCTTTGTTTTTTTGGGGTTGAAACCGGCTATGGGATGGGCTACCAGCCCCTCATGATCGGCTTGGAGCATTAAATTCATGGTGGCCAGCCCCAGATCGAAATAGGCATAGTCGCGGCCTTCATCCAGCCGACAGTCAAGGGATGCCTTCGTACACACAAGGATTATTAGGGGAGCGGTCTTGGCCCAGCCATTGCCTTCGGATAATTGCGCCTTTATAAGCTCCAATATAGTCGGGTCACGGACAGCCACAAAACGCCAAGGTTGGTTATTGTAGCAGGAAGGCGCGAGGGTTGCTGCCTGGAACATGCGCTGGATGACTTCTTCCGGGACCGGGTCAGCCGATAAGGCACGAAATGCCCGCCGGCTTTCAATTTCCTGAACCAGATTGGTCATAACTTATTCTGCAATGCGCGTGCGGCTTCTTCTTTCATTTCCTTGATCAAGGCCGCATCCTCCCGGGTAAGGTCGGGACGCTTGGACACATCGTCCAGAACCTGCTGTGCTTCGCGGGCGGCGCCGGTATCCAGGTCCAGACGGGCAAGCAGGACAGCCCGCGCAATCGCCAGGGAACCCGAAGGAGACATGGTTCTCAATACCTTTATCGATGTGATCGCGTCCCCAGCCGATGCGGCGGCTACAGCCCTGCTGTAACTGTACAGTTCGCGTTCACCCTCCGGGGCTGCCTTTTCGGCTATCCCGAATTTTTCGGCAGCCTCGGCAAAGCGATTCGAGTCAAACAGCAATCGTCCTTCGGTGGCGGGTATTTCCGGATCTATCGCCTCTTCCTCGTCATCCACCCATAAGGTTTCTTCCGGGTTACCCTCAAAATCACCCCGGACACCTGCTACGGCCGTGGATCTGGGCGCTTCCTTGTTCATAAGTTTGGAGAATTTATTGATTACGGTATTCGTTTTCCCTTTATCACCGGCCGGGGCAGTCAAAACGCTGGCCAGGGAGTAGGTACCTTCGGAACTGAGCACAATCTTCCTGTTCCCCGCTACAAATTCGATGAAGGAATCTTTGGACAGGCGGATGGATGAAGCACTGTCGATCCGGTCGCCTTCATTGATTTCTGTCCAGGACGCAGCCGTCTTTAGTTCGACAGTACCCTCCAGGAAGGTGACACTCATCGGAAGCGCAATCAAGGGGTAAAAGGAAAAACCAATAACCAAAATGAACGAACATAAACGTTTCATGCCTGCATCCTTTGCTTCTGCTTGAGTCTGCTAAGATAAGTATACAGCGGAAAACAACAAAATAAAGGAAAAACCAAAAATACCCCTCGTTCACAAGGACAACAGATGGGCTTCCACCTCGTCTATGATCCAGTCGGGGGTAGAGGCCCCGGCCGTAAGGCCTATCTTTTTATAAGCCCGAAGTTCTTCTGGCAAGCCCGAAACACCTTCCACATGCCATGCAGGCTTACCCTGGGAGATGGCGCTGGAATATAGACGCTTGGTATTGGCAGAGTTCATACCTCCAACCACGACTATTGCATCGCACCCTTCGCATAGAGACGCAAGCGCATTCTGACGATCTGCTGTGGCCTGGCAGATGCTGTCGAATACTTCAATGACGGGAAAATCCTTCTCCAATTCCAGGGCGATGCCTTTATATTCTTCCCTGGTGAGTGTTGTTTGACCGATCAATGCCAGCTTTGCATCGGGGGAAGCATTCCGCAGTCGCCTGGCAACTTCTGCGGCCTCCTGCGGGGTAGATACAATAAGACAGCCCGGAACATAGCCTGCGATGCCGATTATCTCACCATGGTTGGCCTCGCCGGCGAGTATGACAGTATACCCTTGCCGGGAATAGGCAGCCGCCTTATTCTGGCTCATGCGGACGCGTGGGCAAGTGGCGTCCACCACATGGGCTCCCCGTTCGCCCAGTTTCCTGACGAGTGATGGTGCCACTCCATGGGCGCGGATGACCACTGTTGCGCCATCCAATCGGTCTGGCAGTCTGGACTCATCCAGAATTCCGATTCCCCTACCCGCCAGCAGGCTCAGGACATCCGGATTATGTATGAGCGGACCCATTGTATAAACCCTTTGCCCACCATCCGGTTTTGTCTTATTCCTCTCTGCTTCCTGGAGGGATTTCTCAACTGCCTTCCTGACGCCCATGCAGAATCCATACACGCCCGCCCGAACGACTGTCTTCATGTTCCACTCCAAAAAAAGGCCCGGCGTTCCCGCCGAGCCTTTGAATTACTGCAAGTAATCCTTATGCCTTGCCCGCGCTTACGGCCACCATTTTAGGTGCCTTCGGCGCTTTGGTTACACGGATTTTACGCTTGCGGGCAACCCCATCCCACCAGTTCACAAAAGCCGAAGCTATGAAAATGGTCGAATAGGTTCCGGATATCATACCGACAATAAGGGCCAGCGCAAAATCCTTCATTGATCCTGTGGTGAAGAAGAAAAGGGCAAAGACAGCCAGCATGGTAGTCAGGGTCGTAATGAACGTACGACCGAGGGTTTCGGTTATAGCCCTATTGATCACCATTCCGAGTGTTTCATCAGGATACAGACGGACATCCTCCCGGATACGGTCGAAAATGACGATTGTATCGTTGATGGAATATCCGAGGATGGTAAGTATCGCCGCGATCGAGGATGTATTGAACTCCATCCTTGACCATGCCATGAACGCCACCATTATCAATGCGTCATGCACGATGGCAAGTACAGCGCCCAGGGCGTAACGAAGCTTGAACCGTATGGATGCATAGATGAGAATGACGATCAATGTCATGAATACAAGCAAAGCGGCCTGATCTGTCAGGTTTCGTGAGAAACGCGCACCCACATAGTCCGTGCGGTTGACCACTATTTGTTCCCGGCCAAAAGCTGCGGAAAGGGCGCCGTCTATCCGTTCGGTTGCAGCCTTTGCGAAACCGGATTCGGACCCGTTATCCTGGACACGGACCAGGAATTTCCTTTCCGCTTCCTTACCCAGAACCTGCACCGATACATTCCCGGCCGAAGCTACGGCACTGCGCATCTTTTCCAGGGAAATGGGCTCGGAACCAGGCAAAAGGTAGTGGATAGAGTAGGGATCCGCTCCCAGACGGGGATTCTCCCCCGCGTTCTGGATCAGGATCCCGGAGGGTACCGAAGCGTCGGCAGTCGTTTCGACGGTAAGGCCTTCCAAAGCGCGCAGACCGGTTGCCAGGTCACCAAGGGTCTTGTATTCCTCGAAAGCGAAAGGGAAGGTTGCACCCTCAACATCCGCACCGGATACGACGATGGAAAGTTTTGCAGCATCCGCAGCTACGGAAACCACGCCTTTACCGGCATAGCCAAGCTTGAGTGCGGTGGGAGCCAGCTGGATTTCCTGCATGAGGCCGGCCTGGAAGTCCACCCCCAGGTTGAAACCGCCGTTCACGATATAACCGGCGATACCGGCGATGATCAGAATGACCGAGATTATAGCAGTCGGGACAAAAGCCTTGGTGAAGGATATGGTGCGTTTCATTATTTGGTCCTCCAGCTGATGGAGACGCGCTTCTGGTTCAGGACATCAGTGCCGAAATCGAAGATCAGGCGGGATACGAAGAGTCCGGTGAACATTGAGGAAAGCACGCCGATGGCGAGGGATACGGCGAAACCCTGGATGGGGCCAGTGCCCAGCTGCGACAGGAAGAGAGCCGCGATGAAGGTGGTAATATTCGAGTCCATGACAGCCCAGAAAGCCTTGTCGAAACCTGCGTCGATGGCAGCCTTTCTGGATTTTCCAAGCCGCATCTCTTCTTTAATACGTTCAAAGATGATTACGTTGGCGTCAACCGACATGCCGATCGTGAGGATGAACCCGGCGATACTCGGCAGGGTCAGCGTTAGACTGAAAGCGGAAAGGATGCTGACCATGAGATAGAGATTCAATATCTGGGCGATGATTGAATTGATCCCGGCTCCCTTATAGTACAGCAGCATGAAGGCCATGACTGCAAGCAAGCCTATGGAAATCGCATTCAAGCCTTGTTTTATGGAATCCTCGCCCAATGAGGCACCAATAGCTTGTTGATTGATGGGTTCCAGTTCCACAGGCAAGGCCGCGGTGCGGAGCACGAGGGCCAGGTTGTTGGCTTCATCGGCGTCGAAGCCGGTCAGCCGTACTGACTCGCGGATGGGTTCCTGGATGCGGGCACCGGCTTTGACCTTGTCATCCATGACGACTGCAAGGGTTTTCTGCACGTTTGCTGCGGTAAGTTTGTAGAACAACTCGCCGCCCTCGCTGTCAAGCACGAAGTTGATGTCCGGCTGGCCGGTGATCTGATCCCGGGAAACGATGGCACTCTGGATATGGTTGCCGTCGAGCCCCGTTTCCTTCTTGATCACGATGTAGCGGGTAAACTCGTCCAGCCCGTAGCGGTCCTTTTTGTAGAAGCCACGCACCACCGTATCCGCGGGGATGATGGTAGCGTCGAGAAGCTTACCCTCCCCGTCGAAGGTATTGGAAGGATTGGCGGCGTAGTAGCTGAGAAAGGTGTCGGTCGCTTCGTCGTCGACTATATGGAAGGCCAGCTTGCCCTTGCCCATGATGATCGAATTGATGCGTTCAGGATCCGCGGCACCGGGTATCTCAACATAGATCTGGTCGTCCCCCTGGCGCCGTATTACCGGCTCGGTAAGGCCAAAGCGGTCGATACGGCTGTTCAGGACTTCCAGACCGCGATTCATTGCGTCTTCCCGGTCCTGTGCGTTAAGATCGCGGCCGAGCCGTTCCTTGACCGAGTCGAGGTTGGCCTGGATGACGACGCTCATTCCGCCAGACAGGTCCAGACCCAGCTGGACTGCGTTGCCATGCAGGGATTTGAGCTTGATGATGTCTTCGCGATACCGGGTCTCGATCGCCTCCAGCGCTTCGCGTTCGCTGGCAAAGGCCGCAAGAACGTTCTTCGCGTTCCAAGTCTTGGGAACCGGAAGCTTTGAAAGCTTGTAGTTGGATTTGGCGATTTTCTCAAGAAACACGAACTTCGGGTCCAAAGCCTGTTCCGGCGTATTCCGGACCAATTCCTTAAGTTCCTTGAGTTCCGTTTGCGCCCGCCGCGTGGAATAGGTCTTGATCTGTTCCCTGGACCCGAGAGCCAAGGCTTGCTGATCCTTTGGTACGGTAAAATACCATTGCAGGGTAGGCCATAAAAAAGTGAAGCAAACCGCGATCGTCGCCAGGACGATGAAGAACCGATACCGTTTACTCATGCCTTCGCTCCAGTTGATGCGCTCCAGACCGGCTTGGCGTGATCCGTCCTTGAAGATGGATACGTTGTTTCAATACGAGAAAATCCCCACCTTTCCGGTCAGGTCCGAAATGGCGGGGGCGTCCCGAATGCCGCGGAAACGAGATATTATTTCTTTTCGTCGTTCGCTTCGACGGCAGGCGCCGGCGCGTCGGCGCTCTGGATTTCTTCTTTCTTGTCTTCTTTCTTTTCGCCTTTTTTGGCTTTTTTGGGCTCTTCGACCTTATCTACCACCACGGTGGAAATGGCGCTGCGGCTGTACTCCAGCTTGCAGTTCTCGTCGACTTTCACGACGACGGTACCTTCCTTGATCGCGTGGATGACGCCGTGGACGCCACCGATCGTCACGATACGATCGCCCTTTTTGAGGGCCGACAGCATACGTTCGGTGTCCTTCTGCTTTTTATTCTGCGGCCTGATGATGAGAAAATAAAAAATGACGATGACCAGACCAAAGGGGATGAAGGTCGTTAGCAAGGAGCCGGTGCTGTTGGCGGCCTGAAGAAGATGAAAACCTGTTATATCCATTCGGAAAACTTCCTTAGTCAAGAGTTTAGGCTAAAATAGCATAGGCACCCGGACAGGTCAAGGCATTCCATGATTGGAGGAAGCGGGTGGGAGGCTGATTACAGCTGCATGTGCGGGTTGTATCAAAGAATCTTGCAGCGCTGGGCGTCCACAGGAATGACGCCGAAAAGACGGCCCAAGGGTGATTCGCGGGTAAGGGATGAACCGGATGCCTTGTTGTAGGCTTCAACGACCAGGTCGACCTCTTCGGTCTTGCCGGAACGGAGGGCGGAACAATAGGCGGCGCGGAACAGGCCTTTTTCGGCAAGGGCGAGCGTGGAAAGCGCACCATAGCGTTTTTTGGACTGCCCATCGACGACGGCAATGGGACCATCATAACCAATGGTGAACATGAAATCTTCACGGGAAAGCATGGATATTTCCTTATTTTATGGTTGGGGCCGGTACGGAATGAAACCGTACCGGTTATTTACCAGATCAATCTACAGGAGAAAAATCGCTTTTTGAGGCGCCGCACATGGGGCATACCCAATCGGCAGGCACTTTTTCGAAAGAAGTTCCAGCCTTGACGCCACCATCGGGATCGCCTTGGGCCGGATCGTAGATATAGCCGCATACATCACAGACATATTTCATATGACAACTCCTCATTCCCGCGCCGGACGCGGTTGTTTTGATGCGCGCCCGGAGTCGCGCCATATCTGAAAGCCGAAGTGACCAAAGTATCACCCGTAAGCTTTACTTTGGCAAGTATGGACAAAAGGATAGATCAGGCAGCCCGCTTACACTTTCCACAAACCGTGAAGGTTGCAGTATTCGCGGGCGGTAACCTTGCTGGCTTTGACGCAGAAGGTAGCCGCGGGTGCGTCGCCGGGTTTCAGGAACTTGCGGTACGTCACGCCATCGGCGATCAGGTCGATCCACATGATGTAGTGTTTTTCTTCCATCGGATGGGTAACCGATCCTACAGAAACCTTATATCCGTCCGCCGTCTTCTCGACCACGGGTACATGCTTTTCCTTGGCAGCATCAACGGTATTTTCAACGATGGCTTTCATCGGCTTGCCGCAACACACTAATTCTCCGCCGCCTACATGCAGCAGCTCAACGATGTTTCCGCAGGTTTCGCACTTGAAAATGGCATTCTTTTCGGACATGGTCCCTCCATTAAAGATAGTACGGGTCCGGATACCCGGACCCCGGCAGGCTCAGATCAAAGTTTCTACCAATTCTCGCCGAGCAATTCAAAATAAGCCTGGGGATGGGCACAGGCGGGACAAGCTTTGGGAGCTTCGGGTCCTTCGAAAAGGTAGCCGCAGTTGCTGCATACCCACGCGACGCTCTTGTCCTTTTTGAAAACCTTGCCCGCGTCCACGCTGGCCTTGAGTTTCTCATAGCGCTTGGCGTGCTGTTTTTCGGCAATCGCGATGGCTTCCATGACTACCGCGACCGTATCATAGCCCTCTTCCCGCGCGATCTTGGCGAATCCGGGGTACATTGTCTTCCATTCATAGTTTTCGCCACCAGCCGCTCCGGCCAGGTTCTCACTGGTCGTTCCGATGACTCCCGCCGGAAAAGCAGCTTCGATTGTTACCTCGCCACCTTCAAGGAATTTGAACAGCCGCTTGGCGTGTTCCTTTTCCTGGTCCGAGGTCTCGGTGAAAATTTTGGATATCTGGATAAAACCTTCATCTTTCGCCTTGCTTGCAAAATAGCTGTACTTGTTGCGTGCCTGGGACTCTCCGCAGAATGCCGTCAGAATATTCTTCTCTGTCTTGGAACCTTTGAGGCTTTTCATGATTCTTTCTCCTCTGTGAAGTGGGGGTGGTCGGCGGTTCGCGCCGGGCGGTACATGCCGTATCAATCATTATGCGCTTTGCAGGAAAAATCAAGGGCAGTAGTACTGCGCCAACCAATAATCGGAACGAATACCAAGACGAACCAGCGAAAAATCGTACCGTACCGGATCCTCAGGGTCGAATTCACGAAGGGAGTCGGTGGTTTCCAGCGCAGCCCTGAGATCGGCTGCGGTACGATTCGTCAGGCCGAGGGTACGCGCGGTCCGGTGCATATGGGTATCCAGGGGGACAATCAGCTCCCGGGCTGAAACTCCGGTCCAAAGGCCCGGATCGATGCTGTCCTTCCGTACCATCCAGCGCAGGAAAAGCATGAGGCGCTTGCAGGCACTGCCGTCCCTGGGCGCGGATAACAGATTCGGGGCCAGGGTCCAGGGCCAGGGTTCTGCCTGATCCTGGCTGTGGACCAGGGAAAGCTGGGCACTCGCCTCGGCATGGATGCGGTCGATGAAAGTATCACAACGGCTCAGGGTCAAGCCAGCAGGCCCCAGGTGACGGTGGTGGGTGGTGGCTGGGACCCGGCCATCGGTTGCCAAAAAAAGCGCTTCCAGCGAACCATACTCCCTGGAAAGCAGGGCGGAAGCCCGCAATAACGCGGCAGCATCGGCGGCCACGAAGAAACGGTATACGAAACCCTCCAGAAGCAACCCTGTCCCTGTGGCGTCCAGATTCAGGAGGGACTCCCGCAGGTGGGGGCCGAAAGGCTTCAGGGCTTTCCTGCAGGCGCTTACGATGGCGCCTGCGCGACCCAAGGCGAACATCGCACAGAATAAGGCCGCAATCTCCCGGTCGGGACCGTCCTGATACTCCCTCACCACGAGGACGGGATCCGGATCGATAAGTTCGGGACGGTGGCAATCGGAATACACGGATTCGAGCAGGATGCGCAGTTCGTCCCGGGTCGGCGGCATATCAGGGGGTAGCGTTCATGGCTGTGGAGAATTCTTCCCGGTATTTGAGGAGTTTTGGGTCTTCCGGAGCAAGGGCGAGGGCCTGTTTGAGGTAATAGACCGCACGCCGCTCATCTTTACGGGTCCGGTAGATTTCCAGCATGGCCACCAGCGCATCCAGATTTCGGGGATCCTCGAAGAGGCTCGACCTGAGATCGCCCATGAGACTCTCCTCGTCGGTCCTGATACGGGAACGCAGGAAGAAGAAACGGCTTTTATTGGAGCCCCCGGCCATCCCGGGCAACCGGGTATCGATCACCCGGGAAGCTTCTGTTTTTTGTCCCTGATCGATGAGGGCGGATGCATAGATCGCAGCGGCTTCGATATTGTTGGTATCCCGCTCGTACAATTCCCGGGCAACCTCGAGGGCGAGCTCGTTTGATCCTCCGTTACGGTACACGCTATAGGCGTTACGCAAGTCTACATTTGTACGCCGTTCTTCCAGCAAACGCGAGATATAGGGAAAAGCCTCGGTCCAGGCTGAACGCGCCATGGCATCTTTCAGGGCAAGCTCGACTATCGCGAGGCTGACGGAACCCGAAGAGACAAGACGCGTCAGCAATACCCGACCCTCCGCACTTTCCTCCGGTCTGGTGGATTCAAGCAAAAGCCGGGCCATATACGCCAGGGCTTCCTCGTCGTCCGGTTTTGCACGCAACAGGGACCGCAGGTAGGTAAGGGCTGAATCCCTGTTCTTGAAAGCCTCGGCTTGCACCCTGGCCCGCAGGAACAGGTAGAGCCGGTTGGTCGGATCGATTCCGGCAAGGGCTTCGAGCAGGGGTTGGGCTTGGAGGTAGGCGCCGGTTTCCACGAACACATGGGCGCGCATCAGCAGGAATCGGGCGTCCTTGGGTTCCCGTTGCAGTATTTCGGCCACCGCCGGCCCCGCCCGGGACCAATCCCGGCTGTCGTAATAGGCCCGGGCGAGCTCGCGCTTGACCAAGATGCTGTCCGGATACCGTACCGTAAGTTCTACCAGCAAGTCCACGCTTTCCTTGGCCCTGCCGTTTTGGTTCAAGGCACGGGCGGCTCCCACTACAGCAGGATAACAGTCCGCTGATATGGCTCTGGCCTCATCGTAGGCGGCTAACGCGATGACCCATGAGGCACGGCGTTCGGCTATTATCCCGCGAAAATACGGGTCCAGGACCGATGTTTTCCCCAAACCAGCGGCTTTCTCCAAATCCGGGAGGGAAGAGGCGAGCCGATCCGGCCGTGTTTCGTTCAGAAGGGACAAGAAAGGAAGTACGTGTTCGAGATAATCGGAAGAAGCGGCTGGCGCAGGAGTATAGGAACCACGATCCGCATCGCGTAAAATACGCGTATACGCATTTGTTGAGGGTGGATCGGAAACAGGGAGGGTTACGGGGATCTCAGGATAAAGCTTTTGCAGCAACGCAACACATACGGCAATCATGGCCCTCCCAAATTCGGTACTGCCCAGCTCGCGGCTGCGAATGATATCAAGGGCACGTATGAGGGATGGGGGAGTACCCAGTTCGACGAGGGTTTTAATCTCTTCGGTGACACCTATGGCCTTGGTCTCACCCTCGGAAGTACGGACAGGTTCGAGCTTCGCAAGGGAGGTTTCGCGTGCCGATGGGGGTGTAGAGGTGCAAGCCAGGGTTGCACCCAGGTTCAAAGCACATACAAGCAGGAAGGGCAGGGATCGACGCGCGTCGTTCATCGTCGGGGCCGATCGTGAAACGCGAAGCTCTCGCCCGCGCATGATCCTCACGGATCGGACTCCCCGGTATCAGGACCCCTGCTACCGACGGAGACGAGAGTCAGTACTATACCCGCCAGCAAAAGCAGAAGCGGCCACCAAGTGAGAATAAAGCCCTTGAAGGAAAAAGGCAGGACCTTGAATGCGAAAAAGAGCAGGAAAATACCCAGGGACACCAAGGTGAGGGCCGGAACGATATAGTTCCCCCGGGCTTTGCCGTACCTTTGCCAACCTGCCGGCAGCAGCGCCAGACCCGCAAATACCGACAACAGGGGCCACAGATGTCTTAGGGGCTGGGTGATCATGCCCCCGGTTACAAAAAGAAGCAGGACACCGATCTGGATGAGGAATGATGCGATGAAAAGGTAACGGGACCGGTGCTTCAGCTGGACAGCGATGACCGCAAGTCCTGAACCTATCACCACCAAGGAAGAGGCCAGTACTGCGACCCTGGCAGACCCCCCTCCAGCGTTGGTAAGAAGGGCTCCAAAACTGAATACCAATGCTGCTATTCCCATGAGCAATACCAGCTCGGCCAGTAGCTTGTGTCTTATTCCATCTTTCATCGTTACATGAGTATAGCCGTAGCGGCTCAGCTTGCCAACGGGAAAAGCCTATGTTAGTATCCGGTCGTGAAATTTCGACTGCCCGGAATACCGTTCTTCGTATCCTTCCTGCTTATTCTGCTCGCTTCGTCATGCGATTTCCGCTTCCCCGATATTTCCGCCCTTTCGGAGGATGCCTATTATTTGCCCAAGGACGCGGCCGAACGGCGCACCATGAGGGACCTTTTCTCGCTTCTTGAGAGTGAGGAAGGTACCGGCGAGGAACGTTTTGTCGTCGTACGGGAAATCGCCAACGAATTGCTGAAGCACGGCGAATATGGAAAACTCACCCACTTTCTTACCACCCGGGTAGCACGATATCCCGACGACCCGTACAACGCGTACCTGCTTCTGATGATTGCCTACGTGTACCAGAGGCAGGATTCCGCTCCTGTGGCCGCGTATTACTTCGACCGCATCGTCAAGAATTACCCGGACCTGATAGTACGCGGCGAGTCGGTCCATCTGGCCTGCCTTCTCAAGCTGATCGAGTTGGTGACCGAGGCGGATCAACGCGCCTGGTACTACAAGGAACTCATATCCCGTTTTCCTGACAAGATCGACCTTGGATCGGCTTATTTCATGCTCGCCCAAAGCCACGAACAGGTAGGAGAATGGGATGCGGCCATAAAAACCTACACAAAATTCCTGCCCTTCTTCGAAAGCTCCATACCGGGTTTTCCCGACGCTTTTGGGTACGCCAGGAAATTGGTGGATTTCAATAATTCGCCCAAGGATTGGAGCTTTGAGACCCTGGGCGCCTTGATGGAGGCGGTAAAGACGGCCCTGGACAAGGGCAGCGTGGCATCCTTGCGCAAATACAGGGCAAAGGTGAATTTTTTCGCCATGTCCTGGGAACAGGAAGAACTCGATTCAAACAGCCTGGTGGAATTCAATATTTCCGACTTCATGATTGGAAACCGTATCCGTTATGCCGACAATCTGGATGCGAGCTCGAATGCCAATGAGGCATTCCTGCGTACCTGGGGCTGGTCCCAGAGAATATCTACCTGGTACCTGTATTTTCGCAAGATCAACTTCCCTGCGGACCCGGAAATCCATGGACGCTGGGAATGGGCCGGCATTTATTACGGAGAAAAAATTTGATACGCCGGATCCGGGAAGCCTTCCGTTTAGTTACGTTTCCCCTTTTATTCGCCTTCCTGTGCGGCTTTCAATCTTCCGGGCCGCTTTTTGCACAGGTTAGCCTGGCTGCGATAAGCGCGCCTGTGGAACTTAGCGCCATAGCAGGCGAAGTCCCCCTCCCCAATGCAACGACAGCGACGCCCAGGGAAGAAAATACTGAAATGCTCCGCCCGGTCAGGGGCAAACAGCCTGATCCGTCCGCCGAACCGGGAAGTTTTTCCTGGCATGGATCGGCACCGGACCTTCTCGTTATTTCAGCCCCTGCGGAAAACGCGCTGGTTCGCCGTTATATTGCCCAATATACCAGTCCCGCAGGGAAGAAATGGCTTGAGGCGGTCATGAAACGGGGCGAACCCTATCTGGCCCATATAAGAGCGAGCATTGCCGGGCGGGGTTTACCTCCGGAACTCGCCTACCTTCCCGTGATCGAATCGGCCTTCCTTCCCGGGGCCCTGAGCAAATCCGGTGCATCGGGACTCTGGCAATTCATGAAAAACAGCATCTCCCCGGCAACCATGAAAATTGACGATTGGCGGGATGACCGCAGGGATTTCTGGAAGTCCACCGACGCCGCCTTGCGGAAACTGGAAGAAAACCACCGATATTTTGGGGATTGGCCGCTTGCGCTCGCCGCCTACAACGCGGGGCTGGGTGCTGTCAAACGCGCTGTGGAGACGGGCAAATCCAAGGACTACTGGGATTTGAGTGCCCGTGGCAAGCTGAAAACCGAGACCATCCACTATGTGCCCAAATTCATCGCGGTGGCGACCATACTTTCCAGATCGGAATCCTACGGATTGGATTTGGGTTGGCCGGAAAGCCCCGATTGGACCCGTATCAAAACTGGACGGACGGCGGACTTGGGTTTGCTTGCAGAGCTTTCCGGGGTCGATGTCGCAGCCTTGAGGCTAGGCAACGCCGAACTCCGCTACGGCGTGACGCCTCCGGATGCGGACTACCTGCTGAAAGTACCTATCGCGGACGCTCCTGCCCTCCAGACAGCCTTGGCGCGCAAGGATGTTCAGTTCATCCGCTACTATTTCCATGCGGTGCGGTCCGGAGACACGCTATCCGCGCTTTCAAGGCATTACGGTGTATCGGTGGATCTGATCACCCGATCCAACCCTGGCCTGTCTGCCCGGTACCTTAAAATCGGTGCCAGGATTCTGGTGCCGGCGTTGAAGGAAGTAGGCCCCTACGTCCGCGCACCCCGGGAGGCCTCGTCCATCGCCTTCGAAGGACTATACACAGTAAAGAAAGGCGAAACCCTGTGGTCCATAGCCCTGGGTTTCGATGTGGACCCCGAGTTGCTGGCCGAAGCCAACGGCATGGACCTGTCATCCATACTTCGCGAAGGACGGGTCATAAAAACGCCGATAATCAAGTCGGAGACCCTATGAAAGTCCCGATTCTCACGCCAATACTGGTTTCTTTGACCCTGATGCTCACCGTTCCGGCTGGAGCTCAGGACTATCGCATCGATCTGACGCGATCCATCGATTGGTCGGACTGGACCCTGGATATAGGTGTGGTGCTGAATCTTGCATCCGCCGGCCTGAAAATGCCTGCGGGAAGGTCCCAGGCGGAGGAGGCTGCGGACATGGAATTCCCCCGCCTCGCCCAACCCCATCTTTTTGCCCTCCCTGTAGATTCCTCCACGACGGTGGAAAGCACCATGCGATCGGGCATTCTCAGCATTGGAGCCATCGCGGGCGTCGCCATAGGCGCAAAACGCTCCGCCGCCTGGTTATCACCGGATCTTAAGGAACTGACCACCGGCTATCGCATCAAACTTCTGGATCTGGTTTCCCAATTGGTGCGACATCGCAGCGCGGCGGAAGCTCCCCGAACCCTCGAACCGCGACCTACCCGTCCATACTCGGGAATCCTCATCTACGCTTCAGAAGAGCTGCCTCTCCGTGGCACGCGTACGGTTACAAGGGCTGAACCCTGTTTTTTCCCAAAAGTCTGGGACAGTGAGATGAACCTGATCTATGAGAAGAATATGATTGAGCCCGCAATTGCCCGCAGCCGGGGAATAGTCCGTTACGGGTCTTCGATGGATGAAACCAGCTACGAGGAATTCATAGGGTCAGACCCGCTCAGGATCCTCGCGCGCGGTCTGTTCGGCATCCGACCAACGGACCCGATAATCGACCGGGACGATGCGCTCAAGATCATATCCTCAGCGGAAAACCGTGCCCTCCTGAGGGAAGGTCGCGTGGTTATCGTGATCAAGGAAAAAGCTCTGAACCTGCTACCATCGATCAAGTAAAGGCCAAAGCCTCCCCTACCCTCTCAACCCTGATTTCCGATCCTTCCCTGAACTTGCCGGCGATCATGGCCTTGGCCAACGGATTTTCCAGCTCACCCTGGATGGCCCGCTTGAGGGGTCGCGCGCCGTACAGCGGATCGTAACCGCGTTCTGCCAGGAAGGTTTTGGCTGCATCGCTGACAAACAAGCGCAACTTGCGTGCTTCCAGGCGCTTATGCAGTCGCAGCAGCTGGATCTCAACGATCTTGCCAATTTCTGCCTTACCGAGCCGGTTGAAGATGACCGTCTCGTCTATGCGGTTGAGGAATTCCGGGCGGAAGCTGAGTTTGAGCAGCTCGTTCAGGCGGTCGCGGATTTCTTCCGGGTTCCTGGCACCCAGGATCAGGTCCGAGCCCAGGTTGCTCGTCATGACGACGATGGCGTTCTTGAAGTCAACGATTCGGCCCTGACCGTCGGTAAGGCGGCCTTCGTCCAGGATCTGCAGGAAAACGTTGAACACTTCGGGGTGGGCCTTTTCGACCTCGTCGAAGAGGATGACACTGTAGGGCCGGCGGCGGACCGCTTCCGTAAGCTGGCCGCCCTGGTCGTAGCCCACGTAACCGGGGGGAGCCCCGATCAGCCGGCTGACCGCGAATTTCTCGCCATATTCGCTCATGTCTATGCGGGTAAGCGCCTTCTCGTCGTTGAACAGGAAGTCCGCCAGGGTCTTTGCCAGCTCGGTCTTGCCCACACCGGTAGGTCCCAGAAAGAGGAAAGAACCGAGTGGACGTCCAGAATCGGACAGTCCGGCCTTGTTGCGCCGGATGGCATCGGATACGGCTTCAACCGCCGCTTCCTGGCCTACCACGCGCTTTTCAAGGACCTTTTCCAGCTCAAGATACTTTTGCAGTTCCCCTGCAAGCATTTTTGACACCGGGATGCCCGTCCAGGTGGCCACCACCTGCGCGATATCCTCCTCGCACACCTCCTCCCGCAGCAGGGCGGACTCGCCGCGCTTGGCCTCCATGCGTTCGGACACCTCCGCCAGGCGCCGTTGGGCTTCCGGGATGAGCCCGTGCTTAACTTCCGCCGCCTTGGCCAGGTTACCCTCGCGTTCCCACTTGGTTTCCTCTATCTTGAGTTCCTCGATGCGGGACTTTAGAAGCCGCAAGGCATCAATTTCCTTTTTTTCGGCTTCCCAGCGGGCCTTCATGGCGTCCCGATCTGCACTGATATCGGCTATTTCCCTTTCCAGTTTTGACTTGCGATCTATGGAGGCCGCATCCTCCTCCCGTTGCAGGGCCTGGCGCTCTATGCTGAGCTGGAGCAGGCGGCGTTCGAGCTTGTCCAGTTCGGTGGGGCGGCTGTCGAGTTCCATCTTGAGACGGCTGGCTGCCTCGTCGACCAGATCTATGGCCTTGTCCGGAAGGAAACGGCTGGTTATGTACCGGTCCGAAAGGGTGGCTGCCGCCACGAGGGCCTCGTCCTTGATGCGCACCCCGTGGTGGACCTCGTAGCGCTCCTTGAGGCCCCGGAGAATGGCGATGGTATCAGGTACGGAAGGTTCGGCGCAGTACACCTGCTGGAAGCGCCGTTCCAGGGCAGCATCCTTTTCGATATGCTTGCGGTATTCGTCCAGGGTTGTGGCGCCGATGCAGCGCAATTCACCCCGGGCCAGGGCGGGCTTGAGCAGGTTGGACGCGTCGGTGGCACCTTCGGCGGCACCAGCCCCCACAAGGGTGTGGAGTTCGTCGATGAAAAGGATGACCTTGCCGTCGGCGGCCTGCACCTCGTGGATGACAGCCTTGAGCCTCTCCTCGAACTCGCCCCTGAATTTGGCGCCCGCAACCAGGGCGCCCAGGTCCAAGGCCAGCAGCTTCTTACCCTTTAATCCCTCCGGCACGTCGCCGGCCACTATGCGGCGGGCCAGGCCTTCGGCGATGGCGGTCTTGCCGACACCGGGCTCGCCGATAAGCACAGGGTTGTTCTTGGTACGCCTGGAGAGAACCTGCATGACCCGCCGGATTTCCTCGTCCCTGCCGATGACCGGATCGATCTTTTCCGCCCTGGCAAGGGCGGTAAGGTCGCGGCAATACTTGTCCAGGACCTGGTACTTGCCTTCGGGGTTCTGGTCGGTGACCCGGGAGGAACCACGGACGGTCTTGAGGGCGGTGAGCAGGGCATCCCTGGATACGCCTTCCTTTTTCAGCAAGTCCGCGGCCTTGCCCTCTGTCCCCAGAAGGGCCAGCAGGATGTGTTCGGTTGAGACGTAGTCATCCTTGAGCCCCTCAGCCTCGGCTTCGGCCTTTGCCATCAGACGGGACGAGGTTGGTGCGAAATACAACTGGGCTGAATCGCCGTAAACCTTGGGCTTGGCGGCGGTCTCGACGCTTAGGGCCTGCCTGAGGCGGTCGCGGTTCGCGCCGATACGGTCCAAAAGGGGCGCGACAATGCCGTCTTCCTGTTCCACAAGGGCCAGCAGGATATGTTCGGGGTCGACCTGGGTCTGGTCGTTCTTCTGGGCGATGGAGGAAGCTGCTTTAAGCGCTTCCTGGGCCTTTACCGTAAAGCGTTCGTAGTCCATGATAGTTAAAAGGTACTCAGAAGGGACGCCGAAGGCAAACGCCCAGTGGTTGACTGACACGCACGGGCCATAGATTTGGAGGAACAAGCCATGAATATGCCTGTTATACTGCTCCACGGATTTTCCAACGACCAAGCAGTGGCGGTGATGCGGGCCGCGAAAAAGGCTGCTGCCGAAACGGGCCTGGACCCGACCCACATAGCCTTCGCGACCACCACTCCCACCAACCTGGAATGGAAGCTGAAGGACACTCTGGCCGAAGTGGCGGAAGAGCACGAATACATGAAGAAGAATCCGCCGCGTATGGCTTAGAGGGTGTCACGAAGATTAGGGGAGTTTTTTGCTTTCCTTGAAAATGGGGATTACGATTGAGGGAAAGTCGGAATGGTAGGTCGGAGTGGGTCATGATTTTTCTTGACATTCCAGTAAATGTCAGTAAACTACTAATTGCGTATGATACGCAGATAGGAATGGCTCATGAGAGTTGAGGATGACGAGGTCGAACGGAGGCTCGAGCGTTTCAAGGTGGCCGTAAGGCAGGCGGGCGTGAAGCTGACGCACCAGCGTATCGAGATTTTCAGGGAAATAGCCTCTAGTCTGGAGCATCCGGATGCGGATGCCATCCTGAAAGCGGTGCAGCCCAGGATGTCCACCGTTTCGCTGGATACCGTATACCGAACCTTATGGCTTCTCAACGACTTGGGCCTGATCGCCACCCTGGGTCCCCGACGGGAGACTGTGCGTTTCGACGCAAACCTGGAACCCCACCACCACTACATCTGTGTTCGTTGCGGGTTGGCCAGGGACTTCGAGAGCCGGGCACTCGACGAATTGGGCATACCGGAAGTGGTCAGGGGCTTCGGAAGCGTCGTCTCCCGCCATGTTGAGGTACGGGGTATCTGCGAAGCCTGCGCGAAAAAGGATACCGGGGAGCCGCGCACGCGGGATCCTTGAAAGTCCAACGCTGAAGGAGATGGAAATGGAGAAGAAGAAGAAGAAGAAACTGACCACCGTCGGAGGCGCTCCGGTCTCCGACAACCAGAACCTGATGACCGCAGGACCGCGCGGACCGGGTTTGCTGCAGGATGTATGGTTCCTGGAAAAGCTTGCCCACTTCGACCGGGAAGTCATCCCGGAACGGCGCATGCACGCCAAGGGTTCCGGCGCTTTCGGCACCTTTACGGTGACCAACGACATCACCAAGTACACCAAGGCGAAGGTATTTTCCGCGGTGGGTAAAAAAACCGATATGTTCGCACGTTTTTCCACCGTTGCAGGCGAACGGGGAGCTGCCGACGCCGAACGGGACATTCGCGGTTTCGCGATGAAATTCTACACAGAGGAAGGCAACTGGGATCTGGTGGGCAACAACACTCCCGTGTTCTTCCTGCGGGACCCGCTGAAATTCCCCGACCTCAACCACGCGGTCAAGCGCGACCCCCGCACGAATCTGCGCAGCGCAAAGAACAACTGGGATTTCTGGACAAGCCTGCCGGAAGCCCTGCACCAAGTGACGATTACCATGAGCGAGCGGGGTATCCCGGCTTCATACCGGAATATGAATGGTTATGGAAGCCATACCTTCAGCCTGATAAACGCCAGGAACGAACGTTTCTGGGTAAAATTCCACCTGAAAACCCAGCAGGGCATCAAGAACCTGACCGATGCCGAGGCCGAAGCCATCATCGCCAAGGATCGCGAGAGCCACCAGAAGGACCTGTTTGACGCCATCGAAAGGAAAGATTTTCCCCGTTGGACCATGTCCATACAGGTCGTCCCCGAAGCGGCTGCCGCAAAGTTCCCCTACAATCCCTTCGATCTGACCAAGGTCTGGTCCAAAAAGGACTACCCCCTCATCGAGGTGGGTGTAATGGAGCTCAACCGGAATCCGGAAAACTACTTCGCCGACGTTGAGCAGGCCGCCTTCAACCCGGCGAATATCGTGCCGGGCATCGGCTTCTCGCCAGACAAGATGCTGCAGGGGCGGCTGTTTTCCTACGGTGACGCCCAGCGTTACCGCCTTGGGGTCAATCATGGGAGCATACCCGTGAACGCCCCCCGCTGCCCCTTCCACAGCTACCACAGGGACGGTTCCATGCGTGTGGACGGAAACCAGGGAGGAACCCTGGGCTACGAGCCCAACAGCTACGGGGAGTGGCAGGAACAGCCCGATTTCGCCGAACCTCCCCTGGCGCTTTCCGGCGCCGCCGGCCACTGGAATTTCCGTGATGACGATGACGACTATTATTCCCAGCCGGGCACGCTATTCCGCATGATGGACGATGCCCAGAAAAAGGCGCTGTTCGGGAATACCGCCCGGGCCATGGGAGACGCACCCCGGGAGATAAAGGTTCGCCATATAGGGAATTGCCTGAAAGCCGACCGTGCGTACGGTGAAGGCATCGCGAAGGCCCTGGGAATACCCGTGGGCGAGGCAGGGAAATAAGGGCATGGAGGAAGCAAGCGTTCTCGCGATCGACAGGCAAGGAAAGGTTCTTGTGGAGGCGGGCATCCCGCTTCGCAACCGCATCGTCCAGGTTCTGCTCATCGCCGCGGGAACGCTGTTTGTCGGACTGGGGGTTCTTGGCATAGTGTTGCCGGTACTCCCTACGACGCCATTCCTGCTGCTGGCGGCTGCCTGCTACCTCCGCAGTTCCAGCCGCCTGTACCGCTGGTTGCACACAAACCGCTGGTTCGGCAAATACCTGCGCTGGTACCGTGACGGGGAAGGCATACCCCTCGCCTCCAAGATCGTCAGCATATCCCTGCTCTGGCTGTCACTGGGCTCCTCCGCCCTTTTTGCCGTACCAGAACGGCTTTGGTGGGTCAAGTTGATTCTGGGGGTGATTGGCCTGGGAGTGACAATCCACCTGGTCCACATCAGGACGAGGCCCCGGGGAGTGTCGTGAAGCTTAGGGTATTACCGAACTTAAAGTTTTATATAGTAAATTATTAGTCGTTTTTTTTCATTCTCGGCAACAGGAAGATGACCTAGCTCTTTATACTGTATGCATCCTAGCCAATAAAACCGTAATCTTCATGACACTGCCATTGCTTGCCAGAATTGAAGAATCGTGTTAAGCTGTACCAGTACAGCATGCATAAAACCAATGAGACCATAGACACCATCGCGAAACGATGCGGACTCTCGCGGACCACGGTTTCGGCGGTGCTGCGGGGTGATGCCGAGCGGTACCGCATTTCGGCGGCCACTGCCGATCGTGTCCGTGCGATGGCCGAGGCGCAGGGTTGGCGGCCCAACTTTTTTGCCCGTTCCCTCAACAACAAACGCACCGACACCATAGGCGTATTATTTCCCGATGTGTTCGAACGTTTCATGGGCGAGACGGTACGAGGTATCGAGGATGCCCTTACGGCGGCGAATTTCAGGATGATCCTGTCCACAAGCCGTTTCGATCCGGAAGAAGAATTGAAAGCCATCCAGGCTTTCGCCTACCGGGGTGTGGACGGTCTTATAATCGCGCCCTATGCGCCCTTCAGGAACCCCGTATCACTGGCACATAAATTGGGTTTACAGGCTGCCACCCTGGGGATAGACCAGACCCAACCAGGGACAGAGCTGGCACCCTTGGTGAAGGCCATCGGAAATACCGCCTGTGTCCTGATAGACCGTGTCCCGGAAAGCCTCGAGCCCCTCCCCGCCACATATGGTGTGGTGGTTCAGGCGGACCGGGCAGCTGCGATTGAGGCCTCTCTTGCCCTTGCGAAGGCGGCCGGAAATCACGAACCGATCGGATTCGCAGGTTTTGACCTTGCTGCCAGTTCCCTGTCAGAACGCCGTGCGGGTTACCGGCAAGCCACTCTGCGCTTGGGCATCGAGCCGGTGGAAATTCTACTCTACGAACGGAATTCTTCCTCGCTGGATCTGCAAACAGCGCTGGACAAGGTGCTTCCCCGGACGCGGGCTTGGCTCGCCTCCACGGAGGGAATCGGGCTTAAACTGGCAGCCCTGCTCACCCGGCGGGGGTACCGCCTGGGCGAAGACGCCTGGGTAGCCCGTTTTGGCACGGACCTGCCTTTTTTGCCCACCCCCCTTATCAGCCTGCGCCAACCCCATTACGGGCTGGGATTCCAGGCGGCAGGTATGCTCCTCTCAATCATGGCACAAGACGGTAGGGGCTTGAATACGCAAGCCCCAGGCGCGAACATCAAACTAAGAACCGAATTGGAAATTGAACTAGTCCTGCCGGAAAAGGGCGAATATACATACGCACCAAGGAGTCCCGGATGAAAAGAAGCGAAATCAACAGCTTGATGAAAGATGCGACAGAGATCTTTGCGGAATACCGCTATCGATTGCCACCCTGGGCCTACTGGAGGCCTTCGGATTGGAAAGGCCGGGGCGATGAAATCAGCGAGATCAGGGAAAACATGATGGGCTGGGATGTGACCGATTTCGGGTCGGGGAACTTTGAAAAACGGGGCCTCTTCCTGTTCACCGTCCGTAATGGAAATCCCAAGCGCGACAAAAAGCCGTATGCGGAAAAAATCATGCTGGTCAAGGTGAACCAGGAGACACCGATGCACTTCCACTACAGCAAGATGGAAGACATCATCAACCGGGGTGGCGGGAAGCTGGTGATCCAGCTATACAATGCCACAAAGGACGACAAGCTCGCCGATTCACCCATACAAGTTTCCGTGGACGGGATTCGCCGGACGATCCAGGCTGGTGGAAAGATTGTATTGGGACAAGGTGAGAGCATCTGTCTGGAACAGAGGTGCTACCATAGTTTCTGGGCCGAAGGATCGCCGGTGCTGACCGGGGAAGTGAGCATGGCCAACGACGATGTACAGGACAACCGCTTTCTGGATAATTGCGGGCGTTTCCCCGCAATCGAGGAAGACACGGAAGCCCTGCACCTGCTGGTTTCGGACTATGCGGGCTTGGGAGGCAAGTCGTGACCATACACGGGTGCGGTTGCTGTCTGGTCGACAATCTGTATGTGCCGGTGGACTTCGGGTCCGCCTCCTTCTCGGCAGCCCGTTCCCGCCGCGATGGAGACGGCGGGCTCTCGCCGGGCAAACTGGTTTTTGCCGAGGATTACGAGCGCTTCGCAGGGAAATCCTACGAGCAGGCCTTGGCCATCCTGACGAATGGAAGGGAACCCTCCGCGCGGAATCTGGGTGGTCCTTCGGTGGTGGCCCTGGCCAATGCGGCCCAGCTGCGTTCCGGCTTCGGTGATACCTTCAGGTTTTTTGGTGGCCGCGGTGAGGACGCGACCGGGGATCTGGCCGTGGATTTCATCGCCCGCCTGCCTCTGGATGAGCATAATTACGTGGTCGTTCCGGGAGCGACGCCCCGGACGGATGTGCTTTCGGACCCCGCCTTCGACCACGGGCACGGCGAGCGGAGCTTCATCAACCTCATCGGGGCGGCCGGTGCGTATGGTCCGGAACACCTGGGAGACCTGTTTTGGGAAGCCGATATAATCGAATTGGGTGGAACCGGCTTGGTACCCCGCATCCACGACGGGATGACGGAAATCCTGAAACGTGCAAGGTCGAAGGGAAGTATAACCTTCGTCAATCTGGTCTACGATTTCCGCAGCGAGAAAGCCAGACCGGGTGAGAAATGGAAGCTGGGGATCCGTGACGACGCATATGCCCTTATCGATATCCTGGTTGCGGACAAGGAAGAGGCCCTGCGGACCTCGGGCTGTTCCGACACAAGCGCGGCCATGGCCTGGTTCGCCCGCCAGGGAGTGGGTACGGTGGTCGTCACCGAAGGTTCCCGGAACATCCGGCTCCAATCGTCGGGGGCCTTGTTCGCCAAACTGGAGGATACCACACTCCCCGTTTCCCGGGCCATCGACGAGGAACTGGCGGCGCACCCGGAAAAGCGCGGGGATACCACCGGGTGCGGCGACAATTTCGCCGGCGGTTTGTTGGCGTCTTTGGCGGAACAGGCCGGCACGCTTCCCCGGGGCAAGCTGGACCTGACCGAAGCCTGTTCCTGGGCGGCGGCCTCGGGCGGGTTCGCCTGCTTTACGGTGGGCGGAGCCTTCTACGAGAACAGGCCGGGTGAAAAGCTCGAGCTTGTGGAACCCTTCGTTAAACGGTATCGCACGCAAATTATTGGGGAGAAACGATGAAGCTCATTCAGTTCGGGGCCGGAAACATAGGAAGGTCTTTTCTGGGACAACTTTTCGCCAAAGCCGGCTGGGATGTAGCCTTCGTCGACGTGAACGCCACAGTAGTCGGCCTTCTGAACGAGAGAAAGTCGTACACGGTTGTCATAAAACGCGAAGGCCGGAGCGACGAACGCCGTTTGGTGGGTCCCGTGCGGGCGGTGGACGGTAGGGACGGAGCTGCAGTTGCCTTGGAAATTGCGGACGCCGATTTGGTGGCCACCAGTGTCGGCAAGGGCGCGTTCACCAAGATACTGCCCGTCATCGCAAGGGGACTGGCGGAACGGCAGAAACGAACGCCAGGCAAGCCATTGGACATCATCATCGCTGAAAACGCCCGTGGCGCCGACTCCTTTTTCAGGGACAGCCTTGCCCGCGAGCTCGGTCCGGAGTACCCCCTAAAAACCCTCGTGGGACTGGTGGAGACGAGCATCGGAAAGATGGTACCGATCATGCGGGCGGAAGACTTGGCAGTGGATCCCCTGCAGGTTTTTGCCGAGGAATACGAGGAACTCATCCTGGACGGCAAGGGCTTCAGGGGACCCATTCCTTCGGTCGCTGGTCTGCACCCTGTGGACGAGATAGGGGCCTACGTGGACCGGAAGCTGTTTGTCCATAACCTGGGGCACGCAAGTGCGGCTTACCTGGGGTTCCTGGCCGATCCGGCGGTGGTCTACCTGCCCCAGGCCCTAGGTCTGGCAGGTGTGGAAAAAGGAGCCCGTTCCGCCATGATGGAAGGCTGCGCCGCGCTTGCGGAAGCCTACCCCGATGCGTATGGGATGAAGGACCTGGAAGCCCACGTGGAGGATCTTATCCTGCGATTCAGGAATACGGCGCTGGGCGACACCGTGCACCGGGTTGGCCGGGATCTGTACCGCAAGCTGGACAGGGAAGACCGCCTGGTAGGGTCTATGCGCCTGTGCGCCCGTCAGGGAAAACCTTTTGGCGCCATCGCGGTGGCCTACCGCGCCGCCATCGACTTTGCGGCTCCCGATGAGAACAGCAAACTGTTTCCGGATGACGGAAAATTCAGGTCCGAGGAGAGGCCGAAAGGTATGGGCCACATCCTGCGGAATATATCCCATCTGGATCCATCGGATCCCGTCGACGCGCGGGTGATCTCAATTTTGGAAAATTTCTAGAAAGTGGCGGAATGGGCTGGGTGCGGCTCCTGGGTTTCGCAGTCATCGCAATGGCCGTAAAAATCCAGGCGGTATCCGCTGACTTTCCGCCCCAGGGATGCGGAGATGCTTTTACCCCACTCATTGTAGGGCGGCAGGTCCACATCCTCTATCTTTCCGCAATTCTCGCAGACGAAATGGGAATGTTCCTTCATATCAGCGTCGAAACGGTCGAAGGTGCTGCCTGATTGCAGCACCCTGACCAGGCCCTGATCGCGGAGGATACCCAGGTTGCGGTACACCGTACCCAGGCTCAGGCTGGGGAAATCCTTTTTAAGCTGGTCATACACCCACGAGGCTGTGGGGTGTGATTTGGTGTTTTTAAGGGTATCCAGAATACGCTCCCGCTGCCGGGAACGCTTGTATCTGACCTCTGTAATGGTATTCATCTTGACTCCACGTGATAGTATGGGGAATGATTCCGAATTATCAAGCATCGACGAATTCGACCAATGACGCAAGTGGTTCCCGGATCTTCTGCCTGACCGGTTCGCCCCGGTATCCAAATGGAATCAGCAGGGATATTCGCCAATCCATCGGGTCCAGATGCAGGATGGACCGTACATCGTCTTCCTTGAACCCTTCGATGGCACAGGAATCCACCCCGCTCGCCGCGGCCAGGTTCATCATGTTCGCGCAGGCTATATAACCCTGCGCCCGCGCCCAGGGTTCGCAGCGGCCCCCATCTTCCAGAAAGTCACGATAACCCCCGTATTCTTCCAGAAAGGCGCCCAGACCACCGGGAAAGCGTTCCGCCCGCTGGCTGACAAAGGCCGAGTCTGGGGCGTAGTACCGTGCGGTACGTACCGCGATGGTGAGCACGAAACTGGCGGTGCGTACGTTTTCCTGGCAGAAACAGGCGGCGAAGAGCTTGTCCTTCATCGCCTGGGCTTTGGTGACGATGAAGCTCCAGGGTTCCAGGCCAAAAGACGAGGGAGAAAGCCTGCCGGCTTCGAGTATGCCCTGAATGATGTCCTCCGGGACGGAACGCGTCGGGTCGAAGAGCTTGCAGGCGTAGCGTGCTTCCATGGTTTTCAGGTAAAGGCGGGCAGCGTCGTTCACTCCGCGAACTCCAGCGCTACCTTGAACATCCCTGTCAGGCTGCTCTGGCGTTCTTCAGGGCTCATTTCCTTGCGGGTTATGTTCGAATCGGAACAGGTAAGTATGGTGAGGGCCTTCTTGCCATGGTAGGCCGCATTGCAGTAGAGGGCGTAGCATTCCATATCCGTGCCGGCGCAACCCATGGAGGCCCATTTTTTCCAGCCTTCGTCGCCCCGGGCATTGTATAGGGAGAAAACGTCCGAGGAGAATACGTTCCCCGTCCAATGCCTGAAACCGAAGCGCCGGGCGGCACCCACCGCCTTTTCGAGCAGGCCATAGTCAGCGCAGGGTGCGAATACCCCGGGAAGATCGTACTGGGAGGCATAATTGGTATCGGTGGAGGCCGACATGGCAAACAGGAGGTCGCCGACTTCCACTTCCGCCGTCAATCCTCCACAGGTACCGATACGGATGATGCGCTGGACCCCGTAGTGGGCGTAGAGCTCATAGGAATAGATGCCCATGGAGGGAGCACCCATGCCGGAACCCATTACAGAGATGCGTTTTCCCTTGTACAGTCCGGTAAATCCGAGCATGCCGCGCACCTGGTTGAACTGGACGGCATTTTCCAGGTAGGTGTCGGCGATGTGCCTGGCCCGCAGGGGATCGCCGGGCATCAGGACAGTCGAAGCGATTTCTCCCGGTTTGGCCGTATTGTGGGGTGTGCCCGCATCGGGAGCGTACAGATGGTGCATGGTCAACTCCTTCCCTTGTCGAAGGCCTGTCCCGCAGCGCGGGGGGCATAATCCTTTCCGCTGAAAATGACCAGGGTGGCAAGGGTAATGATGTAGGGAAGGACGCTGAAGAATTCGCTGGGCAGGAAGCGCAGGGACGGAATGTTTACCATGTAGATGGCCAGGGCGACGGACGAGCCGAACAGGAGCGAGGAGCCCAGGATGCCCTTTGGCAACCAACGGCCAAAGGAAACGGCGGCCAAGGCGATGAAACCGGCGCCGTTGATGGTAAAAACCGTGTACTGGATAGTCTGGGTGAGCACGAGGCAGGCACCTGCAAGCCCGGCGAGGGCGCCGGAAATGAGTACCGCGATATAGCGGAGCCGTTTTACGTCGATACCTGCCGAGGCGGCCGCCTGGGGATGCTCGCCGCAGGAACGAAGGTGCAGTCCTACGGGACGCCGGTAGAGGAAGTACCAGGACAACACGAGTACGGCCAGAGCGATCCAGGCCGTGGGGTAGATGCCCAGCGGGCCGGGCATCATGCCAAGGCGGAAGGGTTCGGTGCGTTCCTGTTTGAACATGATCTGGCAGAGGAAGACGCTGATGCCTATGGACAGCAGGTTTATGCCCGTCCCCGAAACCACCTGATCCGCCTTGAGGGTGATGGACGCGAAGGCATGGATGAGTGAAAAAAGCATGCCGGCCGCTGTCGCAAGGACCAGTGCGAGCACGATGGAGAAGGGAAGCGAGGACTCGAGCAGTACGTGGGCGGTCGCCGCAGTGAACGCGCCTATGCCCATGAGCCCCTCAAGGGCGATGTTCACTACACCGGCACGCTCGCAGATCATTCCGCCCACAGCGGCGATCAGTATGGGGGATACTATCATCAAAATGGATGGGATCATCCGCAGGAAATCGTTCATTCGGTCACCCTCCCCTTTCGCGCCAGTTCCTTCATACGCCATTCAACAAGCAGGCGCACACCCCCGCGCAGGGAGATGAACACCACGACCAGGCCGGAAATGATGGCGGTAATCTCCTTGGGAATCTGCCGGGACTGCATGAGTGGCTGGGCGGAATTGAGCATGCCAAAAAGCAGTCCCGCAATCGCGGTGCCGGCAGCGGTACTGTTGCCCACCAAGGCCACGGCGATGCCGTTGAAACCGTAATTGTCGTAGCCGCCCAGGACCCTGCCGTAGGAGA
>CAXNJE010000011.1:0-36640 GCA_964202565.1 Breznakiellaceae bacterium | reverse complement strand
ACCCCCGTTGTTGCCATGAGATTGGAGGCAGGAGCGGTGGGCGTGCTGATAGTCGCGGCTCCGGTGATGATCGATCTGTACAGGGTTGCCAAATCGCCCAAACCCGATGAATCTGCAACCGTCGAGGCGAAATCAAATATTCCGTCAGTCGTGGTTCCTGTTGTCTGCTGTTCCCTGACAAAGGTTAGGGCGCTCGTATCCGCCGCCAGCACCTCGGTTACATCCCCGGTGGGCACATAGATGGTGGAATCGATCGTAGCCAACGCAACCGACTCGTCGTCAATCTGGGTCAGGTAAAAGTCTTTCTGGCCGCTGATGTTGACTACCCGGGTCTTCATGTTGGACGTGATCTGCCCGGTGTTAAGGTCGGGTAATCCATTATCCAACAGTGTATAAACCACCTTTTGGCGCAGGACAGATTCTGCCAGGGTATCATGCACCGATCCGGCGTAGATATCGGTGAGGGTCGTGGCAAAGGTTCCGCCCGTCGTTGTCAGCGTGGAAAGGGTTTTCTCGAAGGCTACCGTGTACGTCGTTAACGTATCCGCGCCGGTGTCTTTCTCCTCGGTATAATACCGTATACCCAGGATGGTCTGTGCGTTCGAGCCCTGCCAGAACCAGAAATTGGGATTGGTCCACGGGTTAACGTGATAATACACTACGGACGAATACTGGGTATTAGGCGAGGTGGATACTGCCGGAATGAATGCCTGGTTCAAATCGAGCGAACCGTCTATATCGAAAGCAGCTGGATCGAACTTGTACCCGTTTGAATCATTCGTGGCCAGAATGGTTTCATTCCGGGTCGTACCGTCCTGGAACGTAAGAACCTGGCGTACCCGGGCTTTCTGATCCTGGGCGAGAAGGCCATGTGTGGAATAGGCAGGTCCCTGAACCCACGTTCCGTACTCGTCTTTCTTGACGATAAGATCGTCTGTGGTCCATATACCGTCGGGGCTTATTCCGGCAGTCCCAGCAAGAGTTGCGTTGAATCCAATATCTTGGACATAATATTCCTCGACATAATTCTTTCTCAGGTCTGTAGCAGGATAAGTGGTGGTAGCGGTAATGTTATATACACGCAAGGCTGCAGCCGGCAATTCAGCTTCCGGTATCGCCACCGCCGTGAATGTCGTTGTCTGTCCGGGTTCGGGATAATTGGCCAGACTCGTTTGTTCCAAGTCTACGGGTTCCGTACTAGCGAGTACCAAATTTGCGAAGGTCGTGTCGCCCAATTGATCAACTGCTATGGTTGCCCTGCTCCCTGTTTTCGACCGGCTTTCCAGGAATGGCGTCAAAGCCCGTGCCTCTGATGGGGCTCCGCCACGTTCGGCATAGTAGCTGGACATGAAAACCTTCTGGAAAGAAAGTATCTCACTCGGGGTCATGGTCGTTGGATTTCCATCACTGATATCGTCCGAGCCCGAACTAAGGTTGCATGACCCCAAAAGGGTCGCGATGACCGCAATACCGCTCAACAATGTTATATTCTTCATAAGAACCTCCGTTCTTTGTTGCATCCTATTCCGCCTTGTTTACTGACATTAATAAGCAATAACCGTGCCATGTGTCTTTTATTGGTTTTTAGCTAAACACCAATCTATATATCTAATATACAACGAGATATTGCATTTCTCCATAAAAATTGATTTGATTCAAATTTCCCCCAACGACTGTATTCAGTCCGTAGCCGACAACAAGGTCGATCTGTTCGACAAATCCGTCGAATTTTCTTTTCAAATTAGCGACTTCAGATAGATGGACCGATCGATGTATTCAATCGAGCTGGATAGGAAGAGCCAGGCCAGAAGGCAGGCGAGCGCAGCTGAAACCAGGAACCCTGTACCTGGCAAGAGGCTGGGAAAGAAGCTGTAGATGGCTGGGCAGACAAGACCGTTCAGGACAAGAAATAATAGGGCTGCTGTCATCGTTTTATTATATAATTCAAAATAATACATGAAATTGAGTAAAGTCATCAGCGTGAATTGGAAAAAAGCACCTGCAATGGTGATGAGCAGTATGTATCTGGCCGTGTCATCTTTTGAAAAGCCCGCAAGGATAAAAGCGGCCAGAGCGGAGAAAAAAAGCTGAAAAATGCTTTGATCACGCAATTCCGTGCGTATGTCTGCTGTAAGTTTTTGTTTGGCTTCACTGATCTTTATCCAGGTTCCATGTATCAGACTGTACAGAAAGTGCTGGATGGATGAGAAAATTTCGGTCTCCGAGTAGACCACGAAATAGACCAAACCAGGAATGATGCTCAAACCTGCAAGGTACACAGGCACGTCGTAGGTATCGTAGAGCCTGAAGGGTGTTCCAGGCACTGCTGACCCCCTGGTTGCCCAGAAGAATACCTTGTCTACCCATTGCCCGGAATAGTAGAAAAATCCGGTAAATATGAGGGCGCTGTATTTACGTGCATAAACCACAGCAACTTTGAACCCGCCTTTTGGCTTGGATGGCGGGAAACGGGACAGGCTGAGGATGAGAAGCCCGGTCACTGTGGCCGCATGGCCGGCAGCGAAGCCCAGCACCGCCCCGCCCACTCCCCAGCGTGTGCTCCACCACGCGACCAAGGCAACCGATAAGGCCATGCCGAACGCAAATATGGCTAGTATGGACCAGTACCGGCGCAACATGGAAACGAAGAGCATCACCAGCCACATTACGTTCAGGACGACAAAGAGGATAACGACAGAAAACTGGTAAGAAATGGCTTCCACAGGCAAATCAAAGCGCAGGACAGCCATGGCGGCGCTGGCGATAAGTGCCGCCAAAAGCGCGGCGAATACGCAGAAGCGCAAGAGCCAGGTGGAGGCCTCGTTCTGCCGGTTTTCCCAGATGAGGTCGGATACCAGGCGCGAGAAATGCTGGTGGAAACCGGCGAACAGTGAGATGGAAAGCGCGTAGCAATAAATGATCGATGACTGGAACACGAGGGAATAGGCGAAGTCGGTTCGCGAAAAGGCAAAACGTATAAGACTGATCGAGACGATGGACATCAACCAGGGGCCCGCCACGATGAAGATGCCGGAAAGCGCCGCGCCAAGGGTCTGGGAAAGGTCTCCCGTTCCTATCACCTTGCGTAACTGGAACCCTATGCCCGCCATTAGGGTTGTCCCCTCAGGATCTTGATGTCCTTCATGCTTTCATACAATTTCGTATAGGATGCCAGCATGGTTTTCTTGTCGTACTGGGTAAAGGCCTTTTTGCGGTTCCTCTCGTTTATCAGGGCCATCTCCTCGGGATGGTCGTGGGCATAGATGACGCAGGAAGCCAGTTTTTCGGGGCTTTTGGAAGGCGCCAGAAAACGCTCGTCAAAATCGAGCATTTCCGGCACATTCCCCACCTTGGTGGAAACCGAAGGAACCCCCGCAGCCCAGGCTTCCATGATCACCAGGGGTTGTGCTTCCCGTATGCTGGTTAAAAGCATCAGGTCCAGAAAGGAATAATATTCAAGGACATTTTGTCGCCCTGTATACAGAAAACGATCGGCTATCTTAAGGCTCTTGGTTAGTGCGACACAGTCATCGTAGTATTCCGGATCCTCGTCGGTAGGGCCGATGGCGTAGAAAATCGCGTCGGGTAGCCGGTCCAACACGATCTTTGCGGTGGCTATGAAGGTTTTTATGTCCTTGATGGGCACGATGCGTCCAACCAACCCTACATGATACCCGGGACGGGGCGAGCGTTTTACGGATGAGAAGCGTTCGATGTCTATGCCGTTCGGGATCACCTGGCAATTGTGGGGAGGAGCGCCCAGTTCCATCTGCTTTTGGCGGTTTTCTTCAAAAAGGGCGGTGATGCGATCTGCTTTTCCGTAACATATCTTGCTTATCCGGTTGTAGGTCTTAATCCACATATCACGCTGGTAGCCTTTTACGTAGCTGGATTTTCGTATTTCTATTTCCCGTTCCTTGTGGTACAGGCCGTGCTCGCTCAATAAAAAGGGTTTGCCATAGCGTTCCCGGGCTGCGACAGCAGCCAAACCGGCAAATCCGGTAGAGATGGCGTGGTAGATATCCGCTTGGGGGGGGATGGCCCCCATTGCGTCAAAGAGCATGCCGTGGGCGGATTTCCAGGCCCACAGGTACTCGGAAAAGGCGTAGACCGGGTTGTTTTCCCTGTTTTTGGCAATGATCAGCTTCCAGGCCCTGTCGTCCCTCACCGCATCTTCGGTAAGATCATACCCCTCCGGAATGAGGGAGAACATCGTTCCAAGGTCGGGCATCTCATTGGAGAACATTTTCTTATGCGCGGCCATGACGGATGCGATAGCCCGCTTGCGCTCCTTTAGACCCTGTTTCCAAGGTACTTTTTGCCAAGGAACCTGGGGGCCTTGCCTCCTGGTATTCTTTCTTCCCAATACAATATCAGTGTGCTCAACTACATTGGCGGGCAGGATGTACCTGAGCTTTTGGTCCGGCAATGGTGAAATGGTCATGAGAACGAATTCCACGTGGGGCAAACCCTGGATGATATCCTGAACCCAGGCGCTCACTCCACCGGTAATATACGGGTAGGAACCTTCCAGTAATATGCACACCCGTATCTTCTCAGCCATGTGGGGCCTTGCCCATCCAGAAAGATCGGAGCTCTTCGTTTTCGTCCAGATTATCTATTATGTTCCTGAATTTCCTGCGGGCGTAGGCTGTCTTTGCCGCCAGAAGACGGTATGCCTTATTCTCCGGGAATTCGCCTGACAAGGTACCTACCACGGTGCAGGCTTCATCGTTCCGCCCTAACTCGAGCAATAACTCAACCTGCAACTCCAAGTCCTGGGCGTCAGGGGCATGGGTCGATTCCTGTTTCCTCAGAACGGAAAGGGCTTCCTCGATATAGAATATTTTCAGCACCGGTTGGGCAAAGCATACGCGCCCCAGATCGCTATACTCCCGGGCCAGGGCCCGTGCGATCGATGGAACCTTGTCTCCCTTGCTTTCCCTGTCATCTTTTTTGGCCCCTTTCAATCCCTCCAGGCTTTTCCTCAACTCCTGGATCTTTCGCATGCGTCGCTGTTCCACCGCGTTGATGCTTTCCGCAGCGAAGAGCGCCAATTCCTTGTCTTCCTGTTTAATGAGTCGTTGGAAGATCGTCATGAGAAGTATGGTGGTTTCGACATCCAGATCGGGTTTTGCGAGAAGCCTTTCAATCTCATCCAGGTCCCAGGGTTCCTCAAATACCGGATGGACGTTCACCGCCTTATACATGTAGAACGATTCGTGGATTATGCCTTCCGAAAGCGCCATCAAGGCTTGTGCCTGGGTTTTTGGGAGAAACCGTGTTTTCCTGGATAAAAGGCTCTTGAATGCGTCCAAGCTCTGTCCCTCTCCCTAGATTCCATTACTTAAAGTCGTTGCATGGTCAATAATTGCTCGGCCATCTCTATCATCGAGTCGGGGCTTACCTGACCGCTTCCATTGGTGCTGAAGCCCACAATGATTTCAAGCGCCGCGTGCTCGCCGTTTATTTTCATGTCCGAGCCGGAACACAGGGTCAACAGGTCAAGGCAGAAGTACGAGGTTCCGTCCTTATCAAGCCCAGGTACCAATAAAGCCAATTGATTGTCGTTCTTAAAGTGGAAGACGGATCCTTTCATGGCATTTTGGGCATCGAAATTCCGTTCAAGCTCGAGCAGTAGCCGCTTCAATTCAGCATGGGACCATTTTTCTGTCAATTCCTCGAAATTAACCAGTTCGATTATTATGAGCGATACGAAGCCACCCTCGAACTGCCTGTTTTCAAGTTCCTTTTCCAGGGTCTTATAGAGAATGGGGAATTGGGGCAGACCGGTATCCTCATCTGTCTCCTGTATGGCCTTGAGTTTCTCATAATCCGTGATGGAGGTCAGGTAGGGTTCGGCCAGGCTGAGCAGTATCGCCAGAACGCTTTCTGTATAGTAGGAATAACGTTCGAAAGGGAGATCTTCTATATTCAGTACCCCCCAAACCTTCCCCTTGATAAGTATGGGCATGGTGATGATATTGCGGCTCGTATCGAAACGGTCGAATTCAGAACTGTCCAGGAGCATCCGCACGGAAAACAATTTCCTGTTCCGCTGCACATAACCCTCAATCGAATTTTCCGGGTCCAGCATGATTTCCTTCTTCTCATTCTGTTCCCAACCAAAAATGGCTGTAGGTGCAAGCATTCCCTTTTCCTGATCCAGCACCCAGATAGCTCCGCTTTTCATTTCAGTGAAGAGGAATACCGTCTCCAAGAGTGTGTTGAGCGCCTGGTCCTGGTTGAGGGATGCCAATTTACGTACCTGATTGTGCAGGAGGGTGATGGAATCCTTCTGGCCGGACACCCTGTTTTCCAATACCTTGTTGACGCTTTCAAGGGAAAGCGCCTTTTTTGACCAGCTCACTTCGCTATGTACGGTTTTCCTCAACCGCCGTCGTACTTTCATGGAAAACTGATCCATCCGATACTTGTAAAACGATATTCCCAACAGGCCGAAGATGGTAAGGGGTAGGCTGAAACGCAGGTTTTCTGAAAGGGAACCCAGGTAAACCGAACCCAGGAATCCTGCGAAAGCCGGATAAACGAGGAACCCTATCGCGCAGGAGAGGAAAGTGAGGGCAGTGCCCCAACCCAACCCGTAGAAAGCCGCGAACAAGGGTCCTACTACGAGATAGGGTGCGCCTTTAAGCCTCAGAAAGGCCGTGTCGGCACCCAGAATGAGTCCAGCCCCCAAAGGCAGCAGTGTGAGGGTCAATAATTCAAGGACTATCCGGAGTAACCGATGATGTTTCATGTATGTTCGCTATATACTGGTGTATCGGAAGAATTGCAGTGATCTGAAAGGGGTTGTCGAATGAAACGGACCGTTAGGGCCTTAGCGCTGATGATACTTTGTTCCAGTCCATCTTTCGCGCAGAAAGCCGCGATTGTGGAACCGGTGTTTCCGGCGACCGTTCCCGGCTTGATCTATATAGAGAGCGAGGATGCCGTATCTACCAATTTTGCCGCTCAACCCACTATGGACTACAGTTCATCCGGCTTGCGTTTGCTTCAGCTGAATCGCGAACCCCAGGCGATCCCGCCCTTTTTTGCGGAATACACCTTCATGGTGGAAGAAAGCGGTACCTGGTCTTTCTGGTTGGGCGGTACTCCACCTGGACCGAAAAGCGATCTGAATCCTTCCTACATATCGCCACTTTCCTGGAGCCTGGATGAAGGCCCACTGGTACCGCTGTATAGGGAAGATGTTTCGGTGGTGGAAAATTATTCCCTCTCCAACTATTGGGCGGTGGTCAAAGCCCCCGTCGTACTGGAAAAAGGCACCCATACACTACGTATCGAGGTGTCCGAACGCCGCAGATACGATACGCGCTATTATTATTTTCTTGATGCACTCTTTTTTCTGAAATCCGATTCTCCTGTGTCCGACGGTTCGTTGGATCCTGGTCTCCTGCCTCCCTTGTTTCCTCAAAACCTGTCGGACCGGTCCATCGACAATCCATACAGTTCCATCGCCGAATACGAGGCTGTCATTCAGGAGGAACCTACGGACCGATCCGCGTATATACAACTGGCAAAAGTATATAGCCTGCTGGGAGATCATGGAAACGCGATAAAGATACTATCCCGCGCTAAATTGGTTGCCGGCGACGATCCTCTTCTGACCCTGCTTTCGGCCAAGAATCGCTTGTGGTCCGGCGATTACGACGAAGGTTTGCGCCTGTTCCGCGAGTACCTCGTCAGCAGCACCGCCAAGGAAGCCGAATGGGCGGAAGCCGCCAAGGTGAGTGCCTGGCTGGTCCGTTACCAGGATTCGCTCAACCTGTACCGGGATGCGATCACGCTTTTCCCCGATAGCCTGAATCTCAAGGTGAACAACGGCCTGACTTTCCTTTGGGCTGGACGGGTCAAGGAAGGGGAAACCCTTCTTGAAGCGACCTGGGCCAAAGCAAGTACCGACCCCCGAACCATCAAGGATCTGGCCTCGATCTTTTCAGTCAATGGGTACGATGACAAGGCTCTTGAGACGTACAACGAGGCTATCCGACTGTACCCGGATAATCTGGAATTCTATCTGCTCGCAGCCAAGGCTTACCTGGCCAATAACGATTCTGAGGGAGCGGATGCCATCCTCGCACAAGTCCGCGAGCGTTTTGTCGATTCCGAACGCCTTTCCGCACTACTCGACGCGGTTTTGGTGAGTGCAGGCTTGAAGCAAGCCGCCATTGACCGTTATTTAAACCGTCTCCTTGAGAATCCGGATGACTTGGACCTTCGCAAGGAATTGGTCCGCGCGTTTTTCTGGAATGGCCGTCTTGACGACGCCCTGGCAGAGAGTATGAATATCCTGATCAACAAGCTGTATCGGGTATTCCTGGATCTTGACCGTGACTTGGCGGAAACCTATCGATTGATGGACGTGTTCTCGCTCTACCGCACGTATCTGGCGGGGATAGAGCCAGGTCTGAAGGCTGGCGGCGCCGAATTGAAGAAAGCCGTAGACAACTGGAAAAAAGCAAAAACCGAATGGGATGGCACCCGAAACGCGAAGGACCCCCTGCGCAAGCAGAAAGCGGATGAAAAATTATCCACAGCGGAAAATGCCTTGGGTACAACTTTGGTTAAAGTCCGATCCTTGCGGGATTTGGTGGATAAGAATCTGGCAATGCTGGATTCCTTCAAGGATGTTGCGGCGGAAGAAATCGGACATTACTCAGGTGACGCTGAAACATTGTCAAAGCTGGGATCCTGGCGCTGGAACCGCGAAGCCGATCTCAATGATTTTGCACTGGCCGCTGCCAAGGGAAATGCCTTGGCAGAATACCTGGAAACCCGAATTCAACTGATCGAGCGGAAATCCCGCCCTGCCATTCCTGCAAAAAGTGCCGCCAAAGCGGCAAATGCCAAAAAAACCAGCGCTCCGGGCACCGAAGCTGACCCGATTCCGGATCAGACCGAAGAGGGTCCAGGTGAAGTTCCGGCAGAACCAGCTTCGGGCGGAGCGGAACAGGCTGAGGCCGTCCACGAGCCGGTCGTGCAGGTTCCCGCCGCATTGGTTGCGGCACGCATCCAGGCCAAGCTTTGGAACAGTGAAGTACTGGATCCTGCAGTTTTTACGGACAGTACCGTATTTGGCCATGGGGCACTCCTTGAAGAAATTTCAGCTGGTTTCATCCTCCCTGAAACCGGCGCAGGGTTTTACACGGAGGGTGATGTGGACGCAGCCGTCGCTCTCCAGAAGTCATTGCAGGATCTGAATCTGGCAATCCTGGCACATTCCGCCCAGCTTAAAATGGATACCGACAGCCTGTACCGTCGTGCTTCTGCCAGGCTTCGTCTGCGAATCTACCAGCACGATTCAGAGACCACAGAGGATAGGCGCGAAATGAGCGAGGTGTACCTCAAGCTCACCCGGTTTGAGGATGCGCAGGTCCAGCTGGTAAGGATTCTGGATATCGCACCGGGTAATATTTCAGCCCTATTCACCCTGGCCCGGGCTTTGGAACTTGGCGGCGATTGGTCTGGTGCGATGAACCGTTACTTGCAGGTTTACCGGACGGATCCCAAATTCGAGAATATCGCGACCTCGTACAACCGCCTGGCACGGAACCATGCGGACCGCTTTACCTCCAACCTCTCGTCCACCATCGATACCGGCCGTACCAGCCAGCAGGGGCGGCTTGATTTTGCTGCCGGTGGTACCAGCATGACCGCTTATAGTGCTTCCTGGGTCATGGATGATATACGCATCCACTCGTCCCCTGACGAGACCAAGACCGAATCGGTGGGTTTGCAGACCATGAACACCTCCATCCTTTTCAGGTTCAATCCCCTGGATTTGGGCTTGTCGGGATCTGTCGGCGGTACCCTGATGACCAACGTAGGGCTTGTGGATACGGACGGAACCATCCTGTCCGTGACTGACCTTTCTTCAAGTCTGGACCTTTCTCCCAGCGCGGGGGCAGGGGTTACCTGGAAGCGTGGACCCTTCGGGTTTTCTGGAAACTATGCGTATGAACGCATCAAGGACACGTTCCTGCCTTCCCGTTCAGCCTATTTCCAGCATGCCTCTGATGCGGGTGTCTCCGCCTATTTCAACCTGCCCCCGAATATCATTGTCCGAACCGCCAGTGCCCGCCTGTATGGTCGGATGGCGAATGTAGACTCACCGGACAAGGATGATCCCAATACGCTGTATACCGCCTTGGTAGAAGGAACAGCTGGCGTCGTCCTGAAAACTGCGCCATGGACGACGCTCACCCTTGGCGGCGTCCTGTCCTGGGAGGATTCTGCGAAAAAGAAGCCAAAGGACGAATACTACGATTATTACGCTCCCAGCGAGGTCCTCATCGCCAAGGGAGGCTTGCAGTTGGCATCCTGGATGGGCACCGGGAGTGAATGGGTGCTTGGCTTATCAGGCAGGGTGTGGGGAGGACACTACGCCGATTCCACCAACCATGAACCCAAACAGTCCCTGAACCTGGAAACCCAGCTTAGGGCGGAGTTGTCGAAGGGCGACATCGCGCTGTTCGTGGAATTGTACGGTAGCCAGACGGGGCCTTACGGCGCCCTGCCTTTCAGCGCTTCGGAATACTGGATGGCCCAGGTATCGGTGGGAGCCTCCATCGGCTTGCCCGGTTACATCATTCCTTGACGAGGTTCTGGAATTCGATGTACATCGCGTCCTTCTGAAGCAAGGCCCGGTATTCCGCCTGGTATTCGTCCAGTTCCTGCGCATTAATGGATAGGAATGCCAGATAGTTGTCCAGCAGACTGATAGGTTTTGGGTTGGTTTCCAGGACGAACCAGTTGGATGACAGGAAATCGGCGACGGAAACGATCACCACGACGTGCTTATGGGTGGAGGTGATGTTGTTGTTCCCGTGCTCCAGGGAGGTGTCCGAATACACTTCGGGGAAGGTCCAGCCCGAAAGGACCTCGTGTCCGACTTCCTTGTGGGTAGTGCCAAATTGTTCGAGCTCCAGTTCGCTGATGCGCCTGTCCTGTGAAACCGAGCTTTGGAGCAACTCCTCATATTTATTGGGATCGTGGGCGAAGAGTGCCACCTGTCCTATGTTGTGCAGCAGACCGGCTACGAAGGCTTCCTCGGCGTAGAGGTTGTTGTTGGTGCGTATGGAAAGATTCTTCGCGATGAAGGCCGTAGCAAGCGAATGTCTCCAGAAGAAGGAATAGAAGGGCGAATTCCAGTTTTTCTGGAAAAGGCTTGCACCGGTCACAAGGATAACCAGGTTTTTTATGGTATTGGTTCCCAGGATGGTGATGGCGTTCTGAAGTTTTGTAACCTTGTTCTGGCGCGCATACAACGCGGAATTGGCGATGCGGAGGATCTTGGAGGTGAGGGCGGCATCTGCGCGGATGACTTCTTCAAGGGAATTGAAACTGAAATCCTGTCTTTCCACCATGCCCAGAACCTTTGCCGCCACGCTTGGATTGATGGGGATGTTGTTCAGGTAACGCGCATAGCTCTGCATTCCCGTTATGGCTCCAGGATCAGCATCTTTTCAAACTATGCCGGCGATCGGACTTGAACCGATATGCCCGTGAAGGCAGTGGATTTTGAGTCCACCGTGTCTGCCATTTCACCACGCCGGCGTAAGATTTTTTATGCTAGCAGAAAAGCGCGCGGCATTCAAGATAGAAACGCTTTTCTATCGCTTCCCCCATTGAAAAGCTTTTTCTGGGCAGGGGACCCTTCCTGGCTACGGTAGAGAAAAGATCGGATTTTCCTATGGGCGGCAACAATATGCCCACCGCTCCGGGCGTCTTTCCTATCCTGATGGTCTCGTCGGCTCCGTGCAGGTAATCGATGGAACGCTTGGGAGAGGCGGCCAGAAAGGTGTCCAGGATAGGCTGGAGTGCATCGGTTGAAAGGCCGGTGACGGTGGTTTCTATCAGTACGTTTTCTGCCCCGCAGGAAAGCCCATACCTGGTTCCGGTCGCTGAGGGTTCGGCAACCAGGTTTTCCAGTTTTTCAGCATTCCCGACTTTGGTGGCCTTAAAATCCTTCATGACAGAAAGCGCCGTGAGCAGCTCATCCGTACTGGTGCCGAATACCACGCGATGGATGGGTTCGAAACAGATGCCGTCGTCGTAGATGTTCTCCACTTCTACCAGCGCCCAGCGGGCGGGATGGTCCATTATATCCTTGTCAGCCCTATGGGCGTGCTTGTACTCATCCCAGACCGCTTTTGCGGTGGCCAGGGAGTGGTTCCCGTCCCCCACCGCGTACAGGAAGGGATCCTCGCGTGTTCCGCCGACCCCAGCCGCTCCGGTCGCCGCACCTGCGGGTACCGTTTTGGCTTTTGCGTCCGAATAGCGCAGGGCAGCCTTGTGGGCGAGCCGTTCCAGCTCATCGGCGATGAAGTTGAAATCGGCGTCCGTATCCATGAGCCAGGCACGGATTTCACCAGCTCCTGTCATGAGCTTGGTTGAATAACGGGGCTTGCGCGCTTTTGCCCGTTCTCCCAGGCCTTCGATAAGCCGGCGTTCGTCGTCGTCTACCAGCAGCAGCACGTGGGGGGACTCCAAGGGAGCACCCCGGCGAATTTCCATGCGCGGCGGAATCCGCTCCCGCACGGTGCCTTCCGTAGCACGGATCAGAGGCCGTTCGCTGGGTTCCCAACGGTAACGTTCCAGATCTATGGTCAGAACAAGCCCACGGCGCAGGGCTTGCTGCGGGGTCGAACGTTCGATATAGACGATTCCCCTGGCCGGAGGCGCAAATACTCCACCATCCAGATATGCGCGCATGGATGCGCTGATTTTCGTTATACGCTCGGCACGGTCACCATCTTCCAGGAAAACTTCGGGAAGTATCATGCGAAGGGTGGAGGGAGCAGAACCCACACGATCCTCGACCTGCTTCCAGTACGAACGATCCTGGGTGAATTGGTCGCAGGCAACGACAGCCCAAGCTTCCAGATCGATTCCTTCTGCAGGCAACAGTAATTCCGGTATCCCCGTTCCCAGTGCCTCAAGCCTCTTCCGTACAGTCCTGGTCCCTGCAGTCATCATCAAAATCCGCCTTTGTCCCGACTATAGAGACGGCCCGGACAAGCGTCAAGCATCCCCATCAAGTGCGCTTCAACTTGACAAAGACCCGGTGGGAGACAATAGTTGTCTTGGGAGGAATCCGTCCGGTGCAGCTTCAGCGTCCATCTTTCGTTCAGGAACAACGGCTCAAAATGAACCCTCAGCTTTTTCAATCCATCAAGCTGATGGCATTGCCGGTGGTGGAGCTGCGCGAACGCATCCAGGAAGAAATCGACCACAACCCGGCCTTGGAGGTCATGGAAGACCGGGCTACCGTATCCTTGGACGATTACACCCCCCGCAGCGAGGAAGATGATTATTTCGAAGCCACCTCGGACTCCGGTTTCGCCCGCAGGGGCGGTGGGGACGACGACGGCGATGAGCAACGGAAATTTATCGAAGGTGTTCTTTCCAATCCTGAAACCCTGCAGGAACACCTTTTATGGCAACTACGCCTGCAGCCCATAGACGAAACCCATTTTCGCGTTGGCGAACTATTGGTGCAGAACCTGGATGCTGACGGCTTTTATAAGGAACCCCTCGGGCTGCTGCTCAAGGATGAGGATCAAACCCTTACCGCTGGCATGCTGGATCTGATCCGTTCCCTTGAGCCCCAAGGCACCTGCGTCGCGGATTATAGGGAATCCCTCGTAGTTCAGGCCAGGCTCCTTCCGGATGCTCCCGCAGGCATGGAGGCTCTCGTTGCAGAACATCTGGACCTGCTGGAGCGGGGGAAAATCGCCGAAGTGGCCAAAAAGATGAAACTCACCGAGGCCGAAGTGCTGGCCATACTCGAACGGGTCAAGGAATTGACGCCTTTCCCTGGTCGACAATTCGATACCAGCGAGACCCGCTACGTGACCCCGGATTTGCAGATCATCCGCAAGGACGGCGATTTCGTTATCGTACTCAACGAGGAAGAGATTCCCGTCCTGGGAATAAATCCTTTCTTCATGAAGCTTTCCGACGAAAAGGATGGCGGCAAGCCGGTGCGGGACTTTGTCAAGGAAAACATCAAGGAAGCCCGCTGGTTCATCCGATCGGTCAACCAAAGGAACCACACCATGCTCAGGGTGGCTCGCGCCTTGGTCGAATTCCAGCGTAATTTTTTCATCAATGGTCCAAAACAGCTCGCCCCCCTAACGCTGAAGGATATTGCGCAGGAGATCGGGGTCCACGAAACCACCGTCTCCCGCATCGCGAACGGCAAATATATACAGACCGAATGGGGAATCTTCGAGATTCGATACTTTTTCACCAATTCCATAAGCGGCGCCGGTTCCGGGGGCTCACGCTATTCAAAGGAAGGCGTCAAGGAAATCATCAGGGAGATCATCGCGGACGAGGGGCGGCATTTCTCCGATCAGGAGTTGGCCGATCTCCTTGCCCGCAAAGGGATACCGCTTGCCCGACGGACGGTGGCGAAGTACCGTAAGGAACTGGCTCTGGGTTCTTCGTACGACCGTTAGGCAGGGGTACCGATTACAAGCCATAGGAGGCAGGCATGAACATCGACGTAAAGGCTGTTCACTTTACCCTGAGGGAAGGAACCCGCGAATTCCTCGATAAAAAGATCGAGCGCATCCCAAATGCCGAAAACATGATCGTGGATCTTCTGCTCACCTTTACGAAAGAAAAAGACTTCAGCGTCGAATGTACGGTCAATTTCCGCTGGGGCGTCTCCATCCATGTGTCGGACCGTGATTTTGATCTGAATACCGCCATAGACAAATTAATGGACAAGCTGGAAGCCAAGGTCATCAAGGAAAAGGAAAAGGTCAAGGACAAGCATTGATTCAGGGATTGCTTCCACCCTGTCAAGTACCAACACGTGCCAACCGATAAAAAAGGGCTGTCCACAGGTGGACAGCCCTTGTCATTTCAAACCGTACAACCGGACCCCTCATCCGAACGGAGGAAGGCCGGACGGACTGGCAACAGCTATTCGCCTTCCTTGATGATCTCTATCTTGATGCCTTCGTTCGCTTCGGTCTCTTCCTTGGGAGGAATGCTAACCTTAAGTATGCCGTTGCGATAGGCCGCCTTGACCTCTTGCTGGGCGAACTTGTCCAGCGGCACGTAGTATTTCTGCTTTTCGATATCCTTCAGCTTGAGACGGCGCTTGAAATAGCGTACTCCCTCATCCGCTTGGGGTTCCAGGGACATCCGCGCGGAGAACACCATGTAATCACCCTGGAACGAGAGGCTGATGTCCTTTTCGTCGAAGCCTGATAGGGCGAATTCGAATACCAGGCTGCGATTGGGAGTCATGTACACGTTCATGGGGGGATACGAATAGTTGGGGTAGTAATCGACGTTCTCGTCCTGACCGGGAGGTCCCCGGTGAACAAAGGAACCGCCTTCAGCGAAGGGGCCTTTACCGGCGAAGGGGTTTCCTTCCCCGAAATGATGCCCGAATTGGTCAAAATTTTTCTGGAACTCATCGCCGAATTCTCGGGCAGCGTCGAAAATTTCGTCGAAAATGGTACCCAGATCCACGTACACCTTGTTGCCTTTCATATAAGGCTCCTCGTTACCGGCCTTTTGGCCCGGTTTGGTTGAACCCTTCTTACGAAGCGGTTCGACGGGCCGGTTCACACCACGCTCCGCCATTTATAATCCTACTTGAATATAACGCGAAAATCGGTGGGGATCAATAAATAATCAAGGTCTGAATGTGCCTACCAGCTGGCCGAGTCGTACCGAATGGACTATATTAGGAGTACAATATCAGGATAAAAGGAGGATCCAATGGAAACGGCTGCAACCCTGAACGATTCCGGCATAATGCTCACCGAAGCGAACCGCCCCTTCGACGCGATCCCCTTGTTCCGTAAGGCCCTCATCATGGACCCGGGCAATCCACTCCTCTGGCTCAATCTGGGCATCGCCCAGCATAGAAACGGAGAATATGAATTTGCGGAAGAGAGTTTCGAACGTTGCAGGACCATCGACTCCGACAATGCGGAAGCCTGGGGCGCCCTGGGCCTGTTGCATTATGAACGCGAACACTACGAGGAAGCGGAATTCTTCTATCGCGGTTCCTTGGAGCGGGACGACTCCGCTTCGCGCTGTTGGAATAACTTGGGCGTCCTTTGTTTCGTCAAGGGCGATTTCGTCCAAGCCAGAACCTGTTTCGAGTATGCTGTTTCAATCGATCCCCTATATCGGGACGGGGTTTTCAACCTTCGGGACTGTTGCACGGAGCTCGGTGATGTGCGGGCGGCCGTAGAATTCGACCGTCGGCTCAAAGAGTTGCCCCATCCCCGCCACTAGGTGCACAATCCCATGAAAATCCTTTATATCGCTGAGTTGGTCGGCAAGGCTGGCATATATAGCCTTAAGAAGGCCCTTCCCGAGCTCAAACGTGAGCGCAAGGTGGATTTCACGATTGCCTGCGCAGATGGAGCCACTGGCGGTTTTGGTTTGGGACGTAACCATGCAGCCTACATTCGAAAACTGGGAGTCGAAGTACTGACTACCGGAGAATGTGCCTTTTTTAAAAAGGACCTGGTGGAGAACCTTCCCAAGATGCCCTACGTGCTCAGGCCGGCCAATCTGGGTGCCTTCGCTCCCGGTTGGGGTGCCAGGGTGTTCACTGCCGGGGTCTGCAAGGTCGGCGTCATCTGCCTGCTTGGGCAGGCCGGTTTCGACCGGACCCACGCTGACAACCCGTTCACTGCCCTGCCCGAATTGGTGGAACGCCTGAAACGCGAAACGCCCTATGTTTTCGTTGACTTCCACGCGGCCGCCACTGCGGAAAAACTTTCGTTGTTCCGTTTTGCCGACGGACGCTGTTCCGCGGTTGTCGGTTCCCACGGCCGGGTTCAGACGGCGGACGAAATGGTCTTGCCAAATGGAACCGCCGTGATTTGCGATGCGGGCAGGACAGGTAGCCTTGATTCTGTGGGCGGGAACGATCCGGTTCCCCGCATACAGGAATTTCTCACAGGCATTCCTGACTGGACCAAGGAGGCTTGGTCCCGCCCCGCCTTGCAGGGCGTATTGATAGAATTAGGCCCCGATGGGAAGGCGCTTTCCATCGAACGTATCAGTGTTCCGTGTCCGGAGGTGTCCCATGGTGGAGATTTGCAGGATCCAGAAGATAGAAGGGAAGACGATAACGGTTAAGGGGGGTGAGCTGGGCGGGTGTTTTGGGTGTATGAACGAAGAGTGCCGGGTAAACGGCAAAATCATGACCGCCAACAACGCACTAAACTTTCCTCTAGTGGAAGGTGGTCTGGTGGAACTCCGGACCGAACCCTCCGTAATCGCCGGGCAAGCCCTGTGGGTCCTTCTTCCGCCGCTGGTACTTTTTACCCTGGCTTTCGTGGGTGTAGCCCTTTTTCGTCCCGCATCGAGCGATGCTGCCCGCGCTGCGGCTGGGGTGGTTGGAATGGGACTGGGATTTTTCGGAATATATTGGCTTAAGAAACTATTCCCCGTAACATCCATGCCTGAAATCATACGGGTGGTAACGGAAGAAGAATTTGAAGCGGAAAATTCGCCGGTAGGATCCGCAGAGGCTAGCGCTTATCCAAACGAAGAACCGCCCGCGGATTTTAACTAAAATCAGGTACCCCTTTCAGAATAATGTTTGAAAGGGGCGCTGAATAGACCTAGGACTGCTTTCCGGTAAAATCCTCACAGGGCTCGGCACCTGAACCGCTCGATTCCGGACCTGCATCGCGGCAGGCTGCCAATGAAATTTCTTTCATGGTATCCCCACAACAGTCGGGTGCTTTTTTCTTCCCGTCCTGCATGACTTCCTTGCCGCAATCCTCGCATCGGTACGCTTTCTTCATCGTAAACCTCCCCGCCTTTCCGGCGCGCGTCATTTCCGGCGCGTTATTACCTTTGTTCCTTGGCCAGCCTGCACATGCGTTCCGCCATCCGATCCAGCGAAATCTGTTCCATCACATGGCCCAACTCCCATGCCACCTTGGGCATACCATAAACTACTGAAGATGCCTCGTCTTGTCCAATCGTAATTCCACCTTCATGGAAAATGGTGCCCAATTCCTTTGCCCCGTCCCTTCCCATCCCCGTCATGATTACGCCCATGGCCCGATTTCCGAATTCCTTGGCAACTGACGCGAAAAGCACGTCTGCCGACGGTCTGTGTCCGTTCATGGGAGGATCATCGGAAAGCCTTGCGACCGTGGCGAGGGGGCGCTTTTCTATGGAAAGATGGTGATCTCCGGGAGCTATCAATACACGGCCCGGTTTTATGACATCCCCTTCCTGGGCTTCCTTGACTTCCAGGGGACAGATTCGATCCAGGCTCTTGGCGAATTCGGCGGTGAAACCGGCCGGCATGTGCTGGACTACCAATATCGGCTGGCGCAAATCCGGATCCAACTTGGCGAATACTTCGCGCAGGGCATTTGGTCCCCCAGTAGAAATGCCGATGGCAATGATTTCAATAGGCCCGGATCTCTTTGCGCTTCGGGGTGCCGGCGCTTCCATGGGTTTTGCCGTAGGTCTTCCGGGGAGGCTTGATTTGGCCGAAACGTGTTCTTCCACTGGTGTTTCGGAGCGGTTTTCAGCAGCTGGGACCCGGAAAGTTGCAGGAGGTAGTCCGGAAGTGCCATTCTTCCTATCGGCATCGCTATCTTTTGCCTTGGTGAACTCGTCCCTGACGCTGCGCGGCACCGGTTTTCCACGCTTCGCCCGGTACTGGGCTCCATACGCGAAAAGCATATCGGTCAGTTGTGAGCGGACGGCCTTGACGTCTTCGGAAGCGGCACCTGTAGGTTTCATCATAAAATCATTCGCCCCCAAGCCGAGGGCTTCCATGGTTATTTCAGCACCGCGCCTGGCTATGGAAGAGAGGATGACTACGGGAATTTCCAATCCCAGGCGTTTGCGCTCCCTTAGAAATTCGATACCGTTCATTTCCGGCATCTCAAGATCCAGTACGATGACGTCCGGATCGCAACGGGAGATTTTCTGTAGTGCGAAGTTGCCGTTCATGGCGCGTTCCGCTACTGCCAACCCAGGGGTGGATTCTATCATTCGCGAAATGATGTTCCGCATGAGCGCTGAATCGTCGACTATCAGCACGGAAACGGCATCGGTCACGGGAAGCTCCTTTTCAGGCCAGGTATTTGCGGTAGAAGCACGCCCACTCTGTTTTAACGAATTCGAATTTCGTGTTCATGCCGAACAAGGACTCTGAATGGCCGATAAAAAGAAAGGATTTGTTGCCCATCGAATTCCAAAAACGTTCCACCGACGCTTTCTGTGCGGCTTCGTCGAAATAAATGAGCACATTCCTGCAAAAGACAACGTCCAGGTTGCGTGAGCCCGAATCGAATTTCAGGTTATGATAATCGAACCGGATCATGCGCTTGAGCTCTTCGTGGATGCGGTAACCGCCCTCGACCTTGTCGAAATGTCTTTTTAACTGAGCCTCGGGGATGCCGACTATGCGGGCATCCGAATAGAATCCTTCCTTGCCCACCATGAGCGATTTGAGGCTGATATCGCTGGCGATGATTTCGGCCGTCCAAGGTGGCGAGAGCAGTTCCTTGAGCATCATGGCGATGGTGTACGGTTCCTCGCCCGTTGAACAACCGGCGCTCCAAACCCGGATTTTATAATCTCCTGTGGGCTTCTTGATTTTCATGAGCTCCGGAATCACAAACTTCTCGAAGGCATCAAAGTGAGCCTGGTTCCGGAAAAAGCGCGTCAGGTTAGTCGTGATCGAGTCCAGAAACGCTTTCATTTCCTCTTTGCTGCGGACTATCAGCTCGTAATATTGTTTTACATGATCCAACTTCTTCTCGCGAAGGCGTTCCTTCAAGCGGCTTTCCAGAATGGATCTGTTGGTTGCGGAAAAATGAATGCCACTTTCATCGTAGATGAGTTTGCGATACATATCGAAATCGCTGTTTTCGAGAAAATCCGCCATACGCCGCCTGCTGTTCCCTTACTGAGGGCATCCTGAGGATCCCAAGGTCCTCGGGTAAAGTGTATGGACAGGTGGTGTCGCTGTCAATTGATATTCAGCGTGCTATATTTACTTGTAAGGTTACTTATAAGGAAGTGGGAAGAAGTGAAGAAATTGGAATTCACCGTTGCTGGTGTTGCCCTGGATGGCGAATCCGACGCTCCTACGGTTCTCATACGTGATATTTCAGGTCTGTTCCTGATAACCGTTCCCGTTGGGGCTTTCGAAGCGAGTGCCATCATAATCGAACTGGAAGGACTTCACCCTCCACGGCCGCTAACCCATGACCTACTCGCGGAATTCCTGCGTCGTCACCGCTTCAAGCTCCAGTCATTTGAACTATATGAACGCCTGGAAGATGGTTTCCTGAGCCGAATCCGCTATCGGAAGGGCTTTAAATCCTTTTCCATGGAGGTCCGCCCTTCGGACGGCATAGCCTTGGCGTTGCGGCTGGGTTCGCCCATCTTAGCGAATCCGGATTTGGCGGAACGTATCATGGGCGACCTGGAAGAGACCCATCCCGTTTTTCATCCCGAAGATTCCGTGCTATTCCTCGGTCACAAGGGAACAGAGCTTCGAGCATAAGGTGTTTCGCCGTTGACGAAGCCCGTTCCGGCGGGGATAATTCCGCTACATGAACAAGTATATCTTCGTCACCGGCGGCGTGTGTTCCAGTTTGGGCAAGGGCGTCGCCGCTTCTTCATTGGGCGCGCTCATGGAAAGCCGCGGCCTGAACGTGCGGATGGTGAAATGTGATCCGTATATCAATGTCGATGCCGGTACCATGAGTCCCTACCAGCATGGAGAAGTCTATGTTACCGATGACGGTGCCGAAACCGACCTGGACTTGGGGAATTATGCCCGTTTTACACGTAGTCCGCTTTCGAGGGCAAACTCCATCACTACCGGCCAGGTTTACGATGCGGTCATCCGAAAGGAACGGGAAGGCCGCTACCTGGGCCGGACCGTTCAGGTCATCCCCCATATCACCGATGAAATAAAGGGCAGGATACTTGCAGTGGGCAAGGACCCGGAGGCCGATATAGTGATAGTGGAAGTGGGCGGTACGGTTGGCGATATAGAGTCCATACCCTTTCTTGAAGCCGCCCGGCAACTCATACACGAGTTGGGGCGTACCAATGCCCTCTCGGTCCATCTGACGCTGGTACCGGAAGTCTCGGCAGGTGAAATAAAGACAAAGCCCACCCAACATTCGGTCAAGGCCATGCAGGAACAGGGCATCCAGCCTGACATCCTGGTCTGTAGGGCTCCCACCATGCTGGACGAGGCCACCAGGCGCAAGATAGCCCTCTTCACGAATGTCGAAAGCGATTCAGTTTTTACCTCCTACGACGTCCACACGACTATCTACGAGGTTCCCCTCATTTTCCACGACCAGAATCTTGACCAGGTTGTGCTGAAGAAGCTCGGTGTCGAGAGCCGGCACGCCGACCTCCGGTCCTGGACCTCCATGATGGAGCGCTTCCGTGCCCGAAAGGAAACCGTTCGGATCGGCATAGTCGGTAAGTACATGGAACTCCATGATTCGTACAAGTCGGTATACGAGGCCCTTTTTCACGGGGGTCTCGAGTGCGGTGTAGGGGTGGAATTGGTCAAGCTTGATTCCTCGAAACTCGAGGGTGACGTGGACCCCGGTACCTTCCTGGGCGATACGGCTGCGGGAGGCCCCGTGGACGGCATTCTGATCCCGGGTGGTTTTGGCCAGCGTGGTATCGACGGCATGGTGCGCGGCGCCGAATGGGCAAGGAAGAATAAGGTCCCCTATTTTGGCATCTGTCTGGGAATGCAGATCATGGTCATCGACTGGGGCCGCAACGTCCTGGGCTGGCAGGATGCGGATTCCACGGAATTCGATCCCGATACCAAGCATCCGGTGGTCAGTCTTTTGGAAGAACAGGTGGATGTCAAGAATTACGGTGGAACCATGCGGCTGGGAAAGAGTGAGTCCATCCTCGAACCGGGTTCGAAGCCCTTGGCAGCCTATTATCCGGAAACTGAAAACCAGACCGTATGGGAACGCCACCGGCATCGCTATGAATTCGCCAACGTATACCGGGCGGAAATGGTCCAATCCGGCCTGAAACTTGCGGCTTTTACCCCGGATCAGAGTTTGGTGGAATGCGTCGAGTGGCCGGAACATCCTTGGGGCGTAGGAGTGCAGTTCCACCCGGAATTCAAGTCCAAACCCACCTCCGCGCACCCCCTGTTCCGGGCCTTCATAGCGGCTTCCCGGGACCGCTTGCGATCGCGGAACTAGGCAATATGATGCTGGGTCGTGCCATCCTTGCCTTGGTCCTACTAGGATTCGCTTCGTGCAGTTTCGATTATGGAAGCGTCGAGACCCTGGACGAGACAAGGCCGGACCTGATCATGACAGATGTGGAATACGTCCGGGTTCGGGACGGTAAGCCGATAGTTCGCCTGCAGGCCGAATCTGCCGAACGTTTTGAAAAGACACAGAAAATGATCGTCACTTCCCCCCGCTTCGAACAGTTCCGTGCGGACGGTACCGGAGGGGCGAAGGGGGTTGCCGCTTCTGCCGAGATCGATCTGGCAAGCGGAGATGTCCTCATGTCCGGCGGGGTGAGCGTGTCCGTTCCCGACGAGGATGTGCTGATAGAAACCGAAGCCCTCTCGTGGAGGGACGAGGAGAAAGGCCTGACCGGACCGGAAAACGGAGCTGTGCTTATCAAGAAGGGTGACGGTACCTACCTCTCCGGTATCGGATTCGCAGCCGATGCCCGCAGCAGGAGTTGGGATTTTACCGGGACCGTCACCGGCACTTGGGTGGATTCGGATGAGGATGCCGAAGCAGTCCCGGTGCTCACGGTGTCCGAATCCGGAGCTCATGCGGTGTCCGAAGAGGCGATCTTGGCCGACATTTCCGGAGGAAATCCAAGCTCCACCGGAACTGCCGACTCCGAGAACGGGATCGTTCCGTCGGCGGCCAAAGTCCCGGAAAGTATCGAAGGCGGGTCTGAGGTCCTTTCCGCTGATTTGCTTTCCGCTGATCTGCTTTCCGCTGGGGCGACTCCGTGAGGAAAACCACGCTCTTCCTGCTGGCGTGGTCCGTTTTGGCTGCGGGGTTCGGATCAAGCACTGTTTTTGCGGCCGATATTTTCCGATTCAGCGCCAACCGCATGAGCGGGTCCAGGGCCTTGGGCAAGGATTCCACCATTCTGGAAGGGTCTGCGAAGGTCATTTCCGAAACCCTCACCCTCACGGCGGATCGGATCGAGCTTTCCGGAGATGAAAACCGTTTTGTGGATTGTACGGGTTCAGTAAGCGGCGTCGATACGGAAAAGGGCATCCGCTTCATAACCGAACGCCTTCGTTACGACCGGAAGCTTAAAATAGCCCGTCTGGAAGGCAACTCCACGCTGGAAGACAAGAAGAATTCCGTCATCGCCAAAGGTCGCTTTATTGAGTATAACGATGAGGGTGGGATCGCGATCCTTCAGATCGGAGTGCGTATTTTCAAGGACGAGCTCGTGTGCCGTTCCGAATGGGCCCTGTATCGGAGGGAAGAGAAAACCCTGGAGTTGTCCGGCATGCCTGTGGTTTTCAAGGAAGGCGACGAATTCCGCGCCGACCGCATGCAGGTTGACCTGGAGACCGATGAAGTCTCCATGGAAGGTACGGTGAGCGGGTCGCTCAAGGAGAAAAAGTCCGATGACAAGCCCTGACCATGTGCTCGCCGTCAATGACCTGCACAAGCGTTTTGGGCGTAAGGAAGTCGTTCGGGGCGTCAGCTTTTCCATGACCAATGGGGAGGTCGTGGGTTTGCTGGGTCCAAACGGATCCGGAAAGACGACCGTTTTCTATATGATTGTCGGATTCCATCGTCCCACCAAGGGAAATGTAGTCATGAACGGCGTAACCATTACCACCCAACCTATGTACAAGCGGGCCCGCAAAGGCATCGCATACCTACCCCAAGAGCCATCCATTTTCAGAAAAATGAGCGTGGAGCAAAATATTTGGGCTATTCTTGAAACCCGCAGCGACCTGACAGGGGCTGAGAAAAAGCGAAAGCTGGACGAGTTGCTGGATGAATTCGGAATCGCGCGTTTGCGCAAGCAGCCCGGTTATACGCTTTCCGGGGGCGAGCGTCGCCGAACCGAGATTGCCCGGTCCCTCGCCATCGAACCCAAATTCCTGCTTCTGGACGAGCCCTTTGCCGGCATAGACCCCATCGCTGTCTTTGAAATCAAGAATCTGGTTCGCCGATTATCCGAGCAGCGCATAGGGGTGCTCATCACCGACCACAACGTGCGGGATACCCTGGATATCACCACCCGGGCCTTCATAATCAACGAAGGCATCATCGTCGCGCAGGGCGACAGGGAGACTATCCTGGCCGATGACATGGCGCGCCGCGTCTATCTGGGTTCCGAGTTCAGAATGTAATTCATTCATTTTGAACGATTTGCTTGACAATTATCCCTCCTTTGCTATAATAATCGAATACGGCAAGTTTGGCAGGAGGGTCCATGATTACTTGGATAATCCTCCCCCTCGCCGGGTTAACCCTAGGCTGGACAATTAGATGGCTGTACGCCAGATTCCAACTCTCGGCTTCCGAACAGCGGGCCGAGCGCATCAAACAGGATGCGATAAAAGAAGCTGAGGCCAAGAAAAAGGAGATCCTTCTCGAAGCGAAAGATACACTCATTCGGGAAAGGACACAGCAAGAAAGGGAAATCCGGGAACGCAGGGGAGAGTTGCAACGCTATGAACGGCGGGTGCAGCAGAAAGAAGAAGCTATAGACAAGAAGGTCGAAACCCTCGATAAGCAGGAAGAAGTGCTGGTCGAACGGGGTTCTTCCTTGACCGCTCGTGAAGAGGCTCTGGAGCACGAGGAGGAGCGGTACCGTTCCGAGCTCGAGCGCATTTCCGGTATGAGCAGCGAGGACGCGAAAGCCCTCATTATTCAGACCTTGGAAAACGAAGCCAAGCATGACGCACAGGGACTCCTGAACAAGATTGAGGTTGAAGCGAATCTCGCCGCCGAAAAGAAGGCCCGGGACATTCTGGTAACCACGGTCCAACGTCTTGCAACGGAAGTAACCAGCGAGGTTACCGTCACGACGGTGACCCTGCCGAACGATGAAATGAAGGGTCGCATCATTGGTCGCGAGGGGCGGAACATCCGTACCTTGGAGACGCTTACCGGCGTCGACGTAATCATCGATGATACCCCCGAAGCCGTCGTCATTTCATGCTTCGACCCGGTACGCCGCGAAATTGCCAAAGTATCCCTCGAACGTCTCATTTCAGACGGACGGATCCATCCTGCGCGCATCGAGGAAGTGGTCCAGAAGGTTACCAGGGAAATTTCGCAGAAGATCTTCGAAGAGGGCGAAAAGGTCCTGTTCGATTTGGGTCTGCACAACATGAACCAGGACGCCATACGTACCTTGGGACGTCTGTATTTCCGTACCAGCTATGGCCAGAATGTATTGTACCACTCGAAAGAGGTGGCAATCATCGCGGGCATGCTCGCGGCGGAAGTTGGTGCCAATAGGGAAATCGCCAAACGCGGAGCCCTGCTCCACGATATCGGCAAGGGTGTGGAGTCGGATTCGGATCTGAACCATGCCGAATTGGGCATGGAAATGGCCAGAAAGATGGGCGAGGACCCGCGGGTCATCAACGCCATCGGAAGCCACCACAACGACGTGGAACCCAGTTGCATCGAATCGGTGCTGGTGCAGATAGCGGATGCGATTTCCGCTGCCCGGCCCGGTGCACGGCGCGAGACTTTGGATAACTACATCAAGCGGTTGGAGAATCTCGAATCCATCGCCGAAGGTTTCTCTGGGGTCGACAAGGCTTACGCCATACAGGCCGGACGCGAATTGCGCATCCTGGTGAACAACGAGGCTGTGAGCGATGACCAGTCCAAAGACTTGGCCAAGCAGATCGCGAAGAAGATCGAGACCGATATGCGCTATCCGGGCCGTATCAAGGTGACCATTATTCGGGAAACCCGCATTGTGGAATACGCCCGCTAGACGTATCCGCAGACGAAGGGAAACCTCGCCGAAGGGTGTGCTCTTATTCAGACTTCAGGCGCGGCGCATCGATTGGTGCGTCGCGCTTTTTTTCTATACAGATTATGCATGCAGGTCCTGAGGGGCGTGCATGCTTCCGGGAAAAGAGGTCCACATGTCCCTGGTAAAAGTCATGCTGATTGGCGATGTCGTGGGCGATCCGGGTATTGCGGTCCTGGAATCGGACCTGCGTTCCTTGATAGCTGAATTCGGCGCTTCTTTTGTCATAGTAAACGGGGAGAACGCTGCCAGCGGATTCGGTCTGACCCCCGCCACCTTGGAGCGGATCTTGGTTGCAGGAGCCGATGTCGTGACCAGCGGCAACCATGTCTGGGAGAAACGCGATCTCTGGCCCTTCCTGGACTCGGAAGCGCGTCTCCTGCGACCGGCGAACTACCCGGAAGATGCGCCCGGCCACGGCAGCGGCGTTTTCGTGAAGGACGGGATCGCCTGGGCCATCATCAATCTGCAGGGGCGGGAAGAAATGTCACCTATAGATTGCCCTTTCCATATGGGTGAACGCTTGTTGGATGAACTGGATGGGAAATCGGTCATTACGCTTATCGATTTCCACGCGGAAACCACCCGGGAGAAGGAATCCCTGGCGTTTCATCTGGATGGTCGGGTAGGGGCGATCGTGGGAACCCATACCCATGTACGTACCGCGGACGCACGCTTGTTGCCCAAAGGCACAGCGTATATCACCGATTTAGGCATGACAGGCGTTGTTGACGGCATAATCGGGATGGATGCAACCATCTGCCTGAACAGATGTAAAACCCTCATCCCTTTCCGGATGGAATGCGCCGCTGGAGCAGTGGCAATCAGTGGCGCCCTGATTGGCTTTGACACCGAAACAAGGAAGGCCGTATCCATCGAGGGGTTCGGGAGGAAGGTAGCGCTTGTTCAGGGCGGTACGGCCAGCGGAGTTGTGGTGGATGGCACAGGACCTGGCAACGAAAAGGCCGTTGGTTGAAAGGTCCGACTTGTCAGATTGAATCGCGATCCAGGGGTTTGCCAATCTGGATACCTTCCGGTCCAAGATAGTCCAGGCGGCGGCCGTCGATGAGTATCTGCACATCCTTGACCGATTCGAATTCCGTAGCCGTCCAGATTACCTGCCGCAATTGTTGTACATACCCTTCCACGCCGTGGGAATTGAACTGGAACTGTTCGTTGAAGTTAAGATAGGCTGTTGAACCCCTGACCAAAATGGATATCAGTTTTGTACCGTCCGGGATGAGCGAGGTCAGGCCTTTCTTTCTTTCTTCAGCGGAAGGCCCTGCGAGCAGGGCACCAATCGCATCCGTAAGCGGAGAATCGGAGACTTTTATGGGTCGCATGACTTTTTCCCGTGAAATGACCCCATCGTCGTAGATCTTCACCAACCAAAGAGAGCGGTCTTTAAGGGGAGCGGGTTCTTTTTGTACACTTGCCGGTACGGTCGGCTTTTCATTCACCGGGGAAGGTTCCTTCACGGTGGTGGTTTCGCTGCTCGCTGCTGGGTTTGAGGTGGGAACGGTTGGTTTCGGAACCGTGTTGTCGGTGGTCTTGCCTGTGGGTGGCGTGCTGTTTTTTGTACTTTCGGTCATCGCAGGCGGTGTGGATGCTGGTTTTGGTGTTTTGGAAGATTCTTCCTCCAAAACAGAGACTTTCGGTGTCAACTGGGGTACGATCGGCTCGGGTTGCTTGGTGTTTTTTGATTGCCCGCCAGAAGGGACCGTGGTAACCTTTTCGGGGGATGGCGCACGTTCTGCCGGTTTGTCCGGGACTGCCTGTTCTGGCAGCTTGGTCTGGGTCTTGGGAAGTATCTTTTCGATGAACTTGGTCCGTTCAAGCACCCCGACGATGGTGGGGCGATTGATGAAGAACAAAATGATCACCAATAGCAGGAAGGCTATCCAGAAGAGGCAACCAATTCCCGTAGAGTCTTTTTGTTTTTTTGCAGGATTCCGCTTTGCAGCCACGAAAAGATGATAAGGCACAAGAGGTCAGGGGTCAAGCACATCGGTTCTTCCAAGAACGGCATGGTTTGACAGTTGCATCGCGTATAGGCTATTCTGTGAGGAATGAAGGAATTACGGGGGATTTTGGCCGCTCCGGGCATCGCGTTCGGTAAGGCGTTCGTCTATTCCGACGACGATAGCCCCTCCATTCCCCGTTATGGTATCCGGGACCGTGATATCGAGACTGAATGGGAGCGTTTTTTGAACGCGGTCAAGGTTGCCGAATCGGAGGTTTCCGAACTCCGCGACCGGGCTTCCCGTGAAATGGGCGATGAGCACGCTAAGATTTTTGACGCCCATCTGCTCATGTTGTCGGATATCGAACTCTTTGAACAGATACGGGAGCGTTTGGAGAATCTCAAGCATAACATCGAGTGGGTTGTGTGGGATCATTCCCGCGAACTTGCCCAAAAGCTCGCTTCTGCTTCGGATCAGTACCTGCGTGAACGGGCAATCGATATTCACGACGTTTCCCGTAGGGTGCTCGACCGGCTTCTCAATATACATAAGGTTTCCCTTGCCGATCTGTCTGAGGATATTGTCCTGGTAACCCATAATCTGTTGCCTTCGGAAGCCTTGGTGATGGATAAGGGGCATGTCAAAGGCATAGTTATGGACATGGGCGGCAAAACCTCCCACACCGCGATTCTGGCCCGGGCTTTTGAGATTCCTGCCGTATTGGGGCTCTCCGATGCGACCAGGAACATCGAAAATGGAACCATGGTAATCGTCGATGGGACGGCGGGGCTGGTCATAGTCGATCCGGACGAGGCGAGCATAGCGAAATACCGTTCCATGACGCTCCATTTGCAAAAGACTACGGATGATCTCCTTTCGGAGAAGGATCTTGCTGCGGTTACGCTGGATGGCCATCGCGTGGCGATGAAGGCGAATATCGAAATTGCCGAGGAAGCCGCCCACTCCCTTGTGTATGGCGCTGACGGCATAGGCTTGTACCGCTCGGAATTCCTTTTTCTAAGCCCTGGTTATACGGCGGATGAGGAGCTCCAGTTCGACTCGTATCGCCGCGTAGTGGAAGCCATGGCGGGAAAGCCGGTGACTATCCGGACCCTGGATGTGGGTGGAGACAAGATAATTCCCGAATTGCAGGGTTCCGAAGAAAAGAACCCCCTGCTCGGGTGGCGGGCCATCCGGTTTTGCCTGTCCAGAAAGGAATTGTTCAAAACCCAGTTGCGCGCCTTGCTCAGGGCCAGCGCCTTTGGCGACCTGCGGGTCATGTTCCCCATGATTTCCGGCTTGGAGGAGCTGGAAACCGCCCTCGCCGTATTTGATGAAGCTAAAACGGAATGCCGGGCCAAGGGCCTGGCTTTCAACGAAAAGGTGCCTGTGGGCATCATGGTGGAGATCCCGTCCGCCGCCATGACTGCGGATATACTGGCGGAAAAGTCAGCGTTCTTCTCGATCGGCACCAACGATCTGGTCCAGTATTCGATAGCGGTAGATCGGGGAAACGAGAGGGTTGCATATCTGGCCCAACCCTTCCATCCTGCGGTCCTTCGCTTCATCAAACTAACGATAGACGCGGCCCATGCCGCAGGTATCAAAGCCGCCATGTGTGGCGAAATGGCAGGCGACCCGAATGCGACGGCGGTTTTATTGGGACTCGGCCTGGACGAGTTCAGTATGTCCGCCCCCTCCATTCCGCTGGTCAAGCGAGTCGTTCGGAGCACGAACCTGGCTGATTGCAAGCAACTCGCCACACAAGTCCTGGAGCTCCGCTCCTGGTCGGCCGTAGAGTCGCACGTTCGTTCCTGGATGAACGAACGCTTCCCCACCATCAAGAGCGGCTCGTAGCCGTTTTCGGAGAAATGAAACAAATGGAATTTTCCCCCGACAAGAAGTATCGTAAATTACCCGTCGTCGTACTCGCGGGCCGTCCGAATGTCGGCAAATCGACCCTGTTCAACCGCCTGCTCCGCTCCAGACGGTCCATAACGGACCCGACGCCGGGCGTAACCCGGGACCCGGTCGAAGAGAACACTTTTCTGAACGGCAAGCCGCTCAGACTTGTGGACACCGGCGGTTTCAAGCTGGAGCGGGAGGGTTTGGACAACCTGGTGGTCGAAAAGACCCTGGATACGATTGATCGTGCCGATTTGATAGTGCTCGTGCTCGAAGCTGGGGATCCGACTCCCGAGGATGAGCAGTTCATCGAATTCCTGCGCCAGTACCGCGAGCGGCTGATCGTCGTGGTGAACAAGACCGAAGGTGGGCGTCGTGAGGCTGCAGCCTGGAACCTGCTTTCCTACGGATTTGATTCCCTTTTGATGGTTTCCGCCGAACACGGAGACAATATCGCGGATTTGCAGGAAGCCATTGTCGCCCACCTGGACTTTTCCGCAGTGGAAGAGGACAACGACGAGACCCGCGATATACGCATCGCCCTTCTGGGCAAGCCGAATACGGGCAAATCCACCCTTTCCAACAGGCTTACCTCCAGTGACGCCTCCATTGTAAGCGAGATTCCCGGTACCACCCGGGATGTAGTGGAGGGCCGTTTCGAGTACAAGGGCAAGGGCTTCGCCGTTCTGGACACCGCGGGTATCCGCCGGAAGAACCGGGTTACGGAAAACATCGAATATTATTCCGTAAACCGGGCGATCAAGACCCTGGACGAGGCGGATATCGTCTTCCTGATGATAGATGCCCAGGACGGCCTGACCGACCAGGACAAGAAGATCGCGTCCCTGGCCCACGAAAAAGGCCGGGGCATCATCCTGGTGCTGAACAAATGGGACGAGATGCCCAAGGTGAAGAATACCTTCGAGGCTACCTGCGACCGAATCCGTTATCTCTTTGGGCAGATGGAATATGCCCCCATCATGGCGGTTTGCGCATTGGACGGTACCGGCGTAGACAAGCTCCTGGATACCGCCCTGCGCATGTACGGCCAGCTGACCAAGCATATCGAGACGGGGCCCCTGAACCAGGCGCTGGAAAAGTGGCTTTTTGATTTCCCGCCACCCATCGGCACAAGGAATCGTTTCAAGATCCGCTATGGGACGCAAATTTCAGCGAACCCCGTTCGCTTCATGTTTTTTGTTTCCCGGCCCGAGGCTGTGAGCGATGCGTACCTTGCCTACCTGCGCAACCACATCCGCAAGGATTTGGGCTTTACCCTCATTCCGGTGGAGGTGGAAATGCGCGGTTCCCGGAAGGACCCCATCGAAGCCCGGAAGGAGATGGAAGCCAGGCGGGAAGCCGCCAACAAGGCCGCTGCGGAGAGCGGCGAGCGCGTGCCCCAGAGCGCGGAGCAGGTCCGTCAGGAAGTGTCGAAACGGAGTTCCGCGGCCATGACGGAGGCGAACGCGAAGGGACCGGCGAAGGCCAACCGTCGCGGCAGCGGTGCCACCAATAACGGGAACAGCCCTGCAAAAAAAAGCCGATTCGGCGGTGGCGGCCGACAGAAGGCCGGTGTGAGCCGGCGTCCTTCGGGACATAAGAAGGGCGATCGCTAGGAGCGGTTACGGAGCTGGAGCATGAAGGCTTCGATAGGCGAGGTGCAGCGGCTGCTGGGTGTGAAGACCCATACGCTGCGCTTTTGGGAAAAGGAAATCCCCCTGATCCAGCCAAGAAAGGACGCGTTCGGACGTCGCCTGTATTCAGGCCGGGATATCCGTATCCTTTTACGCTTGAAGCACCTTTTGTACGTCCGTCATTTTTCCATCCATGATGCGCGCTTGAAGCTCGAATCCGAACTTTCTGACGACCGCCAGAACCTGCGCGCCGAAGTGGACGGGATACGTGCCGACCTGGTGGCCTTGTACTTTCACCTGCACCCTGCGTCGAAACCCCACGCATCCCACCCGGCACCTAAATCAAGCCATGGAGGCTACTCTTGACCCCGACCCTTTTCCCCCGCCCCGATGCCGAGTTGCGCCGAAAACTCGACGGGTTGCTCAGCCTGATCGATCAGGTGTTTCCCTTGCAGGCGCGGCACAAGGCTGGCCTGACCAACGACGTGCGCGACCTTTCCCGTTCCCTCACCTCCGAACGGTCCGATAGGGACGCGGGGTATCTGGGCAAACCCGGTGCCCTTTCCGCCTACCTGCGCTATTACCTGCCTTGGAATGTGTATCGTTTGGCCCGTCTCCTTCCGGCCCTGTCCCTGCACCTGAAAGACGGCGACCTGATTACCGACCTGGGCTCCGGTCCGCTTACCGTACCCATCGCGCTTTGGTTGTCCCGCCCGGATCTGCGACCCCTCAAGCTGGAATTCCAGTGCCTGGACCGAACCGCCAAGGTCCTGGACGCCGGAACGTCCTTATTCGCCGCGCTGGTGGCGGGTACGGGAACCCCCTGGCAGGTGAAAGCCGTGCGCGGAACCCTGGGAACACGCCTGCAAAGTGGTGCGGCTTTGGTGTGCGCGGCCAATGTCTTCAACGAATCCGCCGGGGATGCCAGGCTGCCCCTGAACGCCCAGGCTGAAAAGCGCGCCCGGCTACTGTCTGCCCTTACGCGGGAGGATGGAGCCATTCTGGTGGTGGAACCGGGGGTACCCGCATCCGGTACCTTCGTCTCCGCTTTACGGGACGCCCTGATAGACGACGGCCGCCCTCCTATCGCACCCTGCCCCCATGCAGGAGCCTGCCCCATGCCGGGCGGACGCCACCTGCGCAAGTGGTGCCATTTCGTGTTCGACACCGACGACGCCCCCGACCGCCTGCACAAGCTGTCCGCCGCTGCGGGCATACCCAAGGAACGGGCTACACTGAGCTTCCTGTTCGCTGGGGGTGCCGGAGATGCCGATATAGGGGTGGCAACCGGAGTAGAGAATGTTTCTGGAGTGGGTGGTAGAAAAGCCCCGCTGAAAGTACGCGTCGTCTCCGACTCTTTTCCCCTGCCTGATGGATCCAGCGGTCGCTACGCCTGTTCTGCCCGGGGCCTTGCCCTGGTGGTTGGCTCCCGCTCGGAAATGGCAAGCCTGGGTTCGGGTTGTCTCGTGGAAACCGGCACGCAGGAAGGACCGGAACGCCGGGACCCCAAGACGGACGCGCTGGTGGTGAGACTATAACAATGTACAAAAATATTGACTATAAGGATAAATAGTTTATAATATTGAACAGTATGGGAAAGAAAACGGCGCAATTGTTGCCCTCCACCCTTAGGGTGCTAATGATGTTGGGTGATAATATCAAATTAGCCCGTTTAAGAAGGAATTTGGGAACAGAGCTGGTTGCGGAACGGGCTGGAATTAGCCGTGGAACGCTTTGGTCTGTAGAAAAAGGTTCCCCTTCGGTGGCCATCGGAATATACGCGCAAGTCTTGCTGGCAATCGGCTTGGAACAGGACTTGGTTTCCATTGCCCGGGATGACGAGCTGGGACGCAAATTGCAGGATGCCCGGCTTCCGACACGAAAGCGTTCACCCCCAAGGAAGCGGGATGAAACACACTGAACAGAAAATGTATGTGTATCTGGATGGGCCGGGTCGTGTAGCTCCCATACCGGTCGGGATGCTCTTTTCAATGATGGCCAAGAACCGTGAACTGTTTTCTTTCCAATACGACGAAACGTGGCTCTCGGACAAGGAAAGTCGGAATCTGGACCCAGATTTGCATCTTTACCGGGGACGTCAGTATCCACGGACTGAAATTTCATCCTTCGGTCTCTTCATGGATTCGTCTCCGGACCGTTGGGGCAGGATGCTGATGCGCAGAAGGGAAGCTCTGGAAGCCCGAAAAGCCGGTCGGCCTGAGCGTACTCTTGAGGAATCCGATTACCTCCTTGGGGTACACGATTTGGCCAGAATGGGGGCACTCCGTTTCAAGACGGAAAATCAGGGTCCCTTTCTGGCTGAGGACACGGAGCTTTCTACACCGCCTTGGGTGCGTCTTCGCGAACTGGAAGAAGCTGCCGGAAGTATAGAGGACGCGGATGACCCCCTGCGGGAGGAGGAATGGCTCAGGATATTGCTCGCCCCAGGCTCATCCTTGGGTGGTGCCCGTCCAAAAGCAACTGTGGTTGATCCTTCAGGCCATTTATGGATTGCCAAGTTCCCCTCGCATCGGGATAAAGAAGATTCGGGTGCTTGGGAGAAATGCGTGCATGAGCTTGCAAGAAAGGCTGGTATGTGTGTGCCCGAATCGACTCTGGAGCGCTTTTCCGGTCACGGCTCAACCTTCATGGCCAAAAGATTCGACCGTTCGGTGGGTGGCTCTCGCGTACACTTCGCTTCTGCGATGACCCTGCTTGGCAAGTCTGACGGGGCCTCGGCTGATGACGGAACCAGTTATCTGGAGTTGGTTGGGTGGATACGCGCGAATGGTTGTGAACCGCGTAAGGACCTTGAAGAACTCTGGAAAAGGATAGTCTTCAATATCACCGTATCGAATACTGACGACCACTTGCGAAATCACGGATTCTTGCTGCACACGGCCGGATGGCGGCTTTCCCCCCTCTACGACGTCAATCCGAATCCGGAAGGTAGGGGACTCAGCCTTAATATTAGCGAAACCGATAACTCCCTTGATTTCAACCTGGCCTTAAGCCAAGCCCCCCGTTTTCTTTTGGATGATCAAAAAGCGCGCATCTTGCTGGAACAGATTCTCGAAGCAGTCTCCAACTGGCAGAAAGAAGCTGCCTTATACGCCATACCCCGGTCCGGCATTTCCCGTATGTTTAAGGCATTCCGCCTCAACTCTTCCATTAACTGATTCCAGTCATTCCTTACTTACGCCGAAATCCTCGCTGGTGATCTTTTCCATCTGGCTGATCAGTGCGGCCATATCCTTGGCCAGGGGGGCGAAGAAATCCCGTTGCTTTAGGTCAGGAAGATCGAAACTCAGGCTGGTGGCGTGCAGGCCAAGGCGTGAGAGGATGGGGCGTTCCTCGTAGGGGTCACCTCGCCAGGAGCGCTTGAAGGACGAGAGCATCAGGGGTTTCTTGTCGCCGTACAAGGGATCGCAGACTATCGAGTGCCCCAGGGCGGAAAGGTGGGCACGTATCTGGTGGGTACGCCCCGTGTGGGGAAAGGCTTCAAGAACGGCAAGGTTTCCGCAGATGCCCAGGACTTTGAACTCTGTGAGGGCGGGTTTTCCGTGGCCCCTGTCCACTATGGTGCGGTGTTCACGATCGCCGTCCATGCGCAAGGGGAGATCACAGCTCGTTTCGGTCCAAGTAGGGCGGCCGTTGATGACGGCGATATAGCTCTTTTTCACCAAGCGCGCCTCGAAGGCCGAGGAAAGGGTCTTGTGCATCTCCGCAGTCTTGGCGAAGGCCACCAGGCCCGAAGTGTCCCGATCTACCCGGTGGACCACATAGATGAGTTTGTCCTGGACAGCCTGCATGCCGGTCGAGGTGCGCTTCCTCAGCAGGTCGCCTACCAGCTCGTCCAGCCGTTCCAGGGAGTCGTCCCAATGGTCGGCGATGACCGCGATGCCGGAAACCTTGTCCACAACGATGATATCGTCGTCCTCGTACACTATCCTGAAGGGTTGCAGTCGTTTCATGTAGGTCCAGTGTAGCTTGCGGAGGCTCCTACGGGCAAGCGGGTTGGCCTATGAAGCAGGCATCGGGATTTGAGGCCTGTTTGCTGCGGAAGCCTGCCAGAAAGCGGTCCATCACCCAGGTCGTACGGCTCGCGCTTGCACCGGTGCTGGGGCAACGGCCGGTGCCTGTCAGGTCTTCGACTATGGTCTGGATGAGGGGTTGCTGGATATGGACCGGGTTGGGGGCATCGATCGATTGGGTATCCGTATTGTGGATTAGCTCCAGCGGAGCATTGCCGAAGATGCTGAAACGAAGCAGCCCCCGTTCCCCGATAAGCTCGACATATTCCCTGTTCACCCCCGCGCAGTAGCACCAGTTTCCGGATCCTGCCAGACCCGAGCTGAATTGGAAGGTGCCTGAGACGAAGTCTTCCGGGCTGTACAGGCCTGCGAGGTTTTTTGCGAGACCGTTGACGCTCTCGATGGGGCCGAAGAGGAAGTCCAGCGCGTCCAGGGTATGGCTGGCCAAATCCAGGAAGCGACCGCCGCCGGAAATGGCCGGTTTAAGGCGCCATGCCCGCAGCTCGGGCTTGCCGTCCTCGGGTTCGGGCAAATGGTCCTGGCTGACGTGCACGTGCCGGAGCGCACCGAGGGTTCCGGAGTCAATCAGTTCCTTGATCTTGAGGAAGCGGGGGAGGGCGCGCCGGTAGTAGGCCACGAAAAGCGGAACTTTTGCCGCCTCGAAGACCGCTACCATCCGCATGCATTCGTCGTGGTTCCGGGCCATGGGCTTTTCCACGTAGCAGGGCTTACCGGCTGCCGCGCAGGCAAGCGCGTATTCCAGATGGTTCCCGGGCGGCGTCGCGACATAGACCGCGTCCACCTGCGGGTCCCGGAGCAGATTGTCGGCGTTGTCACTCCAGGCAGGAACACCGTGGCGCCGGGCATAATCGCGGGCCAGTTCTCCCTGCCGCCGCATCACGTGCACCAGCCGGGAACGGGGCGTCATGTTGAAAGCGGGACCGCTTTTCACTTCCGTCACATTGCCGCAACCGATGATGCCCCAACGAACTATTTGCATGGAGTGCCTCCGAAGAAGGGTTCCTGTCAGGATGTATGATAGAAGAAAAGG
>CAXNJE010000010.1:0-36738 GCA_964202565.1 Breznakiellaceae bacterium | reverse complement strand
CATCGCCGTGATGACCGGAGGATGCGCCTCGGCACCAAAGCCGGTCTCGCGCGGAGCGGCATATCCGGGCTCCTACCAGATCGTCGGCACGGGCCAGCTCAGCTTCTGGGGCACGGACGGCAAAGAAATGGCCGCCCCCGTCCAGGGCGAACCACTCTACGGCCAAAACGCCCAGCACCCCGGCATCGCGGCAGCCTACCACGACAACGGCGATGGCACAGTCAGCGACCTCGTGACCGGGCTCATGTGGACCCAGACGCCCGACCTGAACGGGGATAGCACGATCGACAAAGCCGACAAATTGACCTACCAGGCAGCGATGGCCAGCGCCGCAAGAGTCACCATTGGTGGTTACAGTGACTGGCGACTCCCGACGATCAAGGAACTGTACTCCCTGATCGACTTCAATGGTCTCGACCCCCAGATCGAGGACAAAGATTCCTCACGGGTAAGCCCGTTTATCGACATCAACGTATTCCGTTTCGGCTATGGCGACGTGAAAAGCGGCGAACGCATCATCGACGCGCAATTCGCCACCTCGACGCTCTACGTGGGGAAGACGGGCGGTCCGGACATGAAGACGATGTTCGGGGTGAACTTCGCCGATGGCCGGATCAAGGGCTATGGGCTTGGACCGCTGGGCGACAAGGCTTTCTACGTGTTCTACGTGCGGGGGAACCTGGCGTACGGGATCAACAGCTTCGTCGACAAGGGAAACGGGACGATCACCGACGAAGCCACCGGCCGGATGTGGTCCAAAGCCGACAGTGGCGCTCCCATGGATTGGGGAAAAGCCCTGGCTTGGGTCCAGACGAAGAACACCGAGAATTACCTTTGCCACGACGATTGGCGCCTGCCTGATATCAAGGAACTCCAAAGCCTCGTGGACTATTCGCGGGCTCCGGGGGTGACTGGTTCGGCCGCGCTGGCGCCAATTTTCGCCGCTACCCAGATCAAGAATGAGCTTGATGAGACGGACTACGGGTTCTACTGGTCCTCGACGACCCACGTGAGCTCGGTCGGAAACCCCGGCGAACGGGCCGCCTATGTTTCGTTCGGCAGGGCCACCGGAAAGATGTTCGGGAAGTGGATGGATGTCCATGGCGCCGGAGCCCAACGGAGCGACCCCAAGGTCGGCGATGCAACCCGGTTCGTCGACGGACGCGGTCCCCAAGGCGATGCCATCCGAATCGAGAACTTTGTGCGGCTTGTCCGCGATTCCCAGGAGGGAAAATAATGAAACTGTTAAAACTGCTTTTGTTGGGGGGCCTTGCCCTGCTTGCCATGGGCTGTGCCACGGTGGGTGACGTGCCCAGCGTCCCTCGGTCTCCGGCCTCCGTAGGTTCCTACCCGATCGTCGGTGTTAGTTCGTACACCAACAGCGCCGACGGACTGAGCGTTACCGACAACGTGACGGGTTTAATATGGCAGAAGGATTACGAGGTGCACCCGATGGGCTCGGTTTCCTGGGTTGAAATCCAGGCCAAGGTCGATGACATGAACGCCAAGAAGGTCGGGGGCTTCGGCGACTGGCGCGTGCCCACCATCAAGGAATTGTACTCACTGTGGAGAGGCCCCCTCGGCTGGCCCTACCTCGACGCCGCCGTTTTCCCCCTCACCTATCGCGACGAGCAGGACCTGAGCCACGCCATCTTCTGGAGCGGCACCAAGTACACCGGGGTCCTCGGCGACATCGCCGACGGAATGCCCGGCAGCAACCCCGGAGCGGAACTCGCTTTCGGCGTCAACTTCGGCACCGGGCACATCAAGGCATACTCGACCAGGGTTGGCCCGCGCCACTTCTTCCGGGCCGTCCGAGGCTCCCTGTCCTACGGCGTGAACCTGTTCCAGGACAATGGTGATGGAACGGTGAGCGACCAGGCGACCGGCCTGATGTGGCAGCAGGGCGACAGCGGGGTGGGTATGGATTGGGAAAAAGCTCACAGTTATGCCGAGGCCAGGAACAAGGCGAACTTCTTGGGCCATGACGATTGGCGCCTGCCGACGAACAAGGAACTGCAGACCCTAGTGGACTACAGCCGTTCCCCCGGCGCCACCGAAAGCGCACGCGTGGGACCGAGCATCGACCCCGTGTTCACCTGCACTTCGATCATCAACGAGTCCGGACGGGCCGACTATCCCTGGTACTGGACCGGCACCTCGGCACGAGGCCACGCCAACGAACCCGACACCTCGGCGTGGTACGTTGCCTTTGGCCGGGCGGTCAATGAGAAGGGTGAAGACCTGCACGGTGCCGGGGCCGTCCGGTTCGACTCCAAGGTCGCCGATACCGGGCGAAGAACCATCGATGCCGAGAGGATCGACAACTTCGTGCGCTTGGTAAGGGGAGTGGCTCCGTGAAGAATAGAACCGGGTTATTCGTGGTGGGCTTGCTGCTCCGCCTTCCTGCCCTGCTTGTCGCACAAGACGGCGGTGCGTCCCAGTCGGTTGGTGTTCAGTACAGTTCCATGACCGGCTTCCTGCCGTATTACCGACTCGAGTTGGCGGGACCGCTCGTAAAAAAAGAGGGTCTGATGCTCGAGGGAAAACTGACCAACGACTTTTCGGTATTGGGAGACATGCTGAATACATCGTTGACAGCCAGCTATAAAATCTCGCCCCTGCTCAGCCTCTCGTTCGAAATTCCGGTCTCAGTTCTGTACCGCTACCCCGCCGATCTCGAAGCGCGCATCGCAGGCTCCGCAAGGCTGTCGCTGAGCAACCGCCCCGACCCGAGAGACCAGTCGCCGGGCTGGGTGTATTCAAGCGAACTATCATCCACCGCGATTTCCAGCTGGACCAGCGCTTCGTCCCCACCCGCCTTCGCTGCCCTGACTGGCTCCCGGCCCGACGAGGTCCTGCCCTACCAGGCCGCAGGCCTGATCCAGGTCGGGTATAGCGGCGCCGTCCTTTCGCCGGAGTTCAAGATTGTTGCCACCACCGACCTGGGTTCGCTGGCCTTCGCGGACGTAAAGAGCACCGCCGCGCTGAATTTTGGCCTCGGCGTGCGTGAGCGTACGCTTGTCGTCTCTGCCGAAACCTCGCTCTTCGCAAGTCCGGGCGACACCAAGTTCCAAGGACAGCTCAATTGGGATCATCTTGTCGGCGGGGTTTCACTGGGGGTCGCCGAGGCCCTGTCGGCGCCGCGGTTCGACTACGGGTTTTCCCTGGGCTGGCGATTCTGAGTTCCTGATGCCCACCCCGTCGCCTCGGCGACGGGCATGACAGTGTCCTAAGGATTGCGGTATATTCTCACTATATGCGGCTTGTTCTGGTTTTTGTCTGTGCTTTTTTGAACCTCTGCGCCTGTGTCGAGCCGAATAGCTATGTCCAGGTGGCCGCTCCGGCCAAGGTGCGTCTGGCGGCCCTCGACTACGCCCGCAAGTATATAGCCGAGGGAACCACCTACGGCTGGGGTGCCCAGGACGTCTTGCCCCGCCAGCTTGCCCTGGACTGTTCCGGTCTGGTGGTACGCTGCTACGGCTACGCCTGCGACGATCTGGGTTATTCGTTGCCCTTCAACGACATGAACTCGGCGGGCATGCGCGCGTATACCACGCCTGTAGACCCGGAACCCGGAGATCTCATCTTCATGGGGACCGAAGGCAAGATAACGCATGTGGCGCTTTTTGTGCGCCGCGAAGGGACCGATACCTATTTTATCGACTCGACGGAATTTGGTGACGTGAGTGGTGTGACCGAGCGTTCCTACGATACCGGTAACCCGAAATTCATAGCCTACGGCCGTCTTATAGTAAAAAAATGATTCTCAGCCCGGGGGCCATTTCATCGGGCGGCCGCCCAATACGTGCAGGTGCAGGTGATCCACCGTCTGGCCGCCGTCGGACTTGCAGTTGATGACGAAACGGGCGCCCTTTTCGGCGCAACCCAATTCGACGGCCAATTCCTGGGCCTTGATCATCATGCGGCCAGCCAAGGCTTCCTCACCGGTTCCCAGTTCCATTATGTTGCTGTAATGTTTCTTGGGGATAAGCAAAAAATGTACCGGTGCCTGGGGCGAAAGATCGTGGAAAGCCAGGATGTCATCGTCTTCGAAAATCTTGCGGCAGGGAATCTCCCCACCGGCTATCTTGCAGAATATGCAGGTACTCATGGCAAAATGATAGCAGGTTTTATCGGCCCTGTCATTTCCCTTCCCGGTGCTTCCAGGTTTCCAGTCCGTTGAAAGCCGCAAAGCGCTCCAGCGCCTTTTCCAAAGCCCTGTCGAAAACGGGTTTCTGCCTGGCCGGTCCATCGTAGCGAATGCGGTTCACCAGCAGGGTTCTCGCCGGGCGGTCGGCTTTCGCGTCCAGCAGTCCGACGAACCCGGTACCCCGGAGTAGGGGCAAGGCGAAGTAGCCGAAAGTCCGTCTCGCTTCCGGCACGTAACATTCAATGGTAAAGTCGAAGTTGAAAAGCCGTCTGATACGCTTTCGGTGGATGAGGAAGGGATCGAAGGGCGAAAGGATGAATAATTCCCTGCCGTTATGGATCGGTGTGTCGCATTTTTCCACATCCGAATTTCGTGCCCAGTACACCGTTTTGGGGATACCCTCAACCTGAATCCTCCCCAGCTCCCCTGCATCCTCCCCGTCGGCCAGCACTCTTTCAATCAGTTTCACATGCTCCCTGCGCTGGTAGGCGATCTCATCCAGCGCGACTATGCCCCATGCGTCCAAAGCCCTGTCCACGTACCACGCTGCGTGTTCCTCCGGTGTGGGGCTGCGCAACTCTGTCCCAGGTGGAGCCCCTGCGAGCACCCGTTCGGTCAGGTCCAGGACTTTCTGGAAACCCCGTCGGGGCAGGGCCATGAGTTCGCCCGCATGGAACAGGTATTCCAGCGCTCGCTTGGACGGTTTCCAATCCCACCAACCCACGGTTTTCCTTGGCGCCTCAAAATCGCGGGCCATCAATGGCCCCTCAGCCCTTATCCTCTCCATGACACGTTCGGTTTCGGCCTGCTCCACCCGGAACCAATCGTGACCCGCTGAACGGATCCGCTCCTTCCGGGGTAGGGTGTGGCGAAAATCCTTCCAGGGCAGGTAAGCCGCCGCGTGGGCCCAGTACTCGAATACCGGTGCTGTTTCCAGCCATTCCACCTTATAACCCGGCAAACGGGAGGCTATGATATGATGGTGGGCCCGCTCGACCACACTTATAGTATCTATCTGCACAAAACCTATCCGTTCTACCAGGTTTCCCACCGCATCCGGGCCTATTCCCCCGGGCTTCTGGAAACCGGCGCCCGCGTTCAGGGACAGGGTTCGGGCTTGGATGGCAGATATCTTGACGGCATCGCGGGGATGGACTTTCATATGGGTATTATAACGCGTCCCGTGGTATGCTGAGAATCTAAGCAGGAGGACCGGATGGGCTTGTTCGATACCTTTGTTTTTGACACTCCGATTTCTTGCCTCGAATGTGGAGCGAAGATTCCTTCGACGCAAAGCAAGGCTTTCGAGCCCTGTCTGGATACCTATCGGACAGGCGATGCCATTCGGGCGTGCAGGATCCACTCGGGGATCGTAGAAGAGGAGTGCTACTGCTTCTCGTGCTCGGCGAAGCTGGAAAGGAAAAAAACGCCCGCATGGATCGTCATTTGGCACGGCATCTATGCCGGGGCCTACTCCACAATCGAGGCTGCCGAGGCGAGGCAAGGCTCGGTCGACCGGCTGACCATGCTGGAATGGCACTTAAGGCAGCAATCCGAAAAGGAGGCCTGGCGCCGCCGATTCCGATCCCTGTATTCTACGCTCCTGAATTGGCATGATTATAACCTGGCTGAGGACAAGGAAGCGTTCCTGAAGAAACCTTGGGCCTTGTTCCACGGCGATTTGGATACGTACGCCAAAGCAGCTGACCCGCTCGCTGCAATCCTCATGGATCACGAGAATCCGAAAGATGCGGACGATGGAACCCTCGACGAATAGCTTGTTGGGTGCGTACGGTTCCTGCATCGGGGGGCTGGGGGCTGAGGGGCCGGGAAACAGGGGAATACCGGAATACTCTTTCCTCAACCCCGAATGGACCGATATTGACTCCTGGCGCCGGGAAGCCGGACGGCAATTTGCGACCCACTTGCTTGCCCCTAAGCTTGGTTCCCCGAGGGTTGAGATTACAGCCAAGCGTAACTACGACGGCCTGATCATCGAGGAGCTTTCCTGGAGTTTCCCCTGCGGCCCGGTGACGCGGGCCTGGTTCCTTAAACCTGAAAATGCCCCCGGGAGGCTACCCGGGGTGCTCGCCTTCCACGACCACGGCGGCAATAAGTATTTCGGCAAGGAGAAAATAGCCTGCGCCGATGCGGATGGGCATCCTTCCCTGACGGCATCCCGCCAGCTCTATTACGGTGGCCGCCCTTGGGCGAACGAACTGGCAAAACGGGGCTACGGGGTCCTGGTCCACGATATTTTCCCCTTCGGAAGCAGGAAAATCCTGCCTTCGGACCTTCCCGGTCTTGTGGTGGATCGCATGATGCTTCCCCCGGAGGAAGTCCGGGAACTGGAACCCAAGGATGTACGTGCAGGGAGGGTTCGCACCGACTTCAATGTTTCCGATGCTGAACCCCAGACTGAAATCGACCGTTACAACGCCTTCGCTGGCCAGCACGAAGCCATAATCGCCAAGGCCATCTTCAGCGTGGGTCATACCTGGCCGGGTTTCGTCCTGGCCGAGGATACCTTTGCCCTGGATTATCTCTGCTCCCGAGCCGACATCGACCCCGACAGGCTAGGCTGCAGCGGACTTTCCGGAGGCGGACTCAGGACGAACTACCTGGCAGGATCAGACCCCCGGATCCGCTGTTCCGTCACGGCCGGTTTCATGACCACCTGGACCGATTTTGCGCTGCACACCGCGTATACCCACACTTGGATGATCTATATTCCCGGCCTTCCCCGTTATATGGATTTTCCTGACATCCTATCCATGCGTGCGCCCTTACCCGCTCTGGTCCTGGCAAACAGGCAAGATCCACTTTTCAGTGTGGATGAGGTACTCAAGGCTGAATCGATACTGAAGGCGGCCTGGAAAAAGGCCGGCGAGCAGGAAAAATTCCGCTTTTCCTGGTACGACGGCCCCCACCAGTTCAACACCGCCATGCAGGACGAGGCATTCACCTGGTTCGACCATCACTTGACCTAAGCCGGACGCTCTGGTATCGTCCGCTTCGAACAGTTCGGGGATACGGAACGCGGTGCAATTCCGCGGCGGTCCCGCCACCGTAAACCGGGGATGAATGAGGCTTAGCGCGCAAGCGCTGCCATTGCGGCATGAAAATGCCGCGAGAAGGTGCCGAAGTTCAATTGATCCGGAAGCCGGGAGACGATCCACGAACTGACAGCCGAGACCCTCGGGAGAAGGGCTGCCGGTTCGAGTCGTCCTCATATACCACTCGTCGGTTTTTCTCTTTTTCCCTCGGGCTCGTTACGCCATACGTCCGTTTGACGGACCGTCCCGAGGAGGACACTTTGAAAGTTTTCTTTCCTCTCCCTCCACTCGCAGCGGCAAGTCTGCTCGTTGCGGCTAGTCTTCTTGGCGCGCCCGCTCCCGTTCCCGCCCAAGCGCAGGAAGCGCCCCTCCGATCCTTCGTCGTAACCGCAAGCCGGGTCGAGGAAGACGCCCTTGACGCACCCGCCCAAACCACCGTCGTAACCGCCCAGGCCATCGCCGAATCAGGTGCGGGAAGTCTGGTGGAGGCGCTGGAAAGCGTCGCGGGTATCAGCTTCCGCTCGTACTCAAGCGACGCCCAGGCAGAAATCAGCATGCGCGGCTTTGGGGAGAATTCCTTTGGACGCGTGCTCGTCCTGGTGGATGGCCGCAGGCAGAACAACCCAGACATGCAGACCATCAACTGGCTCTCCATTCCCTTGGCCGACATCGAGCGGGTGGAAGTGGTCCTGGGCGCCTCCAGCGTACGCTACGGCAACAACGCCGTTGGAGGCGTCGTCAACATCCTCACCAGGCAGGCAAAAAATGGTACCACCAGCGCGACCAGCCTGACCGTCGGCTCCTTTGGGGAAAACCGCGAGCAGTTCAGCGTGAACGTTGGTGGGGACCGCAGCGGCATAGTCACCTCGGCCGAGCACTACGGGACGGATGGATACCGCGACCGCTCCGGCTACCGTTCCGCCAGCGCCTCGGTCCGAGGATTCATGGACCTGACCGATTCCCTCACCCTGAATGCGGGTGCGATCCTGAACGACGTGTTTTATGAGATGCCCGGCGGGCTGAGCGAGACCCAGTTCAAGGCCGACCCTAAAGCGGCTCTCAACTACGAGGACGAAGGCCGCAACAGCACGTGGACTGCCGAACTCGGTGTGGACTGGAACCCCACGGAAGCCCTGTCCGTGACGGTTCCCCTCAGCTGGTCGTTCAAGGAAATCCAGGCCGACATGAAATCCTGGGGCGCCTTTACCGACCGCCTTGTCCACAACGCGCAGGCTGCACCCCTGGCAATCTGGGAATCCGAATTCGGTCCTGTGCCCTACCGCCTGGTGACGGGTGTGGACTTTTCGGCAGCATGGCTGGATGTGGCCACCTGGTCCGAAAAAAAACGGACCACCAAGACCAACGCCTTTGAGATATCCCAGATCTCCGTAGGTCCCTACGCGAGCGCCAGGCTAACCATCCTCGATGCCCTGTCCTTCGAGGGCGGCATGCGCTGGGACCAATCGGTAATCCAGGCGGTGAACAGGGACGAATCGGTGGACGATTCCAAGACCCACCAGGCCTTCGTCTACGATGCCGCTCTGGTATACCGCCCCGCGAGAACCGCCAAAATCTACGCCCGGTACGGAACCCTGTTCCGCTACCCCTTCACCGACGAACAGGCCTCCCTGTACGGCTTCGGCTCCGACACCTTCCTTGCGGACCTCGAGGCGGAGAAAGGTTTTAACCTTGAGGGCGGTTTTTCGTTTGGCCTGGGTACATTGGTTTCCTTGGACGCATCCGTCTGGTGGATGGAAATGACCGACGAGATTGCCTACAACAACGCTACCTACCGTAACGAGAACCTGGACCAGACCCGCCGCCTTGGCGCCGACGCGGCGTTTTACCTGGCCCCCCTGCCCTTCCTGGAATTCAGGGGTAGCTACGGCTATGTTAACGCAGTATTCGCCGCCGGGTTGAACGAGGGCAAGCGGGTTCCCCTCGTAGCCGGACATCGGGCAGATGCGATGTTAAGTCTGAAGTTACCCTTCGGTGCAAGCATCGCTCCGGATGCGGCCTTTCAGGGCGCTTCCTTCAGGGGCGGCGACACGGCCAATTCCGGCGACCAAATCGAAGCCTTCACGGTATACGGTCTTACCCTGCGCTTCGTACCAGTGGTTCTGGACGGCACCCTCGAGTTCACGGCAAAAGCGGGCAACCTCCTGGACAGCGCCTACGCGCCTTACGTGTACTGGGGATCCTGGTATCCCGCCATCGGCCGCAATTTCAGCCTGAGCGCAAGCTATCGTTACTGAGGATACGGCCATCGCCCCCGGCTTGCGTTTTTCTAAGGATGAGGTAGGTACGCGGATCGACAGCCAGCGGATGCGGACGGCGATGCTCGTCACCGTATTGGCCTGGGCGTGTGTCTTGTTTACGCTGGCAAGCCTGTCCCCTGAGGTGGCAGTCTTGCCACCCATCCAATACAGGCCTGCCTTCGAGGTAACCCTATCGCTGGCTCCCTTGGAAATGGACCCACTACTCTCCATGCCCTTACCGGTTCCAGCTGTCGTTCCGGTGCAAGAAGAGGCCACCCCCCGTTCCTATGAAGCCCTGCCGGTGGAGGTGGCGGTCGGTCCAGCCCAAACCATACCGGAGTCTCCCGCAGAGATTGAACCAGGCCTGATCCAGCCATCCTTGCATGATCCGGCTCCCGCCGATCTGCCCGAAACCTCCGGTGAAGCAGAAATGCCATCTGCAATGGAAATGGCTGTGGCGGCGGAATTGCCGGCTTTGCCCGACAGCCCCGCCCCAGCCGTCACGCCTTTGGTCGCGACTCCCGCTGCGACTCCTGTCGCCTTTTCCACTCCGGCTGCCATCTCGAGTCCCAACGCGTATGTTCCGCGTATTCCCGACATTGCGCCGTCTGCCGACACGCTTCAGCGTCTGGACATGGCGATAGCGGAAAAGCTGAAATATCCGGTGCAGGCCCGCAAGCGCGGTATCCAGGGGACGGTGGTGTTGTACATAGCTGTGGAAGGTTCGGGGCGACTGACTTCGTGGGCGCTGGAAAAATCCTCGGGAAGCAAGCTGTTGGACGAAGCCGGTATCAAATTATTAATAGGGCTTTTCCCTTTCCCCGGCGGTTTCGCTTCCGCCTTTCAGACCCGGATAGCCATCGCCTATACACTGGACTGAAGGCGCTACTCCACAACCTCGAAGCGCTCGCCCAGCACGGCCAGGCCCACCCTGTCCTCAACCCCCAACTTTTTGTATGAACGGGCAAGGGTGTTGCGGATGGTCGATTCGGAAAGGTCAAAATCCACCGCTATCTCCTTCTGCGACTTGCCCTTCAGTGTTTCAAGCACGAAGGTGCGTTCTGCTGGGGAAATGCCCTTATCGGACAGTGAAAGCCTCGGCTTGGGCTCCCTCAGGATGATGACGAGTCGATCCTTATACAGGAACCAAAGGAAAAGACCAAAGGCGATTATGAAGAAGGTAGGCGATATCGCATCTGCCATTGGGCGACTTGTACGGATAACCGCGACAATCTCGATAACCAGCAGAAATGCGGCCAGAAGGAGGACCTTGATTCCCCGCCGTTTGGAGAAAAAGCCGGTGCGTTCGAACAGGAGGACACCCATGATAAAGAAACCAAGGCCATAGATGTTTTGCGCATCGTCCAAAATGGCCAAGGGGCTTAATAAAATGAACACCGCTGGTTGTATCCAACTGAGTTTTTCCATAAAAGCGCTTAGCAGAAAAAGTGCGATGCTGACCAAGAGCACAAACTGGTATGGATGGAAGAAAGCTTTGAGCAATCCATCCCTCGGTAGTGTAAAATAAAAATTTACCAGGTACCCAACAAAAAAGATACTCGCAATGAAAATGCCAGTGGAATATAATTTTCTTGGCATCTCAGGTTTGCCAAAAAGTAACGATTGCATCATCCGCACTTAGGATCAAGTCCGCGGCACCCGCTGCCGTGGCTTCCAGGGTTGATCTGAACGCTTGTTCCGTCGCATCCCCTTTCCAGGCACCCGAGACCAGCGGATTGTACTCGTCCAGCAGTCGGTCCCGTTCGGCATCGCGCTGATACCCGGATACCATGCAAAGGCCCAACAGGGCCATGCCGCGATCGATGACTGCCCTATCACCACCCTTGAAACCGGAAATCGCCCATAATCGTGCCAAAGGAGCTGAATCATCCGCTGGCTTGTGGTCGAAAACCCGCCTCGCCTCGCCACGGTTGGCGATGACGAAAGTCCCGAGGTGGGCGAGGGCGGTCCGTCCGGAATCGTTGCAGTTCGCAATGAACGGCAACAGCCCGATCAGTTTCGCGACACGATTTGCGCGGAACCGGTTGATTTCTGCCTCTGTCATGCGGAGGGCTTCTGCGCTCATCCCAACCAGGTGGTCCCACAGAGATTCGACGGAATGGAGATTCATGGAGCTAGTATATATCAATGCCTTCATACGTCAAGAGCATATCTTGAGTAAGCCAGTGTGAATTGGAATGCGAGACTGTTGGGGGGAGGCCACGCATGAAAACCACCAAGATCCCAGCGTACGAATTTGCTTTTTTCCATTATTTCGATTAACCTATCCTTAGCTAGACTTAGCTAAGGATAGGTCATGTGTCAAGTTAATGTGTTCAAGGCCAAAACAGATTTTTCACGTCTAATTGCGATGTTGGAAAATGCGGAAGAGGAAGAAATTGTAATAGCGCGGAATGGCAAGCCGGTAGCCCGCCTTCTGCCCTGGATCGGTTCCAATGCTGAAAAGCGCATTGGTGCGGCAAAGGGGCTTTTCACGCTACCCGATGATTTCGACTCGGATGATGAGTCGATTGCGACGCTCTTTAATGACGGTAGTATATGATCGGAATTATATGAATTATCTTCTGGATACGCATATCGCACTATGGGCTTTATTGGATGACCCAAAGCTGTCTGCCGAAGCCAGGCTGGTCATACAGGATCAGGGTAACCGGATTTTCTACAGCGTCGCCTCCATGTGGGAAATAGCCATAAAGCGGGCTAACAAGCCGGGTCATGTCCCGCTTTCGGGTATCGAATTCCTGCATTTCTGTGAACAATCCGGCTACGAAGGGTTGCCGGTACGCGAGCGCCATGTGATTGCCCTGGAATCATTGCCGCCCATCCACGCAGATCCCTTCGACCGCATCCTGGTTTCCCAAGCCCGTGCGGAGGGCCTGGTCTTTCTTACCCGCGATCGACTGCTCGCAAGCTATGGGCCGGACGTCCGGGTGGTATAAAAAAAGCCGCCCACTTTCGAGGACGGCTTCCGTAGCTTGCGCTAAGTGGAAACTTACTTCTTGATGTTGTAGAACGCGTTGCGGCCGGCGTATTCGGAGATGCCTTCCAGCATGTCCTCGATGCGCATCAGCTGGTTGTACTTGCAGACCCGGTCGGTGCGGCTCATGGAGCCGGTCTTGATCTGGCCGGTTTCCAGCGCCACGACGAGGTCGGCGATGAAGCTGTCCTCGGTCTCGCCGGAGCGGTGGGAGATGACGGCGGTGTAGCCCGCGCGCTTGGCCATCTCGACGGCTTCGTAGGTCTCGGTGACGGTACCGATCTGGTTGACCTTGATGAGGATGGAGTTGCAGGCGCCCATTTTGATACCTTTTTCCAGGTATTTCTTGTTGGTGACGAAGAGGTCGTCACCGACAATCTGGACTTTGCTGCCCAGGGCCTTGGTGATCTTGACGTAGCCGTCCCAGTCGTTCTGGTCCAGCGGATCCTCCAGGGAGATGATGGGGTACTTGTTGACCCACTTGGTGTAGAGTTCGATCATCTCGTCGGTGGTGAAGAGCTTGTCGGGGTTGGACTTCCAGAACTTGTAGCCCTTCCGGCCGCCTTCCTCGAAGAGCTCGCTGGCCGCGGAGTCCAGGGCGATGGCGATGTCCTCACCGGGTTTGTAGCCGGCCTTCTCGATGGCCTTCATGATGAAGTCGAGGGCTTCCTCGTTACCGATATCCGGGGCGAAACCGCCCTCGTCGCCGACTGCGGTGTTCTTGCCGGCGTCCTTCAGGAGCTTCTTGAGGGTATGGAAGATTTCTGCGGTCTGTCGGACTGCTTCCCGGATGGACTGGGCGCCGACGGGCATGACCATGAATTCCTGGAAGTCGATCTTGTTGTCCGCGTGCTTTCCGCCGTTGATGATGTTGGCCATCGGGACGGGGAGCAGGTTGGAGTGGAAGGTTCCCAGGTACTTGTAGAGGGGTACGTCCAGGAAATTGGCGGCGGCGCGGGCTACAGCCATGGAAACGCCCAGGATGGCGTTGGCGCCGAGCTTGCTCTTGTTCTCGGTTCCGTCCAGTTCGATCATGGTGCGGTCGATATCGACCTGTTCAAGGGCGTCGAGGCCCTGGATTTCTGCTGCGATGATGTTGTTGACGTTTTCCACGGCTTTCTGCACGCCCTTGCCCATGTAGCGGGACTTGTCGCCGTCGCGGAGTTCGACCGCCTCGTTTTCGCCGGTAGAGGCGCCGGAGGGAACGGCGGCGCGGCCGAGAGTGCCGTCCTCAAGGACGACATCGACTTCCACGGTGGGGTTTCCACGGGAATCCAGAATCTCGCGGGCTTCTACGTATTCGATAATGCTCATGTATTCGCTCCTTGTATGCGCTCTGATGGTTAGACTTATATTCTGCGGTTTTCCGCCTGACAAGTCAAGTCTGCCCGCTGGACTGACCCCCGGATCGTTGCCCGCCAGGCAAATTCCGGCTTGTCCGTATGTACTTTTCACGGGAACACCCCTAGTATTGAGGCATGCATTTTGAATTGACCGATGCCTTGGTGGACGAACTGGTTTTTGCGATGGAAGACCAGGAACATGATTTTGTGTTGGACGTGGTGCGCGGTATCGTCGTGGACCGCGACTCGGAAGAGGATTTCTCGTCCGGCGACGAGGATCATGCTGAGGCTACCGATGATGACGAACGTTTTGTCGAGGTGCCTGCCTGGCAGTCGGCTGATGGTTTCAGGTTGATGGAGCGCTTTGCAGCCTCCCTGCGCAACCCCATAGTGCGAGAGGAATTGACCCTTGCCCTCGACCGTGGGCGGGGTGTATTCAGGGCGTTCAAAAATACTCTTACTAGCCGACCTGAGGTTGAGAAGCTCTGGTTTGCCTTCAAGACCAAGGAAATGCGGCGGGAGGTCCTGATTTGGTATAATGCGCTGCGGGAAGAATGGGGCCTGGAGCGTCTTGGAGAGGAACCGGAAGAAACCGAAGACCTGGTACTGGAGGATTTTCGTTTCCGTCCAGCCATCGAGGACGACGGGGAAAAGGCCCGGGAATTGCATATACAGTCCTCGTCCAACAACAAGCCATACGGACCTGTCCTTGGTCCGCTGACCGGTTCCCAAAGCCATGCCATCGTGGCCGAAACCGCGCGGGAAGATTTCGCGGGCTTTATCCTGGCAACCGAAAATGATGGATGCGTGGTTGTCGAGGCCCTGGATGTCCAGCCCGATTATCGCGGTTTGGGCGTGGGGGAAGCCCTGTTGGACCGATTGCTGAAACGTCTGGATTCCGGAAGCGCCCGCACACTTTCATTCAATTTGCCTATCGCCGCGGATGCTTTTTCCAGGGTGCTCATGCGGGAAGGATTCCAGGTAGCGGAGACCAGGTATTTATTGGATCTTGCCTACCGTCGGGACGAAAAACAGGAGGAATGAATCGGAAAGGTTCTTCCCTTGTGAAACTCCGGAACTATGTATAGTATATGAAGGGGAATACAGAGTCCGTTGTTGGACCAATATGAGGAGAAAATCATCGTGCCCCCAGTCATGCGAAATAAATTAGTCCAAGAAGCGGCTAAAGAATCGGAGATAAAGGCCCTGTTCCAGGAAATTCTGGCCAGGATCAAAAACGACGAGGATCCGAAGGTTCTGAATGAATTCCGGGCTTTGGTCCGGAAGAATGTGCCTTTTTTCATGCGTTCCTACTTTGCGGCTTACCTGTTCAAGAACCTTGTCGACGCACCCTATTCACGCGATCGCGGCCGTTCGGACAGGAATAATAAGGCTCGGGACGGCCGACAGCCTGCCGAGCTTTCGAAGGGGCGCGACAGGCAGGTTCCGGCCCAGGAACGGTCCCGGCCAGATCGTAATGCCGCTTTGGAACCCAGAAGACCGGTGGAACGCAAACAACCCGAGTCCCAAAGGCCCGAACGCGAGCGAAAGGCCGAGCGGCGCCCCCCCGTGGCCGATCAGGAAGCCCAACGGGAGGAAATCCCCAGACACTCCCTTCCCGAAGGTGAGGCCGCGACGCTTTTTATCAGTGCAGGCCGAAACCGCAGGGCCTATGCCCGCGAAATTCTTGCCTTGCTGATCAACGAGGCTCAGCTCGATAAGGACGATGTGGGGGATCTGCGCATTCTCGATAACTTTTCCTTCGTGCAGGTTCGCCGTGAAGTTGCGGACCAGGTCATTTCCTTGCTGGGTGGCAAATCCTTCCGTGGCCGCCCCCTTTCGGTCAGTTTCGCCAAACCGCGCAAGGATTCTACCTCCGAAGCCAATGCAGGGGTTTTGAACGAAGCCGATACCGGTCTTGACGGGAATCTTGACGAGAGCCCCATCTTCGCGGACGGCGCTGACTATTCCCATGACTTCGGCGACAGCCACGACGATGATCCTGATTCCGATCCTGATTCCGATCTTGATTCTGGTGCCGGATCAGAACCTGACGAAGATCCTAGCGAAGATAAGAAATAAGGTAGAAGGTGAGGACGGCATTAACACAGATCCCTGTCAATAATGCCGCGATGGCGCTTATTTCGAACAGACGGGCTTGGGAGATATACTCCCGAGCCACCAGTTCGGGATCTCCCGGAATAGCCGCGAAAGCCGCGCTTGGATCCTGCGGTTCCGAGATGGTCGTCGCGTCACCCTCACCCGCAAGCGCCCCGTAACAACGCCATTCCAACCTTTTAGGTCCCGAATTGGAATATGCCTCAGTTTCAGCTTCGCTTGGTACGATGGGGACGTGGCTGGCATCCGCCCTCCGGCGTTCCTCGCTCATCAATAGATACCCGTAACGGCTTCCATCTGGAAGGATCGTCCCGTTCTGCTCCCCGATAAGGTGGCACAGGGGGAGGCGTACCAGATCGCGGGTGGCCCTGCACGCACGACCCCGTCTCCACAGGGACCTGAATACCGCGGTGAAGCCAAGCCCCGGTGGCAGCAGCGGAAGTAACGGACCGAAGGCCGCCGCCAGGGCGAGGGCGAAAGCCGCTCCGAAGGCTGGCCGGGAAGCAAGGCTGAAAGCGACGACCAATTCGGAAAAGACACCTGCAGCCAGGGAGTAGGGGGTGAGCATATTCCAGTATTCGTTTTTTTTCCTGCCGGCACGGACCGTCCGCGAAAGCATGGACCGCTCGCTGCCATCGTAGAGTATGATAAGGAGCGGTTCCTCGGGCAGCGACTCGAAGCAAGCCCTGCCATTCCTTTTCAGGGCCCTGCCCCCGACGAACACCTTGGCCCCCTCGCTCAGGGCCGCCACCTGTTTCCAGCGTATTTGCCTGGGTTCCTCGTCGGGTCCGGCTGATTCCTTGCCTTCGGGGTCCGCAGAGTCCGCCGGACCGGCTGCGGGCAGAAGGTAGACCCGGGCACCGGAAAGTTCCACCGGGATGGTAAGGCCCGCATTGCGGACCCAAAGTACCTTGTCATCCACCACCGATTCGAAGCCGCCGAAAAACCTGAAGTCCGAACCGGTCCCGTCCAGTCCCTGGGCAGTCGCATAATTCAGGACCGGAACGATCCGTAGTGTGTCGAAACGCCTGCGCATCTGACGCCAGACCCGGCGCACGGCAAAGGCGCCTATGACAGGAACCAGGGCATACCAGAAGAAAGCGAGGGCGAGGATGGCTAGAAGATCGCGCAGGCGCACTGTATCATTCCTCCATGATTGAATCCCTGGTTGTAGGCCCCATCGCAGCGAATTGCTGGATCGTATCCCTCGATGAAAACGCACTTTCCAAGTCGGGGCATCGTCCCTGCCTTGTGGTGGATCCGGGTGGCGACGCGGATGCCATTATAGCACGGCTCGGACGCAGAAGACTCCAGCCCGCGATCTACGTGCTGACCCACGGACACCTGGACCATCTTGCCGCCCTGTCTGCCTTGGCGGCGGTTTTTCCTGCGGACATATACATCCATTCCGCGGACGCCGCCTACCTGGGGCCAAATGCCTACCAGGTGCATTGCAGGGATTTCCAGCGCGTGGGAGCGCAGGCTTTCGTGGACGAGCAGTGGCAGGATATGCCCTCCGCGAGCCGCCTGCTGGCCGATGGGGACCCTGTCGGTCCGTTTCACGTCATCCATACCCCAGGGCACACGCCGGGTTCGCTCTGCCTGTACGATGCGGAGCGGGGGGTGCTCATTTCCGGCGACACCCTATTCTCGGGCGGGGTAGGCCGCACGGACCTGCCAGGTGGTGATGCCCGGTTGCTGGAAAAAAGCCTTGAACGCCTGCTGGCCTTGCCTGGTCGCACCCGGGTACTCCCTGGCCACGGCCCGGAAACCTTGATCGAACGCTGCCGGGTCTGAACCGGCCGGATGCTGGCCGGATGCCTGGCGGTCGAGGTCCCGATTGAGGGGCTGGCGTGTCCAGGGCTTTAGAATGCAGGGGCAAACCGGACCGTGCCTGCCCAAGCTTGCCCAAGCACCGGCATTCCCGCTATTATCTCACCCAACGTACCCCAAGGAGCCGTAACGACATGGCCAAATACCCTTTCGACACCATCGAGCCCAAATGGCAAAAATTCTGGGACCAGAACAAAACCTTCCGCGCCCTTGAGGACCCCTCCTTTCCAAAGGACAAACGGCGTTACGTGCTGGACATGTTCCCGTACCCCTCATCCTCGGGCCTGCATGTAGGCCACCCGGAAGGCTATACCGCCACCGATATCTATTGCCGTTACCTCCGCATGAACGGTTTCAACGTCCTGCATCCCATGGGTTTCGACGCCTTCGGCCTGCCTGCAGAAAACTACGCCATCAAGACCGGTACCCATCCGGCCACGACCACCCGCGCCAACATCAACATGTTCAGGCAGCAGATCAAGGCCCTGGGCTTTTCCTACGACTGGGACCGGGAAGTTTCCACCTGCGATGCGGATTACTACAAATGGACCCAGTGGATCTTCCTCAAACTGTTCGAGAAGGGTCTGGCCTACGAGTCGGATACGCCTATCAACTGGTGCCCCTCGTGCAAGACCGGTCTGGCCAACGAAGAGGTTAAGGACGGGGGTTGCGACCGCTGCGGTACGAAGGTTACCCGCAAGCGCATCCGCCAGTGGATCCTGAAGATCACCGCTTACGCCGAACGCCTGCTGGAAGACCTGGAAGGGCTGGATTGGCCCGAACCGGTGAAGATGATGCAGCGGAACTGGATAGGCAAGTCCGAAGGCGCCAATGTGGTCTTCAGGATTGACGGGCACGCGGAGCAGCTGGAAATATATACCACCCGCCCCGATACCCTTTTCGGCGCCACCTACATGGTCCTCTCGCCGGAACACCCCTTTGTGGACCTCATCACCACGGCCGCCCAGCGCGCGGCGGTAACGGCCTACGTGGAAGCGTCTGCCAAAAAGAGTGACCTGGAACGCACCGACTTGGCCAAGGAAAAAACCGGTGTATTCTCCGGTGCCTACGCGATAAATCCGGTGAACGGGGTGAAAATCCCGGTCTGGATAGCCGACTATGTCCTCATCTCCTACGGTACCGGCGCCATCATGGCCGTACCCGCCCACGACGAGCGGGACTGGGATTTCGCCAAGGCCTTCAACCTGCCCATCCTCCAGGTGGTCGCGGGTGAGGCCCCCGGCTCCGGCATGGATTACTCGAAGGAACCCGCCGAGTGTACAGCAGCCGACGGCTGGGCGGTCAATTCCGGCAAGTTCGACGCAACTCCAACGGATCTGTTCAAGACTTCCATCACCGCGTGGCTCGAAGAGAAGGGCATAGGCCACAAGGCGATCAACTATAAACTGAGGGACTGGATCTTCAGCCGCCAGCGCTACTGGGGCGAGCCCATCCCCGTCGTCCACTGCAAGGACTGCGGCATCGTCCCCGTCAAGGAAGGCGAACTGCCCATACTCCTGCCCGACGTCAAGACCTACGCACCCACCGGCACCGGCGAATCGCCTCTGGCGGGCATCGACGTCTGGGTAAACACTACCTGCCCGAACTGCGGCGGCAAGGGCAAGCGCGAGACCAACACCATGCCCCAGTGGGCGGGTTCGTGCTGGTATTTCCTGCGTTACTTGGACCCCGCGAACGCAAACTGCTTTGTGGACAGGTCGAAAGTGGACTACTGGATGCCGGTGGACCTGTACGTGGGCGGCACCGAGCACGCGGTGCTCCATCTGCTTTACAGCCGTTTCTGGCACAAATTCCTGTACGACATCGGTGTGGTGAACACGAAGGAACCCTTCCAGCGCCTCGTGAACCAGGGCATGATCCTGGGCGAGGACGGGCAGAAAATGTCCAAGAGCCGCGGCAACGTCATCAACCCCGACGACATCATCAAGGAATTCGGTGCCGACGCCATGCGGGTCTACGAGATGTTCATGGGTCCCCTGGAGGTTTCCAAGCCCTGGGCGACCGCGGGTCTGGTGGGCGTATCGCGTTTCCTGGAAAGGCTTTGCGCCATAAGCGAAAAGCCCGTAGCCACCATCGAACCCAACGCCGCCCAGCTCAAGCTCCTGCACAAGACCATAAAGAAGGTTGGCGACGACACGGATACCCTCAATTTCAACACCGCCATCAGCGCCATGATGGTCTACTCCAACGAGCTGGCCAAGCTGGAAACCGTCCCCGCCGCCCTCTGGGAACCCATGATCAAGATGGTGGGACCCTACGCTCCCCACCTTGCGGAAGAGCTCTGGGAAAGATTGGGACGCCGCGAATCGGTGGCCAGGGCTACATGGCCCGTGTTCAACGCCGCCTACGCCGCCGACGATGAGGTTACCGTGGTGGTCCAGGTGAACGGCAAGATGCGTGACAAGTTTGTAGCCCCTGTCGGCACCGACAAGGCGGCACTGGAAAAAATGGCCCTTGCCCTGCCGGGCGTCATCAAATGGACAGAAGGAACCAGCATACTCAAGGTAATCATCGTGCCGGACAAGCTGGTGAACGTGGTGGTAAAGTAAATGGACCAGAAAAACGTACACTGGGCAGACCAGACGGCGGAAAAAATAATCCGGGAAAAGGGCGACAAGGAACTGTATACCTGCGCCTCGGGGATTACCCCCTCCGGAACCGTACATATAGGCAATTTCCGGGAAATCATCTCCGTGGACCTCGTGGTGAGGGCCCTGCGGGATATGGGCAAGAAAGTCCGCTTCATCTATTCGTGGGACGACTACGACGTGTTCCGCAAGGTGCCGGTGAACATGCCCAAGCAGGACTTGCTTACGGCCCACCTTCGCTTTCCCATCACCATGGTACCGGATCCCTGGGACCGGGACGAGAGCTACGCCCGCCACCACGAGGTGGATGTCGAAACCATACTTCCCGCCGTAGGCATAGCCCCCGAATTCCTCTACCAGGCCAAACGGTACCGGGCGTCCGAGTACGCAGAAGGCATGAGGAAGGCGCTGGAGCACAAGGATGCGCTGAAGGTCATCCTGGACAAGTTCCGTGACGAGGAGCACAAGATCCAGGGCGAATGGTGGCCCATCAACGCGTTCTGCGATGCGTGCAATAAGGATACGACCGAGATTGACCTCTGGGACGGTGAATGGAAGGTGTCCTACCACTGCGAGGCCTGCGGCCACAAGGAAACGGTGGACCTGCGCACCTGCAAGGGCATCAAGTTGGGGTGGCGCGTCGACTGGCCCATGCGCTGGAACCATGAACAGGTGGATTTCGAGCCCGCAGGCAAGGACCACCACAGCCAGGGCGGTTCCTTCGACACTGCCCGCCATGTCTGCAAGGACGTGTACGGTTGGGACGCGCCGGTTACCTTCCGCTACGATTTCATCGGCATAAAGGGCACTCCGGGCAAGATGTCGTCCTCCAAGGGCAAGGTCGTGGACCTGTACGACCTGCTCCGGGTGTACACGCCGGAACTCGCCAGGTATATCTTTGCGGGAACCCGCCCCAACACCGAATTCGTCATCTCCTTCGACCTGGACGTCATCAAGATCTACGAGGATTACGACAAGACCGAACGCATCGCCTGGAAGCTGGAAAAGGCCAAGGACGAGGAAACCTTCCAGAAGGAACGCCGGATCTACGAACTGTCCCAGGTTGGGGGCATGCCGGAACGGGCGCCTTACCAGGTAGCCTTCCGGCACCTGTGCAACCTTCTTCAGATAAACGCGGGGGATATCGACAAGACCATCGCCGCCCTGCCGGAAATAGGCCCGGACCAGGTGGAACGTTTCAGGCAGCGCTGTGTGTGCGCCTGGTACTGGATAAGCGAGTGCGCGCCGGAAGACTTCCAGTTCCACCTTCGTCCCGCCGGCGAACTGGCGGACCTGAGCGAGGCCGAGCGCAAGGCAGTCCGTTCGCTAAGGGATTCCGTCGTCGCGAAGATCGAAGGCTTTGCCGACGACAAGACCTGCGCCGAGGCGATCTACGCCGTGGCCGAAGAAAACGGCATGGACGGCAAGGCCCTGTTCCGTGCGGCGTACCAGGCCCTGGTGGGCAAGGACCAGGGGCCGCGCTTGGCAAATTTCCTCAGATCCATCGAAAAGGACCGCTTGCTGGGTATATTGAGCGCCTATTAAATGGTAATAATCTCGCTGGACTCGGTCTCGAAATCCCTGGGGGCAGGCCCCCTTTTCAGTTCTGTTTCCCTCAGCATCGAGGAAGGCGAGCGCATAGGCTTCGTCGGTCCGAACGGATGCGGCAAGTCGACCCTGCTCAAACTCCTGGCTGGCCGGATGGAATGCGACGACGGCGTCGTGGCCCGCAAGCGGGGGCTTGTGGTCCAGTTTTTGGATCAGACCCCCGTGTGGGAAAGCGGCGACACCATCCGCGATTTTCTCTTCCGCAGTGACGACCTCCTTGTCCGCCTGGTAGGGCGTTACGAGGCGGCCCTGGAAACGGCCCATGAGGCGCACGAGGATAGGTCTGCGGAACTTTCCTCGCTGACCCACGAGATGGAACACAAGGGCGGTTTCGAATTGGAACGCCGCTTCCTTTCCATGCTGATGGAACTCGGCGTAGAAGACCTGTCCTTGCCCATGGATACCCTCTCCGGCGGAATGGCGAAAAAGGCCGCCCTGGCCCGTTGCCTCGCGCCGGATTCGGATCTTGTGTTGCTGGATGAGCCGACCAACCATCTGGACCTGGATACCATCGAGTGGCTGGAACGCAAGCTGGTTGGCGGGCGGAAAGCCTTTGTCCTCGTCACCCACGACCGCTGGTTCCTGGACGCTGTGTGCGGAACCATTATGGAGATCGATGGTGGCTGCGTGCGCAAGTACGAGGGTGGTTACTCGGATTACCTCGTGCGGGTATCGAACCGTGAATCGGACCTGGTGGTCAGGGAAAAACGCCGGGAATCCATCCTGCGCGTCGAACTTGAATGGCTCAAACGCGGGCCCAAGGCCCGGGGCGGAAAGGACAAGAAACGCAAGGAGCGGATCCGCGACCTGCAGGATGGAGCGGCAGAAGCCGCCGCCGCCGGGTCGGAAGTCTTCCGTACGGGTCACCGGCGTCTGGGCGGCAAGGTTCTGGAGTTCAAACATATCGGGAAAAAGTGGGGTGAAAAGGAAGTAATATCTTCCTTCAGCTACAAGCTTACCAAGGGCGAACGGGTGGGCGTTGTGGGTCCCAACGGTTCCGGCAAGTCCACCCTGCTCGATCTGATAGCTGAAAGATACCAGCCCGACTCGGGTACGATCCAGCGCGGCGATACCGCCGTCGTCGGTTATTTCGACCAGCATACCGACGGGATGGACAAGAGCCTGAAGCTGCTTGATTTCGTGTGCGCCGCCGCCGAGCGGGTGCGCATGAACGACGGATCGGACCTTTCGGCAGAGCAGTTTCTGGAACGCTTCGGTTTTCCCCGAACCATGCTCCAGCAGGACCTTACCACCCTGTCCGGCGGCGAACTCAGGCGGCTCATGCTGGTGCGCCTGCTCATCTCTGCCCCAAACGTACTGCTCCTGGACGAACCCACCAACGATTTTGACATCCCCACCATAGCCCTGCTGGAGGATTTCCTCTCCGGCTTCGGGGGTTGCGTCATTTCCGTCTCCCATGACCGTGCCTTTCTGGAAGGAGTCGCGGACTCACTGTGGATCCTGGACGGAAAGGGTGGTGTCGACTCCTACGTCGGGAGCTACATGGATTGGCGCGAGGCCCGGGGACAGGAAGCGGCCGAAGCCGAAGCGGAACGGAAGATCGCAGCCGAGAAACAGGTCCGTCCTGTTATTGCCACCGTTGGGGACAAGTCTCCCGCCAGGACAGCCGGGAAGCTAAGTTTTGCCGAGCGTAAGGAATACGGACAACTCCTGCCCGACATCGAAGCCATGGAAAACGAGAAGAAAACCCTGGAACTGCGCTTTGCCTCCGCGCCGGATAGCACCGCCAACGACCATCTTTCCTTGGTCGCAGCCCACAAGCGTTACGAGGAACTGACCAGGCTCATCGAGGAGAAATCCTGCCGCTGGGAAGCCCTGGCGGAGCGCGCCTAGCGGGACTTGCTTTGGGTTAGTCTATGACGTCCACTTGGGGGCCACCCATGAACAGGGAGAATTCGCAGCCTATCCCAGCGGCGCTCACGGCGGGTATGTCGATTTCGAAGCGGGTTCCGCCTTCTTTTGTCCTGGAGCAGACGATCGACCCACCCATCAGGTCCAGAAGGCGTTTCGCGATGGCCAGTCCCAGCCCGGTGCCGCCGTATTTTCGGCTTATGCCCAGATCCTGCTGGCTGAAGGGTTCGAATAGATGCAGTCTGTATTCCTCGTCGATGCCGATCCCTGTATCTTCCACCTGGATGGAGATGCAGGTCTTGTAGGACGCTCGGGGATTTACGGTTTCGGAATCGGCGCACTCGGGATTACCGTCCATGAAGATAGATACCTTCCCCTTGTCCGTGAATTTGACCGCGTTGCCCACCAGGTTGATGAGTACCTGCCGCAGGCGCGCCTCATCGAGCAGCAGGGTTCCCGGCAGTCTGGTTCCCGTGTGCAGCTCCAGGGAAATGCCTTTTTCCTCGGCCACGAGCCTGAATATTTCCGCAATCTCCGCCAACAGCTGGCGGGGATCGAAAACGGCCGGCGTCAGTTCTATGCGGCCGAATTCCGCCTTTGAAAGATCCAGTAGATCGTTGATTATGGCGAGCAAGGCTCGGCTCGCGCTGCCGACAGAACGCAGGTAGGCTTTAGCCTTTTCTTCCGCTACCAAGCCTTCCAACAGCCTGGCATAACCCAGGACGGCGTTGAGGGGTGTCCGCAATTCGTGGCTCATGGTGGAAATGAATTGGCTTTTCGACCGGCTCGCCCGTTCGGCCTCCTCGCGGGCGGCTTCCAGCCGTTCCTCGGTCTCAACCCGGGACGTTATGTCGTGGGCGGCCGCGATAATCAGGCCCCGCTCCGGGACACCGAAGGAATTCCAGGATAACCAGACGTACGAACCATCAACACGGCGAAAGCGATTTTCAAAGTTCAATACCCGTTCCCCGCGGATGGATTCCTTGGCCGCGCGGATGGTCGCTTCCCGATCCTCGGGATGGATGAATTCCAGATAGGACTTTTCCAACAGCTCGCTGTCCTTCCAGCCGAATTCGCGCGACCAGGATGGGCTGAGCTTGGTGAAATGGCAACGATCGTCGGAAAGGCAAAGGAAATCCAGGGTAAGGTCAAAAAAGAGATCTATGTCGCGGCGGGATTCCAGTAGTTCCCGGCTCCTCTCCTCCACCCGGTGTTCCAGGTCCTGGCTCAATTCGCGGTAACGGGTTTCACTTTCCTGTAAGGCCCGTTCGGCGGACATCCGCTCCGTTACGTCCTTGAAAATGACCAGAACCCCATTAAGCATGCCCTTTCCGTCCCGAACGGGGGTCTTTATTGTCTCCACCCAGCGTTTTTCACCCCTTTCCTCATAGGGTTCAAGAAATTCCCGGGCCGTTCCCGAACGCATGACTTCCTTGTCGTCGTTTATATACTTCTCCGCCAGCTCTGCCGAATAATGATCGATATCGCGGGTGCCAGCCAATTCATCCTGCTTTTTCCCGAGGGATTGTGCCAATGCCGCGTTGCACGCGAGGTAGGTCGAGTGTTCGTCCTTAAGTATGATTCTCTGTGGGAGATGGTCGATTATTGTCCTGATGAGGCTGTCCCGGTTCCGTCGGCCCGTCGCTTGTTCCTGGATGGTCAATTCCTGTGCCAGCCGGGTTGCCGCTATCAGCACCAGACCGAAAGACCAGGTTACCACACCAATCGCCGCAGCCAGGAAGGACAGCGCATAGATGCTTGTCCCGGTGGAGCCATCCGCTGCCTGGCTGGAGAGGAACGGCCTGATGAAGGTGGCGACACCCAAAAGCAGGTATACGATGGCAGTGAAACGCGCCGCGCCTTTCCTGCCATACGGAAAGCGGTACAGGAGGACCGCTGCCGAGGCGGCGAATTGTACCGAAAGGATGATGGAAATAATGATAATCCGGATTTGTCCATTAGGTACGTATACTGAAAAGTAAAAGAGACCCGGAATGGCTAAAACCGGGGACAGGAAGGCTGTCCATGCGAAAGCCGGCGGACGGGCCAGAAAACTCCAGGTTCCATTGCCTATCAGGGCTATGGAGCCTAGTAAAAGCAGGTTGAAAGCAATAGTCGATCCTATTCCCAAGTTCCCATCCTGTCCCATGGTGAGGAAAAAAGCGATGCCGAACAAGGCATCTCCCAGCGCCCAGCGGTTCAGGCCTTTGTACCGGGGTACCGCTGCATGGAAGATCAGGATGAGGGCGGAAAGGGTCAGACTGACAGCGGCGACTACGATCGCCAGGGTGGTATTGTCCAAGGAAGCGAAACGGTCCATATGGAATTTTCGACAGATTCAAGCCTGGGAATGAGGCCCTTCCGCTCAGCGTTTGGTACTTCTGTTCCTTAAGGCCGAGGTGATCGAAAACAACACGAGGGAAAGGGCTGGAGGCAGGCCGAGCAACAGCGTCGCCGGTATGGTACCCGTACCTTGGACGATTCCCGACAGATATTCCGCAGCGGCGAACAGGATGGATGCCGCAAATACTCCCCAAGCATTGCGGAACCCAAGGTAGACGATCACCAGGGCTATCCAGCCGCGTCCTGCTATGCCGCCGGGGATATGCGCGCCTATGCGGAACGTAAGCGCGGCCCCGCCCAAGGCGGCTAAGGCTCCGGCAGCAGCCCAAGCACCTTCCCGGTACCTGGCTGGTGAGACACCCCGCTCGCTCAGGGCCTCCGGGTCCTTGCCTGCGGCACGCAACCTGAGCCCGATATGGGTTCCCCTCACCATGAACGCGGTTATAGCCACGACGAGCAGGGCCAGAACCAGATAGGAATCGATGCCGGACAGGATCTTGGTCGACGCGGGGACCCGTTCGTCCACCAGGACCCCCCTGGTGCCGAACCAGGCGATGGAGAGTGTCTGGGTAATGCCGGCTGCCGCCAGATTCAGGGCAAGCGCGGCGATGAAGGTATTTGCCCCGGTTTTCTCGCAGAAGCGCGCCAGAGCCCAGGCGAGAAAGGCACCCATCAGGGCGGCCACCAGGGAACCGGCCCAAGCGGAGCCTGTAATCCGGGCAATAGTCCAGGCGACAAAGGCACCAAGGGTCATGAAGCCTTCCATGAATATGGCGAGGGAACCCGCCAGTTCGGTAAGCAGGGCACCGGTACCGGCCAGCATCAAGGGGGCGGCCATGGAAAGGATGGCGGCTATCATTTCCTTCCCCCAAGCCAAACCGGCAGGTATTTACGGCCCAAAGGCACCAGGCGGGCAGTTACCAGAAGGAAGACGATCGCCTGGATGAAGGTACCTGTTTCCATGCTCAAACCCGACGAAAGGATGGCCGATGAGGCACCGGTTTCGAGCCAGGCAAAGACGAGGGCCGAGGGGATCAGTGCCAAGGGATTGTTTCGGGCTATCAGGGCCACCGCGATGCCATTCCAGCCTATCCCGCCCGAAAACCCGCGATGGCACAGGCCATAGGTTCCGGCGACCGCAAAAAAACCGGCCAAACCATGCAAGGCTCCGGATGTGCCCATCACAGGCATCCAGTAGCGTGAAGGCGAGAATCCGGCGAAACGGGCGAACAGGGGATTCGATCCGGCCACCCGAATCCGGTACCCCGTTGCGGTGGATGCCAGGAAAAACGCGAAATACAAGGCGAGAAGCACCGCGCCGATCAGGGAAATATTCAGGCTGGAAGGTTCCAGAAGGCGCGGAAGCAAAAGCCGCGACGGGATCCGGGCGGTAGCCAGCAGATTGCTTGCGGGGTCGCGCAAGGGCCCGGATATCAGATAGTCCGCTACGGGCGCGACGGTGCTGGAAATCAAAAAACTGGAAATCAATTCGTCCACACCAAAGCGGGCTTTGAGGATGCCTGAAACGGCTCCCAATATTCCACCAGTCAAGAGGGCAGCAATCAACGCAGCGAGTATCGTCAGCGGGGGGGGCAGGCTTTCAGGCGTGTGCAGCAGCATGAAAACGGCAGCCAGCCCGCCGGCATACACCTGGCCTTCGCCGCCCAGATTGAAGGTTCCCCCCTTGAAGGCCAGGGCTATACCGAGTCCCGTAACGATAAGCAGGCCGCTCCTATCCAGCATGTTTCCCAGAAAATACAGGGAGGTCCAGGGTGTGATGAAAAACGACTTCAAGGCAGGGCCTGGATTATCCGCAGTCATCCCGATCAAAATGGTGGAGAATATCACCGCGGCGACCAAAGCCAGTATGGAACCGGTTGCGACGCCACGGGAAACGCCCTTCCTGACCCGCTGCTGATCCCGCTGCTTATCCAACATCGGCGCACGCCTCCGACCCCGTCATGGCCGCTCCGATGGCCTCGCGCAAAGCGGACCTTTCCATGGGATGGATGGCATCAGGAGCCGGCACTTGAAAGGTCTCGACGATGTTCCCATCGCGCATTACTGAGATGGTGTCAGAGAGGGAAATCAATTCGTCCAGATCGGTAGAAATCAGCAGGATGGAAGTTCCACGCGCCGCGTTATCCGCAATCGCCTTATGAAGGATGGCCTTGTTTTCCAGATCAAGACCCCAGCCCGGTTCCGAAAGTAGAAGGAAAGCCGCGTTTTCCGCCAATTCCCGCGCAAGAACCGCCCTTTGAAGGGTACCGCCAGAAAAGCCCGACGCGACTTGCCTGGGATCGCCGGTCACCCGGGCGTCAGAAAGGATGCGGCTTGTTATCCTTCGCAGCTTCGTTTTGGACATGATTCTTATGGCGTTCTTTGCAGCCCGTCCGACTGCATGGACAACCATATTGTCCTGCAAGGGCAAGCGCAGGGCCAACGCCACCCCGGTCCTATCCGCAGGAACCCAGGCGCCACCTGCCTGCCGGAAAGATTTTGGGTTTTTTCCCGAAATCCGCTTCCCCAAGACTTCGATCTCCCCGGAGACCGCCGGAATCATTCCTGTTATGGCCAACTCCAGCGTCTCGGGTCCGCTGTCCCGAACGCCTGCAATGCCGTGCACCATTCCGGACCATAATTCCAGATTGATACCCCGCAGGTAGGGTTTGCCAGGCACCTGCACAATCAAGGAGCGTAGATCCAGCACCGGCCGCGTCGCTTGTCGGGCCGCTTGCACCGGCTTCCTGAATGGAAGGCTGCTTTTACGATACTGGGGTTTGTCACCCGCCTGCATTTCCCCGAACATCATGCCCCGTAAAAGATCGATATTCGCTTCGCGGGCGGGAAGGGTAGCAATGGTCCTGCCTTGGCGGATTACCGTCACGCGGTCGGCGATGGCGAGGGTTTCATCGAGTTTGTGGGAAATGAGCACTATGCCCCGGCCTTCTTCCCGGAGATTCCCCAGCAGATCGAAAAGCCTGTCGGTTTCCGCAGGAGCGAGCACCGCGCTCGGTTCATCAAAAATCAGGAATCGCACTTTCCTGAGCAGCAGTGCGAGTATCGCCGCTTTCTGTCTTTGGCTGGTCGCAAGATCGTCCGTCAGGGCATCGGGATCCAGATTGAAGCCCCAGCGACAGACCAATTCATTGAAATGGTTTCGGGCCACGGAGCGGTCCATGATACCCGACCGCACCGGTTCCGTACCCAGCACGCAATCTTCCCAAAGCCGGAACCCGGGAACAAGCCGGGGATGCTGCCGTACCATGCCGATGCCTTCACGGAGCGCATCGGAAGGTGTATCCCAGCTGTGTTCTTTCCCATCGAGGGTGATTTTCCCGGAACTCGGTTTGACAACACCGGCCATGATGTGCATCAGGGTGGACTTTCCCGCACCATTCTCACCGATCAGGGCGTGGATTTCGCCGGGTAACAGGCTGAAATTGACCGATGACAGAGCCTCCACCCCGTTGGACGGGAAGTACTTGCGGATCGCGCTCAATTCAACTGACGGCACCGTTGTTGTCACCTGTTTGTTGTCACTTTTTTCCTTTCATTTCGTTTCCATGGGTAATTTGAGTTCACCGGAACGTATTTTCATGATCATCGACGATTGCCTCTTGCGTATCGCTTCCGGCAGCGCTGCCATGTATGCTGGATCATCCTCTATAAAATCGACAAATCCATCCGCCATGCCCAGCGTCTCGGCCGAACCGAAGGGCAGGGTCCCCGCAAAATATTGCATCAACGCCCGGTAGGCCGCCTTGTCCTGATGAATGACGGCGCTGCCGATGATGGTTCCCGGCTTGATGGCATGCCCGTTCACGTCAAACCAGATGACGAAGCATTTTGCATCCACTGCAGCCTGCACTACGCCCTGATTGGCACCTCCAGCTATGGCGAGTACGACATCCACGCGGTCCCGGATCATGGAGGAGCTGAGTTCGGCCCCCTTCGCCGCATCGTACCAGTTGCCCACGACCCGGAAATCCACCTCGATCCCGGTATCGACCGCCCGGGCGCCTTCGGTATAGCCGGGCAGGATTACTCCGTTCATCGCCGGATATTCCTGACCAGCAACCAGGCCTATCTTTTTTGCAGGATTGGCACCCGGTATATCCGAGCCGGTCACCAGACCTGCCAGATAACCCGCCAGATAGCCCTGTTCCCTCTGATTGTACCGCAAGGTATATATGTGGGGATTTCCGGCAAGCCGACCGTCAAGGAGGAGAAAGCGCTGGGTAGGGAATTTAGCGGATACAGCTTCGCAGATGGAAGGTAGGGCCGGATTTGAACTGATGATAAGATCGAACGAACCAGCGGCTGCCAGGGCGTTGAGCTTGGATTCCCATTCGGCCTGATTGTAGCCACCTTCGATAACCTTGACCGAGGAACCGGGGGTTTCAGCAATTGCCTTCTCCACTCCCGCCACGAGCATCTCGTACACGGGACTCCCGGAAACGACACCTGGGACGAAGACGGCAACCGACCTGCCGGCTGACTGCTCCGTACCCGTCTCCTTTGTTCCTGCCGCGAACAGACCGGTACCTATACACAATGCCAACAGTATTGAAGCGCTGATGAACTTCGCTGGCCTGTTCCGAAAATTGTCATGATCCGTCCGCATACGTCCTCCCGAAAAGTCCAAGACACCTGGTGGAAACCAGTAATGGGGATTCAGGGCGTATTTTGGAGTACTCGCGGGCGGGCGGAAAGCTGGAATGATATACTTTCCGGGCGCTCGATTTTCTTCCATCCGGACTATACCGTCGGCACCGGAATCACACCGGTTCAATCCTCACAACCCCTTCAGATTGGTCGCTCGGACTCGCGGGCTTTAACCGCCGGTAGGGAATCGAAAATGTTTCCGAAGGAAACATACTCTCACCCGACCCTGAAAATCTTGCTTTCGATATAAGTTTAACCAAATCCGGCAGTCTCGTCAATCCAGGAAGCACCCCCAGGCTCTTCGCCAAAGCTGTGTGGGTGGCAGTAAGGCCCGAGGCTTCGGTTCCCTTGAAACCGCATAATCCATGGCCTCCAAATGAGTAGCGGGAAATCTGGATAAATGGATGTATTCGAATAATTTGCCTTTTTTTGTGTCTTGATTGATACTAATGGGAATGCTGAAGCTATGACCAAGTCGTTTGTCAGGTAGGTTGCATATTGAAACAGTCCTATAAAGGCACATTTGAATGTATGACTGTAAACACAGGGCGTTGGTAATATGAGTGGAAAAGGGGCAATCCGGGCTGCCGGCAAAAAATTGGCTTTCCCGGTAACGATCCTGAGCGTGGCTATTTGCTTCATCGGAGCCCTGCTTGCTTGGTGGATGGTCGTGCAGGCGGATCGCGATGCGAGGGCCGAACGGAACCTGCTGGCGCGGATGACGGCGCAGACCCTCGATATCGAACAGCTCAAGACCCTGACCGGGGCAGAAAGCGATCTTGCCAATCCGGCATACCGCCACTTCAAGGCCCAGCTTTCAGCTCTCCGTTCCAGCGAACCCCAATGCCGTTTCATCTATCTTCTTGGAAGGAAAGCCGATGGAACGGTTTTTATCCTTATCGACAGCGAAGCGCCTGATTCGAAAGACTACTCTCCGCCTGGCCAGCTCTATACGGAGGTTCCGGAGAGTTATCTGCGTGTTTTCGACGACCAAGTCCAGGCCGTTGTCGGTCCGGTATCCGATCGTTGGGGAACCTGGGTAAGCGCGCTCGCTCCGGTGGTCGATCCACGTTCCGGTGCGACGCTCGCCGTGCTCGGCATCGACATGAATGCTCGTGCCTGGAGTATGGCGCTGCTCGCCGCGGCGATCCCTCCGGTCCTCCTCGCCCTGGCATTGGCTGGAATCCTGCTGACCGGCGCGTCCTTGGTCGCGCGACGCATCCACGTGTCCTCCAGATCCCCGCGTTGGATGCGGCGCCTCGAACCGGGGCTGACGATGGCTGTCGGGCTTGCCCTTACCTTATTCGGGGCTTGGACCGCGCAGCAGGTTGAATCACGGAGCCGTAGCGAAGCCTTCAGGCAGCTCGCGACAATTGAAACGGAGTCGATTGCCGTAAGGCTCCGATCGGTCCGCAAAACCGAACTTGAAAGCCTGGCGCGCTTTTTCATCAGCAGCGAACAGGTCGGTTTTGAAGAATTTCAGAAGTTCACCGAATTCCTCACGAAAAATCCAATAGTCTCCGCCTGGGAATGGGTTCCTGCCGTTCCGGCAACCGAAAAAACGCGTTTCGAGGAAGTAGTTCGCGCCAACATGGTTGCGGATTATGGTATATGGCAGCTGGATTCCATGGGGGGCCGGGTGCCTGCCGGGGGACGAGCCGTCCATTATCCTGTTTCCCAGGTAGCACCCCTAAAGGGAAACGAAGCCATTTTAGGTTATGATCTGGGCTCGGAACCGCGACTCAGCGCGGCATTGGAGGAAGCTGCACAAAGCGGTCTGACTACCGGATCCGACCCGCTCGACCTGGTGCATGAAAAGGGCCGTCAGCATGGTGTTCTGGTCTTTCGTCCCGTTTACGAACGGGATGGTCCACAGCGCCTGCGAGGGATGGCCGTCGCTGTCCTACATATGGGAAAACTGCTGGAAAGCGCGACGCCTGACCACGCTGCATCCATCGAGCTTTCCTTCCTTCGCAAGGATGCCGCGCCGGAGCGGCTCGCCATCTTTGGAGAAGCCGCGCGGAATGCCGGAGCTGGACTAAGCCTCACCCGGCCGGTCTTTGTTTTCGGCAAGGCTTTCGCCGTGAAGGCCTTGGCGGGGGAGTCCTTCATGCGGGATCATCCGGCAGTCGCCGGATGGCTGGCCTTGCTGATCGGGGCGACGATCACCACAACCATAGCCGTCACCATCGGCATTTCCTTCCACCGGCGGGAGGAGCTGGAACACCTTGTCGCTGAGCGTACTTATGAGATTGCCCAGAGCGAACAGTCCTACCGCAACCAGTTCGCGGCGAATTCAACGGTGATGCTGCTGATTGATTCCGTAGATGGGGCGATCATCGACGCCAATACCGCAGCGTTGGCCTTTTACGGCTATACGCGGGAACGTTTGCTTGCCATGCGCATCGATGAGATCAATACGATGGGTTCCCTGGAAGTGCGTAGGTTGATGAAATCGGTACCCCAGGCCCATGGTAAAAGATTCGAGTTCCAGCACCGCCTGGCGGATGGCTCGCTCCGCTCTGTGGAAGTTTCCTCGAGTTGCATACAGTTCGGAGATCGTGCCGTCCTGCACTCGATCATTCACGATATCACCGACCGCAAGCAGCTGGAAGAAAGGCTGAAATCGAACGAGGCCAATTTCCGTACCTTTTTCGAGTCCATGACCGATATTATCGTGGTGGCTACTCCTGATGGACGCTTGCTTTTTTCAAACTCGGCGGCCACCAAAATGTTGGGCTATAGCCCGGAAGAACTCGGAACCATGCATGTTCTGGACCTGCATCCGCCGGACAAGCGCAGTGAAGCCGAGGAGATTTTCGGTGCCATGTTCCGGGGCGAGCGGGAAAGCTGTCCATTGCCGTTGGCTGCCAAGGAAGGAACTCTCGTCCCGGTAGAGACCCGTGTCTGGTTCGGAAAATGGGATGGAACGGACTGTATCTTCGGCATCTCCAAGAACCTCAGTTCCGAACAGGAAGCCCAGCAACGTTTCGAACGCCTGTTCCGCAACAATCCCACGCCGATGGCGCTTACCGCCATTCCATCCAAGCAGTTCTCGGATGTCAATGATGCATTCCTGAAGGTACTCGGTTATTCCCGGGGCGAGGTTATCGGCCATACAGCCGTCGAACTGGCCTTATTCCCGGATTCCGGGAAACAGCATGTGATTGCGGAACGGTTGCGGTCCAGTGAACGCATCAGCGATTTTGAGCTCCAGGTACGGCACCGCGATGGATCGATAGTCGAAGGCCTGTTCTCCGGTGAGACGATAAGCAGCCAGGGACGGCAATTCTACCTGACCGTGATGACAGACATCACCGATCGCAAACAGGCTGAAGATTTACTGAGGCAGACGGCCGAACGCCTGTCCTTGGCTACCCGGGCGGGCGGAGTGGGAATCTGGGATTTTGATGTGGTCAAGGGAAAAGAGACCTGGGACGATCAGATGTACAGCCTGTACGGGATATCGCGGGAACAATTCGGTGATGCGTCCGAAGCCTGGAGAGCTGCGATCCATCCGAGCGATCTGGAAAGGGAGGACGGGGAAATCCAGCTGGCTTTGCGGGGTGAGAAGGATTTTGATACCGAGTTTCGCGTTATCTGGCCAGACCGAAGCGTCCATACGATTCGCGCCCTTGCCGAGGTACAGCGGGATTCTACTGGCACGGCCGTCCGAATGGTAGGCACCAATTGGGATATAAGCGCGCAGAAACAGGCCGAGAAGGATCTTCGGGAGACAAATCGCCACCTGGAACAGGCGAATGCCTATGCCAAGGATTTAATGATAAAAGCCGAGGTTGCCAATCAGGCAAAGAGCAGCTTCCTTGCGACCATGAGTCACGAGATACGAACGCCCATGAATGGAATCATCGGCATGACAGGTTTGCTGATGGATACGGAACTCGATACCGAACAACGCCAATACGCCCAGATCGTACGCACCAGCGGAGAAGCCCTGTTGAGCCTGATAAACGATATCCTCGATTTCTCGAAGATCGAATCCAAAAAACTCGAACTGGAAAAACTTGATTTCCATCTACGCGTGGCCATCGAGGATTCCGTCGACCTTCTGGCGATGAAGGCGCAGGAAAAGGGCCTTAGCCTGGTAAGCATGATCGACCCCGAGGTTTCCGTGCACCTCCGGGGTGACCCGGGCCGTCTCAGGCAAATACTGATCAACCTGGCGGGAAATGCGATCAAATTCACCAGCTCGGGGGGCATAACGATCCGGACGAGCTTGGAAGCCGAAGACGATGTTCACCAGACCCTGCGTTTCGCGATCAGCGATACGGGCATAGGCATTCCCCGCGATAAACAGTCTCTGCTTTTTTCGCCCTTCACCCAGGTTGACGGTTCCACCACCCGCAAGTATGGAGGAACGGGCCTGGGTCTTGCCATTTCCAGGCAGCTGGCGGAACTCATGGAAGGAACGATAGGACTCGAAAGCGAGGAAGGCCAGGGTTCAACCTTCTGGTTCACTGCTGTCTTCGAGAAGCGTTCCGAAGGAGTGTTTTCGACTCTGCCTCCATCTACCAATCTGAGCGGCTTGCGTGTCCTCATAGTGGACGAAGATGACGCCAGCCGCCTTTTGGCCGGATCCTTGCTTTCGGGCTGGGGTTGCCGCCATGACGGGGTTCCTGATGGGGAGAGCGCGCTGGGCTTGTTGGAGAAGGCTGCAATGGAAGGAGATCCTTTCTCCATCGCTCTCATGGAGCTGCAAATTCCGAATATGGATGGGGAGGAACTGGGCCGCCGCATCAAGGAAAACCCGGCATTGCGGGGAACGAAGCTATTCTTGACCACGTCCTTGGGCAAGCGGGGGGATGCTGCCCATTTCGCCAATCTGGGCTTCTCGGGTTACCTGACAAAGCCCCTCCGGCAGTCCCAGCTCCGCGATTGTCTTGCCCTGGTGGCCACCCGGGTGGAAGGGAGCGACCCGCACGCCACAGACAATTTAGTCACCAGGCACACGGTATCCGAGCTGCGCGAAAACGGGTTCCGTATCCTGCTGGCCGAGGATAACGCGACCAACCAGCTTGTGGCCCTCAAAATTCTGCAAAAACTCGGCTACCGCGCTGATGCTGTCGCAAATGGAAAGGAAGTCATCGACGCCTTGGAACGGCTTCCTTACGACCTTGTACTCATGGACTGCCAGATGCCGGAAATGGATGGCTACGAAGCCACCCGTAAGCTCCGGACACTCGAAGGCGCCGTGAAGCGCATCCCCGTCATCGCCATGACCGCCGGCGCCTTGGAAGGCGACCGCGAGAAATGCCTGGAAGCCGGGATGGACGACTACCTGAGCAAACCGGTGGAGCCCTCAAAGTTGGCAGCGATGCTTGAGCTCTGGCTGGCGGACAGACGGGAAGATTCCGAGACCCTGGAGCTGGTCAGCCCGGAAGCGAAACCGGAGGCAACGGGTCTGCTTGTTTTCGATAAGGCCGGCTTCCTGGGACGGACCATGAACGATCCGCAACTTGCCCGGCTGTTATTGGACACGTTCCTATCCGACATGCCTAAACAGCTCGCGAATTTAGCCGAAACACTCTCCGAAGGCACCCCCGGGGAGGCAGGAAACCAGGCCCATAGGATCAGGGGAGCTGCCATCAACATGGGAGGAAATGTGATGGCCGCAATCGCTGAAGAAATGGAAACCTCCGCCAAGAATGGCGTTCTTGCCACTCTCGAAAGTCTATTGCCCAAACTTGAAAAAAGTTTTAAGGAATTAAATAACGATTTCCCAATTTTCAACACTATATAAGCTTAGGAGGGGTTTTTCCTAGGCCTTCCGCGTTTTCTCTTCGGTGCGTTCGGATCGATTTCCTTCCTGGGCCTTCCCCGTTTCCTGGGAGTTTCCTCCGGTCTGGGAAGGAGGCCAA
>CAXNJE010000009.1:0-37449 GCA_964202565.1 Breznakiellaceae bacterium | reverse complement strand
GCACTTTCCAGAACATCCGCCTGTTTTCTTCCATGAACGTACTGGAGAACGTACTTATCGCGTGCAGCGTCCGGGAACGGCCCAATACCTTCGCCGCGACCCTCAGGTTGCCCTCCTACCGGAGGAAAGCCGCTGAAGCCAAGGATTTCGCCATGTCCCTGCTGGCGGAGGTGGGACTCGACGGCGCCGCCAAGGAAGAGGCCACGTCCCTGCCCTACGGCAAGCAGCGGCGCCTTGAAATCGCGCGGGCCTTGGCTACCCGTCCCTCGATGCTGCTTCTGGACGAGCCGGCAGCCGGCATGAACCCACAGGAAGCCATCGAACTCATGAATTTCATCGTGAAAGTCCGCGACCAGTTCGACCTGACCATACTGCTCATCGAGCACCACATGCAGGTGGTCATGGGCATCTGCAAGCGCATGTACGTCCTGGATTACGGAGTGACCATCGCCCAGGGAACGCCCGAGGAGATTCAAAAAAATCCCAAGGTCATAGAAGCTTATCTGGGGGTGGACTGATGCTTAAAATCGACAATCTTTCCGTACATTATGGAGGGATACACGCCCTGCAGGGCATATCGCTGGAAGTCCCGGAAGGCAAGATCGTTTCCCTCATCGGGGCGAACGGCGCGGGAAAAAGCACCGCCCTCAAGGCCATCGTGGGCTTGGTGAAAAACTCTGGCGGATCCGTAGCCTGGAACGACCACACCATAAGCGGCAAGGCGACCAAGGATATAGTTGCCAGCGGTGTGGTGCTCATTCCGGAAGGGCGCCGGGTCTTCCCCAATCTGACGGTGGACGAGAACCTGAGCCTGGGCGCGTATTGCCGCAACGATACCGCTGCCGTCAGCCGGGACCGGGATCGGGTCTTCTCGCTTTTCCCCCGCCTCAAGGAACGCATACGCCAGAAAGCCGGAACCCTTTCCGGCGGCGAACAGCAGATGCTGGCCGTAGGCAGGGCCATCATGACCAGCCCGAAACTCCTGATGATGGACGAACCCTCGCTGGGCTTGGCCCCCCTCATAGTAAAGATGATCTTCGACATCGTCCGCGAGATAAACAAGGCAGGAACCACCGTGCTTTTGGTAGAACAGAACGCCAAGGCAGCCCTGGAGGTGGCGGATTACGCCTACGTGCTGGAAACGGGGCGCATAGGCTTCCACGGCCCCGGAAAGACCCTGCTGGCCGATCCGCGCGTAAAGCAGGCGTACCTGGGCGAGGCCAACTAAGGGCAAGGCACAAGAACCATCAAGCAACAAACACCGAGGGGGGTTCCCGTGCAGGAAGTGGAAAGACCATTGTACCGATACATGGTTTTCGTGCTTGCGGCCTTCGCTTTTGCCGGATTGGTCCACCAAGGGCCAGCCGTTGCCTTTAGGGGACTTCTGGTCCTGCTACAGACACCGACCAGGCTTATCAGTGATTTCACGGTTATTGGGGGGATCGGCGCAACCCTGCTGAATGCCTCCCTGGTCGGGGCCATCGCGCTGGTTATAGTCCGCTTGAATGGCGTCCGGCTCGCGGGTCCGACGATAGCCGGTGTCTTCACCATGATGGGCTTCAGCCTCTTCGGCAATACGCCGGTAAACATCAGCTCCATCATGCTCGGCGTGTACCTTGCCGGCCGCATTTCGGGTAAATCCTTCAAGCAGTACCTGCTCATCGGCTTTTTTGGTACCGCCTTGGGACCCTTGGCTGATTTCATCGCCTTCGACGCCGGCTTTACTGGGGTGGCGGGGATTGCTGCCGGGGCGGCCATAGGAGTGCTAGCGGGAATGATATTGCCCGCCCTGGCCATCGCCATGCTGCGCCTACATCAGGGCTTCAGCCTGTACAATATCGGGCTTACGGCAGGTTTCATCGGCCTTTTCGCCTCCTCACTGCTGGTAGCCGCTCGTCATGACCTTGCACTGGGCGTCATCTGGAACAGCACCCCGGATCCCATCCTGTATCTGGCTATTCCTATCCTTTCCACCCTCACCATCGTGTATGGAATTGCCCTGGAAGGCAAGAAAGCCCTTACAGGTTTCATCGGGATAATGAAGCTGGGCGGGCGCTTGCCGTCGGACTTCATGGAAATGGTTTCGAACGGAGCGACCCTCGTCAATATGGGCGTCCTGGGCTTGTTGGGCAGTGTCTATATCCTTGCGGTCGGGGGCGACTTCAACGGTCCTACCCTGGGGGGACTCATGACGATCATGGGCTTTGCCTCCTTCGGCAAGCACCCCCGGAATTGTGCGCCCGTGATGGCTGGTGTTTTGGCTTCCACGCTCGTTTTCGGCAAGTCTCCGTCAGCGCCCGGCCCCCTGCTGGCCTTCCTCTTCGGCACGACCCTGGCACCTTTGGCAGGAGAATTCGGACCTATGGCCGGTTTCATTGCAGGTTTCCTTCACCTCGTAATTGTTGAAAGAAGTGCAGCCTGGCATGGTGGCCTGAACCTATACAACAATGGTTTTGCAGGCGGTCTCACCGCGACGCTCATCGTGGCCATGATTGAATGGTATCGCTCGAATAAAAACAATCGATAGGAGAGACTTGGGTGAAAACGAAAGAATATATCGTGCATCTCATAGGGGAAATCTCCAATTTCGTGCTGGAAAGCAATCCTTCCCGCATGGTGATTTCCCTGCATCAGGAAAAGGACGGCCTCCATCTGAGCATCATGGACGATACGGTCCGTACCGACGAGGCCTTGGCTACGATCACCAAGGCCCTTAATACCGCCGTACGGCCGGAACTGGCCGAATACTACGGTTCCATGGCAGGAAGCGACCTGTTCGGCTCTGCCAGACTCAACCTGATCGGATGGCAGGTCAAGCACGCGGACGTGACAAGGATAAACAAGGGTACAAAGATAGATCTGTGGCTGGGTAGCGACCGTTTCGATTCCCGGAAATTCTCCATGCCCGGCACTGAGGCCTGAGGCCGGGGTCCACCGTGTCAAAACAGGTATTCACCGCCAGACCACATCTGAGCCTCGCCGAACCAAGGCCAAATAAAGCCGTCATCGCCCTGTTCAGGACCATTTCCCCCCTGTATATGCGCATCGTCCTCCATTTCCGCCGAGTCGAACTGATAAGCGCCGAACGGGCGGTGGAGGCTTTCCGTGATTTTCAGGAGGGCCGCTCTCGCTTGCTTGTCGCGTTCCGCCACCCCTACGGCGACGAGCCGCAGCTCATGGCCCATACCATAGCCCACAGCATTCCGGCTGCCGCCCGGCGGCTCGGCAAGCCCCTGCCAAAGCCCACCCACGCCGCCTTCGTCCACGGTTACGAGGTACCCCTCTGGATGGGACCCTTCGTGCGCTGGCTGCTACCCCGTTCCGGAGCCCTGCCCATCCACCACGTCAAACTCGATTCGGCAGGCCTCGCGCGCATACGCAAGGTCATGAAGGACGGACCCTACCCGCTGGCGCTCGCTCCGGAAGGCCAGGTTTCCTACACCAGCGAATCCCTGCCCCGGCTGGAATCGGGATTCGCGAACATCGCGTTCTGGACCGCCCAGGATCTCGCGAAGGAAGGGCGCAAGGAACGCAGCCTCGTGTTGCCCGTATCAGTCCATTACCGTTACGGAAAGAATGCATCCAAACTTCTGGAACGGGTCCTCAGCTTGCTCGAACGCGAATGCGGCATACCCACGGAAAGCGGCCGCACTCCAGACGAACGGCTATCCGCCGCGGCCGAAGCCATCGTCACCCTGGCCGAAAACTTCTACGCCGAACTCGACCGCACCCCGAAGCCAGCACCGAAACAAACCCTGAACGAACGCTGGACAGTGGTAATACAGGCGTCGCTGCGCGCGGGGGAACGGGCGCTCAGACTACCCGATGACGGAGATGTAACCCACCGCTTCTACCGCATCAGGCAGGCTGGCTGGGACAGGCTTTTTCGGGATGACCTCGTGGCCGCTAGCGGGAGCGGCACGACGACAGCAGCGGCATCGGCGACAACAACGCATGCTCCACAAAAACCGCATCTCTTCCAAGCCCTCGCTGACAGGGCTGCAGGTGAGGCTTGGTACGCGATGCGGCACATGGAGTTGGCGGATATAGGCTACTACATTGATTTTGACAAGAAGCAGGAAGCGGCAACAGAAGGGACTGCCGGCATGGGCAGGATCGAGCCCTTCATCGAGACAGCGCTGAATTATTGGGACATCTGTTCCAGGCTGAGGGGCGGCAACATTTCGGACCGCCTGGCCTTTTTCCGTAAGGATGCATATCTGGTTATGGGCGAACCCTTGGACGCAGGCGAGCGACTCGAAGAGTACCGGGCAGACCGGAAAGCCGCCATCGCCACCCTCACCTCAGACCTGGCAAAAAACTACCAGGCCTGCGTAGGGGAATACCTGAAGCTTACTCCGCGGCCAATTTCAGGATGGCCCGTACGGCTTCCTGATCGAGTTTGACGAAATTGCCCACCGTGCGGGTATTGCCGTTGGTGCACTTTTTTGCCATTTCATCGATGCGGTCCGCCTTGATTCCGAGACCGGCCAGGGTCGTCGCAAGGCCGATGGACCGGGAAAAGGCTTCGAGCCGTCGGATACCTTCAAGCGCGACAGCTTCGGGCTTGTACACGTCCATGTCGACGTTCCAGACCCGCACCGACCACTGCACAAAGCGCGCCAGGTCGTGCTTGAGCACATGCTTCATCCAGGCGGGGAACACCACTGCCAGGCCCGCGCCGTGGGCGACGTCGTAGATGCCACTTATTTCGTGTTCGATATCGTGGGAAGCCCAATCGCCCACACGGCCCGTATTCAGCAGGTTGTTGTGGGCCACCGTACCCGCCCACATCAGCTCGGACCAGGCATCGTAGTCTTTCGGGTTTTCCAGTACCAACGGTGTCTTGTCGATGATGGTCTTCATCGTCGCCTCTATCAGCCTGTCGGTAAAGCTTACGTTGGTGACGTTCGTGAAATACCGTTCCATCAGGTGGGCCATGATATCCGTCGCGCCGCAGGCCACCTGGAATTTCGGTAGGGTAAAGGTGAGTTCCGGATTCAGGACTGAAAAAACGGGGTAGAGCACGCTGGCTGTGCAACCGCGTTTCAGGTCGCCGTCCTCATTGGTGACCACCGTGCTGTCGCTGGACTCGCTGCCTGCCGCAGGAATGGTAAGGACCGTACCCACCGGCAGGGCCTTGACCGGAGAACCCTTACCGACATAGAAATCCCACACGTCCCCATCGATAAGGGCGCCCATAGCGATGGCCTTGGCCGAGTCGATGGCACTTCCACCACCCACCGCGAGCACGAAATCCACCTTGTTGGCCTTGCAGAGCTTGATGCCCTCACGCACCAGACCCAGGCGCGGGTTGGGCTTCACGCCGCCCAGCTCGATCCACTCAACTCCGGCTGCCTTGAGCGAGGCGCATACCCGGTCGTATAGGCCGGAGGCCTTGATGCTGCCGCTACCGTAATGGAGCAGGACCTTCTTGCCAAACAGCGCCACTTCGGCGCCTACCTTATTCTCGGAGCCCTTTCCAAAGATGATCTTCGTCGGATTCCTGAACTCAAAATTATTCATTGTATATATCCTCCTATATCAAGCTTCGCGGCGCGCTGACTTGCGGTCCTGGAAGGCCAACAGGGTCTTGCGTATGCGTATGGATTTGGGGGTCACTTCCACTTCCTCGTCGTCTCGGATGAATTGGACAGCCCGTTCAAGGGTCATGGGCTGGATGGGGGTAAGCGTGACCGCCTCGTCCTTGTTCACCGAGCGCATGTTGGACAGTTTTTTGGTCTTCCCCGGGTTCACGTCCAGGTCGGTATCCTTGTTGTGCTCGCCGATTATCATGCCCTCGTAGAAGGGTTCTCCGGGAAGTATGAACAGCGAACCCCGAGGTTCCAGGTTGAAAAGGCCGTAGGCCACGCCCTCGCCCATCCGGTCTGCCACAAGGGAACCGGTAAAGCGGTCGATGAAGTCGCCCCGGTATTCCTCATAGCCCGACAGGTAGGAATTGAGCATGCCCGTTCCTTTGGTATCGGTGAGGAACACGTCCCGATAGCCGATGAGTGCCCGGGAGGGGGCGCTGAACTCCAGACGCACGCGGCCGCTGCCGTGGGACGCGTAATTGGTCATCCGGCCCTTGCGGGACGACAGTTTTTCGGTGACCACGCCGGAGAATTCCTCGGCACAATCCACGAATATATGTTCGATGGGTTCCAGCCTCTTGCCGCCCTCGTGCTTGAAAATCACCTGGGGCCTGCCCACGGACAGCTCGAAGCCCTCGCGCCTGAGCATCTCGATGAGGATGACCAGCTGGAACTCACCCCGGCCGCGGACGAGGTAGCCACCTTTCGCGCCGCCCTCCTCCACCTGGATGGAGACGTTCATCAGGGCTTCCTTCCTGAGCCGATCGGCAAGCTTGGTGGACTGCACGTTGTTGCCTTCCCGGCCGGAAAGCGGCGAGGTGTTGACGGTAAACCTCATGGAAACGGTGGGCTCGTCGACTATGAGCCGGGGCAAGGCCTTGGGTTCGTCCTTGGTGCAGATGGTATCGCCGATATGCACGTCATCGATGCCGGAAAGCACGACGATGTCCCCCGCGTCCGCACCCGCGCTGTCCACCAGGGTGGGGCCTGCATAGGTCTGGAGCTTGGAAATGCTCAGCGCCCTTTTTTCGTTGTCGGCGCCAATGCAGACCAGGGCATCCTTGGACTTGGCCGAGCCGTTCACCACCTTGCCGATGGCCTGGCGGCCGAAGTAGTCCGAATAGGAAAGATCCGACACGAGCATCTGGAAGGGTTCGTCCTTGGAGTACGCGGGACCGGGTATGCCGGCGATGATGGCGTCCAGGAGCGGATGCAGGTTGACGCCCTTTTCTTCCAGGGTTTTCTGGGCGATGCCATCGCGGCCGATGGCGTAGAGCAGGGGAAATTCAAGCTGGGTGTCGTTGGCCCCCAGGTCTATGAACAGGTCGTAAATCTCGCTCAGGACAACTTCCGTGCGCGCATCCGGCCGGTCGATCTTGTTTACCACCACGATGATGGTCTTGCCCGATTCCAGCGCTTTGTTCAGCACGAAGCGTGTCTGCGGCAGGGGACCTTCGGAGGCGTCCACCAGCAGGATTGCGCCGTCCACCATGGACAGCGCGCGTTCCACTTCACCGCCGAAGTCGGCGTGTCCGGGGGTATCCAGGATGTTTATCTTGACGCCCTTCCAGGCGACGGAGCAATTTTTTGCTGCTATGGTGATGCCCCGTTCGCGTTCCAGGTCCATACGGTCCATAAGCCGTTCCTGGGTTTCCTGGTTGTCGCGGAAAACGCCGCTCTGTTTGAACAGCGCGTCTACGAGGGTCGTTTTTCCATGGTCTACATGGGCGATGATGGCGATATTGCGGATGGCCGAGTTGACGGAATCTTTCTTGTGCAAGGAATACCTTTCCTGGTGCTTTTGAAGGCGGGAGATGGCTGATAATAGCGTAAAAGCGGAAAAGGGTCGATAGTGTCATGAAGATTACTGATTTCACATGAACATTGAAGCAGGAAGGGGATTCTTTCCGTACTTGGGGTATCGCATCCACCAAGGAGACCCCCATGTTCACCCCTCCCTTTTGTCCCCGCGCATCCTGCACGCACCACACCAAGCCACTTGCCGGCCGCTGGTGGCTCCGCGAGGGTCATCACCTCACCAAGGCCTTCGGCAGGGTACCCCGGTTCAGGTGCAAGGGCTGCGGCCTCACCTTCTCCGTGCAGACCTTCAGGGTCACCTACTACGCCAAGCGCATCATCCCGCTCAGGAGGCTCGAACGCCTGTCCGCCTCATCCATGAGCACCAGAGCCCTGTCCCGGGAGTTCCGCTGCTCCTGCGGCACTATCTCCAACCGTATCGACCGCATTGCCAGACAAGGAATTATGCTCCATACGACCCTGCGCCCCCTCGCCGATCCCCACGAGGCGGTCTGCTTCGACGGCCTGGTCAATTTTGACCGGTCACAATTTTTTCCGAATGACATCGGCATCTCCATCACCGGCAAATCCCGCTTAATCCTGGGGCTCAGCCACGCCACCACCAGGAGGGCGGGCACCATGCGGGAGGACCAGAAGCTTAAGAGGGACCAGTTGTATGCAGGCCTGGGCTTCGAGCAAAAGGCGGTGGAGCGGTCCTTCACGGAGCACCTCGACCTGATCGCCCGGGAGCGGCATCCAACACGGGATGCCCCGCTCATCCTCATCACCGACGAGAAACCGGAGTACGGGCGGGCCCTGGAGGGACACCAACTATACAAGGAGCAGGACGCAGGGTCACGGTGCGCGCACATGACGGTAAATTCCGAGCTACCCCGAACCTATTTCAATCCCCTGTTCTCCTCGAACTACATCGACCGTGAGGGGCGGAAGGACCAGGCAAACTTCAGGCGGGAGACGACATGCTTCTCGCGGAACGGAGCGGACTGCATGTCGCGCCTGGTGTCCTGGGCGGTGTGGCACAATTATGATAAGAGGTATCTCATAAAGGCGTCTGTATTTAAGACTGAGACGCATGCGGAGGTGGCGGGGATACCGAAGGCTCTGGTGAGGTCGATGCGGCGGAGGATGTTCACCCGGCGTGCATTCCTGTCCCATCTGGACCTGGCACCAATTGACCACAAGCTGTGGACAAAGACGATCTACTCACCATGGGAGGGGAGGGTTTTGGGCGCAGCCCTTCCCCGGTTCGCCCTGGGATGACCGGTAATATCACTGTTGTGCTCTTAGGGGCAGATGATTTCCCGTATTCTTCGTGGCACTACAGATAGCCCTTGGCCTTGAGCAATTCCGCGTTCAGGATGCCACCGCCGGCAGCGCCCCGGACGGTGTTGTGGGACAGACCCACGAAGCGGAGGTCAAAAAGTTTGCAGGGGCGGATGCGGCCCACCGAGACGGCCATGCCCTTGTCGGCGTCCCTGTCCTTTCTGGGCTGGGGCCGGTCGGCTTCCTCGCGGACTATGATGGGTTGGGCAGGCGCGTATGGCAGTCCCAGCTCCTGGGGCAGGCTTCGGAACGCAGTCCAGATGGCCTTCACCTCTTCGACCCCGGGTTTCCTGTCGCCGAATTCCAGGCTGACACAGGCGGTATGACCGTCTACCACGGGCACGCGGTTGCAGTGGGCGGAGACAAGGGGACCCATGGCGTTCTTGATGTTGCCGCCGTCTATGGTACCCAGGATCTTCAATGGTTCCTGTTCGGACTTTTCCTCTTCTCCCCCGATGTAGGGGACAACGTTGTCTATCATGTCCAGGCTGGGAACACCGGGATACCCGGCACCTGAAACGGCCTGCAGGGTGGTGACGAAAAGCCTACGCACCTCGTACCCGGCTTTCTGCAGGGCCCATACGGGGGTCATGTAGCTTTGCAGGGAACAATTCGGCTTGACTGCGATGAAGCCCTTGTCCCAGCCGCGATTCTTGCGTTGCGACGGAATGATGTCTGCGTGGTGGTGATTGATTTCCGGGATGAGCATGGGGACGTCGTTCGTCCAGCGGTGGGCGGAGGCGTTGCTGACTACGGCTATGCCCGCACCGGCGTAGGCTTCCTCCAGATGCTTGATTTCATCCTTGGCCATTTCCAGGGCGGAGAAAACAAACACGCAGTCGCCACGGGCAAAGGCTGCCTTGGCCGCCTCCACGTCGTTCGCGTCGGCCACGATCAGCTTGCCCACTGCGGGGGAATAATCCCGCGCCAACTGCCAACGGCCGGCGACGGCTTCCGCATATTTCTTGCCTGCGCTGCGCGGGGAGGCTGCGACGAATTTCACCTCGAACCAGGGGTGATCCTTCAGCAAGGCGATATACTGTTGGCCTACCATGCCCGTCGCTCCCAAAACGCCTACCGGTATCCTCTGCATACTGTTCTCCTGTAAAACATTCATAAAATCGGATCTAGCGGATCTGTATGCCCGCCGCTTCCAGGGACGCGCGCAATCTAGGCTCGCTGGCCTTTTCCAGGGCGCACAGGGGGAGCCGTGTCGGGCCGGAGGGCAGGCCTGCCCAGCCCATGGCGGTCTTGATCGGGATGGGGTTGGTCTCCACGAAGGCGCCCTTGAAAAAAGGCAACAGGGCGTAATGGAGATCCCGGGCTTCCGCAAAATCGCCTGAAAGGCAGACCGAGGCCAAGGCGGCCACCCGGGACGGCACCAGGTTGGACACCACCGAAACTATGCCGTCGCCCCCCATGGCGCAGAGGGGAAGCGTGAAAGCGTCATCACCGGAAAGCACCGAGAAGTAACGACCTTCCGACACCCTCGCCTGCGCGACTTCGCGGATTATATCGCCTATCTGGCCAATGTCCCCGGAGGATTCCTTGACTCCCAGAACCGTAGGTATGCGGGAAAGCCTTTCCATGGTGGGGACGTCTATGTTCTTGCCCGTGCGGGAAGCGATGTTGTAGATGAGTATGGGCGTGTCGTCCGAATCGGCTACGGCTGCGAAGTGCCTGTAAATGCCCTCGTTCGTCGGTTTGACGTAGTAGGGAGTGACGACGAGCACGGCGTCCGCACCGAGTTCCCTTGCCCGTCTGACATTTTTGACCGTGTGGGCGGTACTGTTGGAACCGGCACCCACGATGATGGGCACCTTGCCCTTGGCTTCCTCCACCGCGATGGCTATGAGCCGGTCCTGTTCATCCCGTTCCAGGGTGGGCGTTTCGCCGGTGGTGCCCAGAGGCACCAAACCAGAGATGCCGTTTTCCAGCTGGAAGCGGACCAAGGTACGAAAACCGTCATAATCTACCTCCCCCGTTTCCGTCATGGGAGTGACGAGGGCTGTAAAAGCACCCCGGAGTTTCAGCATAAGACGCTCCGTTTGGAAAGATTAGTGCATTAGACTGCATTATCCGCATAAGCGGCCATTTAAATCAAGTAAGGAGGTCGGCCAGCACGTCGTCCATGGTAAAAACACCGCGTCGCGTCCCGGCAGCAGCCAGCCATTCGGCGGCGCGCACCGCCCCGCGGGCAAAGCCTTCCCTGCTGCGGGCCGTATGGGTAAGTTCGATGGTGTCCGCACTGGAGTCGAAAAAGAGGGAATGGGTACCCGGCACGGCACCAACACGCAGGCTGGGATAATGCAACTCTTCGGCTGCGGGCGGCCGGTCGAGGGTTTCGTATACAGGCGTCTTCTTGCGCGTCATTTCCGCCAGTACACGCTCCACCAGGGTTTTCGCGGTACCGGAAGGGCTATCCGCCTTCTTGTTGTGGTGGGCTTCCCAACCACCCACATCGTACTCCGCAAAGGGATCGGCCAATTTGGCGGCGTACGCGGCGATGCGGTAGAAAAGGTTGACCCCCAACGAATAATTGGCCGACCACAACAGGCTGGATCCGGCTTTCCCGACAGCCGCCCGCACTTCCGGCAGTTGCTTATACCAACCGGTGGTACCGACAACTACAGGTATTCCGCGTTCCACAAGGGCCAGCATATTCGGAACCGCCGTGTCGGGTCTTGAAAATTCGATGGCCACATCGGCTTTGGTGCCGGTTTTGGTATCTGTTTTTGAGTCTGATGTTGAGTCTGATTTCGCATAGAGTACGGCACAGGAAGCTATATCCTTCGCATCCGCCTTTGGGTCGAAGGGGTCCACCCTGGCAACTATCACATGCCCGCGTTCGAGGGCGGCCGCTTCGATCATGCGTCCCATCTTGCCGTAACCAACCAGCGCTATATTCATGCTTCCTACTTCCTGTCCCTAGCTTCCGACTACCAGTATCCGGCCCTTATTTCCCGGCTTCCGCGAAAAAGGCGGCGTGAAGGGCCTTTACCGTCTCGTTCGCCTGCGCGTCGTCGACGATGAAGCTGATATTCACCTTGCTGGCACCCTGGGAGACCATCTGGACCTGCACCCCGGCCCGGGCGCAGACGCCAAAGGTCTTCTCCAGGATCTCCGAGGATCTGCGGACGTCGCCCACCAAGGTGACTATGGCCTTGCCCTTTTTGATGTCCACCGCCGCGATCCGTTCCAGGTCACGCTTCAGCGCCACAAGGTCGTGTGCCGCGTCGAGGGTGAGTGAAATCGACACCTCGCTGGTGGCGACCATATCCACGGAGAGCCGTTTCTCCTCGAAGGCCGCAAACACCCGGGCCAGAAAGCCGTGCTGGCCGAGCATGCGGGTGGAGACGATATCCACGAGGGTCACGTTTTTCTTGCTGGTAATGGCACGGACCGGTCCGACTCCCGTTCCCAGGCTTGCCACGATGCGGGTGCCGGGCGCTGTGGGATTGTATGAGTTCTTGACCCTGACGACGGTGCCGGTGCGGATGCAGGGTTGCATGGAACGGGGGTGCAGCACCTGGGCGCCGAAATAGGCCAGTTCGGCGGCTTCCTCGTAAGTGACGGTCTCCACCGGTCGCGCGTCCTTGACTATGCGCGGGTCGGCGCTGAGTATGCCGTCCACGTCCTTCCACACCTGGACCTCTTCGGCACCCACGGCGGCTCCGATTACGGTGGCCGTCAGATCGGACCCGCCGCGTCCGAGGGTGGTGATATTGCCGTCGGCGTCCTTGGCGATGAAACCCGTCACCACGGGCAGGCCGCCCGATTCGACGTAGGGTCCGATGATGGAGGCGATGGAAGCGTAGCTGGCATCGAGCAATTCGGCGGAGGTGAAGTTCGAATCGGAACGGAAACCCGCGTCCCAGGCGTCGAAGGCTTTCGCTTTAATGCCGATGGAACGGAAATAGGCCGCGACCGTGCGCACCGACAGGCGCTCGCCAAAGGAGACCAGATAATCCCGGGTCCGTCCGGTAAGTTCCTTTATGAGGGAAATACCCACCAGAAGGCTTTTCAGCTCCTCCAGTAGGGGCGTTATTTCTGATGCGATGATTTCTTCGCTCAAACCCAGGTTCTTGACCGTTTCCCGGTGCAGACCCTCAACCTGGTCCACGGAAACGCTGCCCTTCAGTGCGGCCTCCCCGGCCTCGAGCAGATGGTCGGTGGTATCGCCCATGGCGGACAGGACGAGAGCCGGTTTGCGGGGGAGCGTATCCTTGACTATGCCGGTGACGTGACGGATGCGCTCGGCGTTCGCGACGGAACTTCCGCCGAATTTCATGACGATCATACTGTGATGATACGCAGAAACAACCCTATGCGGCAAGCCCGGTTATTGCATTTTTATGCAAAAAATGGGTCACTTATGCATAGTTTTAGAATAATCTAGTCTTCGAGCATGTCCAAAGTAACATCGAGCTTGTCCCTGTACCGTTGTACCAGGGCATAATCGTCGGGATGGACTCCATCCCGGAAAAGGCGCCGCAACTGATCCACCTGGCTGAGGGCAAGATCCATCTGGTCGCGCATCAATTTCTTCTGCTCGGCGTTCAGGTCCGCATTGTCGTCCAGGCTGGCGTAGGCCTCGTCGATTTCCGCCTTGTTATTGGCGATTTCCTGGTCCAGAACGAGGGATGCATAACTGTAAAGGACGGCCGCCAGCTGCACATAAAATATTTCATTCCAGCCGTATTTCGTCAGTACGCTGCGGGCATTCTTATTCAGCTTCATGGCATCGAGGTATTGCGTGACCAGAGTAGGATCCTCGATCCCCTCAAATTCGACTCCGAGCCTCTCGAAATCGGCCGACATGGCGGCATAATCCTTTATGAATCGATCCATAACCGGGACCGTAAGCACCTTTTTGGCTTGCTGGGCGAATACCGGAAGGGTAATTGCGGCAAAAAATCCGAGGATCATTACACACTGGCGCATAATCTTTTTCATCCATTGGCTCCTGTATCCAGTTTCACCAAAGCTTGAGCGATGCGCAAGGGCCGTGCTACAGTAAGCCATGAGAATTCCCGGCATGATAATCATGGAAAAAAGCCTTGTCCTGTATAAAAACCGTGCTGCGGTCGTCACCGGCATAGGAGAGAAACTTTCCATCAGCCTGGCTGGCGGCGACAGCCTCAAGGTGCGCGAAAAGGACGTCGACTTCCTGCATCCCGGCCCCGCAGCAAAACCCGCCAACATCGAGGCGGCCGAACCGGCGGGAGACGTCCAGGGTGCCTGGGAATTACTCCAGGGCAGCACTGTTCCCCTGCAGGAACTGGCCGAACTTGCCTATGGCGAGTGGACCCCCGAAAGCGCCTGGGCCGCCTGGCGCCTTGTAATGGACGGGTTGCTGTTCTCCGGCACGACGGGAGCCATTCGTGCCCGCAACGCGGACGAAGTCGCCGCGGACCGGGCCAAACGCGATGAAAAAGGGCGGGAAAGCGCAGAAAAGGCAGCCTTTCTGGAACGCCTGGTCAAGGGAAAGCTGAGCCTTCCGGAGGATTCGCGCCGCCTGCAGGACGTGGAGGCCCTCGCATTGGGCAAGACCGATAAAAGCAAGACCCTCAAGGAGGCCGGAAAGGAGGAGACTCCCCAACAGGCGCACCGGATACTCCTGGAATGCGCTTACTGGAAAAGCGACTTCAATCCCTACCCCTCGCGCTTCGGCAAGGCCCTGGTATCCGCCAAGGAACCCATCCCCCCGCCGCCAACCGAAGACAGGCTGGATCTGCGTTCGATGCGCGCCTTTGCCATAGACAACGCCTGGAGCCATGACCCGGACGACGCGGTTTCCTTCGATGGCCAGGCCTACTGGGTCCACGTCGCCGATCCTGCGGCCTCCATCCCCTCCGGAAGCGCCTGCGACCTGGAAGCCCGCGGTCTGGGCGAAACCCTCTACCTGCCGGAAGGCACCTATCGCATGCTCGCCGAGGAATCGCTTCCAGCCTATGCACTCGGCCTAACCGAAAGTTCCCCGGCCCTTTCTTTCAGGGTCACCCTGAACGAGGATGCCTCCTTCGATGCGGTGGACATTTTCAAGACCACCGTGAGGGTGGAACGCCTTACCTACGCCCAGGCCGACGAACAGGCGGCCAGCAGCGAGTTGGCACCCCTGTTCGCCATCGCGGATCGGCTCTATGCCCGCCGCCTCGAAGCCGGAGCGGTGGTCATCGATCTGCCTGAAACGCATATGATCGTTCGCGAGGGTGCAGTGCATATAGACGTGATTCCTACATCCCGCGCAGCGGAGATGGTGCGGGAGTTCATGCTGCTTGCAGGCAACGCCGCCGCGAAATGGGCTCTGCGCAACCGTGTGCCCTTTCCCTTCGTCGCCCAGGAAACGGGCGATTTGCCCAGCGAGCCCCTGCCGGGACTGGCGGGTTCCTACCAGCTAAGGCGCTGCATGCGGCCGCGCAGGCTGTCTTCCGTACCCGGCTCCCACGGCGGGCTGGGACTGCCCGAGTACACCCAGGTGACCAGCCCGCTCCGCCGGTATACGGACCTGGTAGCCCACCAGCAGATACGCGCCTTCCTGGACGGCCGGATCCCGCTTCCGGCGGAAGAGGTGCTCGCGGTGCTCGCCGCAGGCGAGGCGGCGGCGCAGGCAGCCGTGCAGGCTGAACGCGCCTCCCGCTCACACTGGACCATGGTGCTCCTGTCGGACATGAAGGATTCGGTATGGGACGCCACTGTCGTGGATCGTAAGGGCGGCAGGGCGGTCGTACTGATTCCATCCCTCGCGCTGGAAACGTCGGTAGCGATCAAGGGCGACCCGGCGCTGAACGATACCATACAAGTCGCCTTGGCCCAGGTGAAGATTCCTGAACTCGAGGCGAGCTTCAAGGCCGTTTGATTTTGACTTATTGATCAAACAGGATAACATCGCCTGATGTAGCCTGTATCTCCGCAATCCGCTTCAGGTAGACTTCTTCTTCCTTTTCTACCGCGACGATGAGGGTTCCGGTGATGCGCTTGAGCAGGACCTTTCCGGATTTGGCGAAAAATAATATTTTCCGGGCTTCCCTGCCACCCACATCCGAAGACAGTACGGGAATGTCCTCGGTTTTGAGAAAATCGAAGGCAAAATCGATATTGCTCCTGGGCACGCTGGCGGGATTGTTCCCATGGCCGAGAACCGAACCTCCCCCAAACACCTTCGCCTCCAGGCGCTCCCGTTTGCAGCCAAGCTTCAGCAAATCATTTATGAGCAGTTCCATGGCGTACATACCATATTTGGCGTTTGGCGACTCCATGGAGTTCCGGGTTTCCAGCGAGCCGGGAAGCATGAAATGGTTCATGCCGCCTATGGACAGGGACTTGTCGCGAAGGGCAACCGATATGCAGGAACCAAGGACGGTGGAGATGATGATGTCTGCGCTGGTCGCCAGATACTCCCCGGGGTGGATGATGGTGATAGCCTGATCGAAGCGGGAAAGCCTGTGTTCATACATGCGGAGCCGTTCCCTAGAAGAAGGTCACTTCACCAAGGCTTGCACCGGTTTCCACCTGGAAGCCGCCGAGATCCGCAGCTGCCCGCTTGTGGGTATATATGGTGAACCGCTCGATGATTTCCCGGAAACGTTCTGAATGGACCCCTTCGTCTTGCGGGGAGAGACCCCGACGCACCAGACAGTCCTCGCACGATTGCCGGTACTTTTCAAATTCCGCCATGATTTCATCCAAGCCGGACTGCAAGGCGTCCATCGAACGGATTTCGCGGGACGTATCCTCCAGCATGCCGATGAATTCTGGCGTGAATAGCGTGAAGTTCCGTGCGGAACTTTTAATCGATTCCTTGAGCTGTTCCAGTCTCCGGACCGCCTCGAACAGGCGCTCACCAGCACGTTCGACGATGTCGGTCTCGTTGCCGGAAACTGCGCTGTAGCTGAGCATGGACGCCCTGGTTTCTTCGATGAAGCCCCGCGTTGTCAGTACAGCCTCATCAACATCGCCACCAATCCTGTCGGTCAGCGCGGACATTTCCACCACAGTGTCGCTCATGGAACCGAGCACACTCTGCTTGGCTACTTCTATGCGGGAGGCGACATCGATGGTCCTGAAACGGTTCAGGATCTTGGAGAACTCCTTAAAACGGATGTCCAGGGAACCCACTGTCTCGGCAAGGGTCTTGCCGTTGGACGAGATGGACTCCTTGGTACGCATATACGAGGCCACCTGGTTTGAGACAGAAGACAGGGTTCCGACTGCCCGGGAGAACGAACGGGACGCCCTGCCGGAATCGTCGGCGCCAAAACTGCCGTCCAGCAGGTCGCGGCGGCATTTTTCTCCCGATTCAACTATGTGCAGGATTTGTCCTGACCTATCCGTAAACCTGCCGATAGCTGTCGCAAGCTCGGTCCGGACCGAAGCGAGCATGGTCAGGGACAGGGACGCCAGCTGTCTCATGAAAATCATATCATCCGTGTCCGCGTCCTGACGATCGGAACAAGCATTCGAAACCGGTTCGAGTTCATCCAGGGCCAACCCGACATGGTTTAGGGACTGCCTGACTATATCGTGGACCTGGACGGTTTCCATGATATCCCGTACAGGGGTTTCCACTTCCCGCGAACTGGAAACCAGGGTCGATACTTCCGATGAGAGGGCATGGATATCTGTCTCAAGATTGTCGAATTCAGTCTGGATGCGTTCGTCCAATCCCGCGAAAAAATCGGTCTGGAAGTGCTCAAGCCGTTCAACCTCCGCCCGGTACTTCCTGAATGATTCCAGAATGGATTTTTCGTCCCCCGTCAGTTGATCGGTCAAGGCTATGGTTCTGGAAGATAGACGCTTGAGCTCGTCGGTGATGACGGAAAAGGCCTTTCCCGCGTGGCCCGATTTGAGGGCAACGGTCATGGCATTCAGGGAGATGAGCTCCATCTCAATCGAATCGTCCTTGATCCGCGCGATGATGGTGTCCAGACCGGCGAGGGTATTCATTCCGCGGGAGAGCGAATCAAAAAGCGCGGCGTCGCGCACATGCAGATTCTGAAAATTTTCCACCGATTCGGCTATGACCTTCTTGATTTCCAGGAAAAGATCACTGAGGATCATTTCTACCGAAACTTCTCCTTTCCTTACCGTTGATCCCGCCCGGACATCCGTACCGCTAAGTGTTGCCGCTTCCTCGCCCGAACGATCCAGGCTTAGTTTCATTTCGCGAACGAAGGCGGGATATTTCTCGCCATAATTCAGGAACAGGCGTTCAGAGTCGGAAATGAAGGTCCGAAGGCGGGAACGTAGCTTGCCTGTCGCCATCGCGGAACTATCTGTCATGGATTGAGTATATGCTTAGTAAAGCCAGAGAACAAGCGAGCGCTGGTTTGACAGGTCCCGCTGGTGATACTAGTATTGAATATGCTTTGTACTGTACCAGGTAACTTCCGGGTAGGGGAAAAACATGAATAGCCTGGAAGATAAAACCGGTGAAAATCGGGCGTACAAAAGTTTTGTTATTTCGATCAGCGTGTCAATCATTCTCTGCTTCGCAGGCGTTTTCTTTGGCATGGCCATACGGAACAACGCGCTTATTCGCGAAACCCTTCTCTCCCGTGCACGATCCCTATTCCAGCAGATAGTTCTTACCCGTAAATGGAATGCCAATTATGGTGGGGTTTTCGTGTTCAAGGGTCCCGGCGTCGAGTCCAATCCCTGGCTTGTCAATCCGGATATACAGACCACCGACGGACGTACCCTGACGAAACGAAACCCGGCCCTCATGACACGTGAAATATCCGAGATCGCTGCCATGGAGGCCAACTTCCGCTTCCGCATCACCAGTCTCAAACCAATCAATCCGGGTAACGTACCCGATTCCTTCGAATTACAGGCTCTGAACCTTTTCGAAACCGGAAAGACGGAAACTTGGAGCACCCTCAAGGAAAATGGTGAAAGCATCTTCCATTATATGGGAGCGCTCCGTACAGACGCCGCCTGCCTGCAGTGCCATGCGTTTCAAGGCTACAAGGAAGGCGATATACGCGGTGGGATATCGGTTTCCTTCAGCATCGATACAATAAGCCGGGCGCAATTAATAAACAACATAGTGCTGATGATTACCGGAGGTTTGGTGAGCATCGGCCTGCTCTGGATAGTGCTGCGGTCTTTCGGCCGGCTGAAAGGCAAACTCGACAAGGCGCGCAGGGAATTGATGGAAATCGCCATCCGGGACGGTTTGACCGGCCTGTTCAACCGTCGCCACATCATGGAACGCTTCGAAGAGGAAATGGTCAAGGCAAAAAGGACAACAGGCCTTTTCGCATGTGCCTTGGTGGACATTGATAATTTCAAGAAAATCAATGACGAACTCGGTCATCTTGGCGGAGATATCGTCCTGAAAAGTCTTGCGCGGATAATGGAAGAGGAGACTCGGCCCTACGATTTGATCGGAAGGTATGGCGGGGAAGAATTCCTCCTGATTTTCCCTTCCGCATCCTTGGGTGCTGCCCATGCCGCGTGCGAACGTGTCAGGATTGCCGCAGCAGGACGCCTGCCTGCGATGGCGGGCTACCCGACACGCAGCATCACGATCAGCATTGGCATCAGTGACATGGCAAGCGGGTCTGCGACCTGCGATGAAATAATCGGACACGCCGACTCAGCCTTGTACAGGGCAAAATCCAACGGCAAGAACTGCTGCGAAACCTGATCCCGTTCAGGCCGGGTTGCGGTGGGAGCACCCTTCCGGGATCCTATACGAATTTTCCCCAACTCTTCAGCATAAGGAAACTTTCAGAACCCAGCACGCCCTGGACGGAAGATAGTTCTTCCGTCAGGAAACGCACCAAACCCCGGTTTGAATCCACGAGTACTTCCGCGATAAGATCGTAGCGCCCGGATGCGATGGAAACCGAAAGGACATTCTCCAACGCCGCCACTTCTTCTGCCTTCCGCTCCAGCAGACGGGCTTCCGCCACATGCATGGCAATCAGTGCGAGCTGCTTGTTCTCAAGGACGTCGGGATTGATGAGGGCTTTCACCTCGAGTATTCCGGCATCCTTGAGCTTCTTGAGCCTGGCGCGGACCGTGCCCTCGGAAATGCCCAACTCCCGGGCTATGGTGTTGTTTGGTACATAGCCCGCCTGGAGTATCCTGATTATAGACCAATCCGTTTCGTCAGGTTGCATGGAATCTAAAGTACGGTATCCGGGTCCTTGCATGCAAGCCCAAAGGCGGCCCCGACGTCCGCGTAGGTGCAGTCACCGCGATACACGTTCAGTCCGCGCTTAAGATCCGCATTCTCACGGCAGGCGGTTTCCGCGCCCTTGTCCGCAATTTTAAGGCCATAGCTCAGGGTGCTGCTGGTGAGGGCGATGGTGCTCGTCAAAGCGACGGCGCCGGGCATGTTGGCGACGCAGTAGTGCACTATGCCATCCACCTCATAGACGGGCTTGTCGTGGGTGGTCGCCCGGGTGGTTTCGACGCACCCCCCCTGGTCAACGGCCACATCGACGATGACGGAACGCTTTTTCATCAGCGACAGGTGTTCCCTCCGGATGATGTGGGGTGCCCGGGCGCCGGGAATCAGCACTGCGCCGATAAGCAGGTCGCACTGGGCAAGCACGGAGCGGATGTTGCCCTCCGTCGAGTACAGTGTGGAAACGGCTCCACGGAATATATCATCTATATAGGCCAGCCGATTCGCATTGACGTCCAGAACGGTTACATCCGCACCCAGGCCAGCCGCCATTTTGGCCGCATTCATGCCTACGACACCACCACCCAGAATGGCCACCTTGCCCCGCGGTACACCCGGAACACCCCCAAGGAGCACCCCGCGTCCGCCGAAAGGCCGTTCCAGGTACTTCGCCCCTTCTTGCACACTCAGACGGCCGGCTATCTCGCTCATGGGCTTCAGGCATGGGAGGGTCCCGTCGTCATAACGGATGGTCTCATAGGCGATGCCAATGATTTTCCGGGCCAGGAGGGCTCGGGTCTGGGTCTCGTCCGCAGCCAGATGCAGGTAGGTGAACAGGATCTGACCTTCCCGTAAAAGGTTGTATTCGGAAGCCTGGGGCTCCTTCACCTTGATCATCATCTCGCAGTTTGCATACACCCGGGCAGCGTCCAATTCAAGGGCGGCACCGGCCTTGACATATTTCTCATCGGAAAAACCCGCACCGGCGCCGGCGCCTGACTGCATCGTCACCTTATGTCCGCGCAGGGTATAGGCAGCCACGCACTGCGGGGTCAAACCGACGCGGTATTCATGGGTCTTTATTTCGCTGACGCATCCGATTTTCATGAAAACCTCCTGTATGTGCGGCTGTCCGCATCAATGCAGGGCATATTAATACGATTATCGTAAATATTGCAAGATATTTCTACGTATATCGTATATCAATCGTTGGAAGCGGGATTCAGGCTCAGCTGCAGCTGTTCAGCAGTCATGGGCCTTCCAAAAAAGTACCCCTGGGCAAAATCACAGCCGTACTTGGTAAGCAGCTCAACCTGTCCTTTCGTCTCCATCCCCTCGGCCACAACGGTTTTCCCCAGTTCATGGCTTAGGGAAATGATACCGCGGACTATACCTGCTGACGCCTGGACACCCGCGTTGGTTGGGTTCATGCGGTCGATGAAGCTACGGTCGATTTTGACGCAATCTATGGGAATCCGGTCAAGGTACCCCAATGATGAATAACCCGTTCCGAAATCGTCGAGCTTGAAGGAAACTCCCTGGGAAGAAAGTTCGGTAAGAATGGATGTAACCCCATCCCGATTCTCTATGATGGCGCTTTCGGTGAGTTCAAGATTGAGGATGGATCTGGGCAAGCTCAGACGGTCCAAGGAAGATATGACCAGTTCGGCGAAGTCGGGCTGATTCAGCTGGATGGCCGAGACATTGACGGCAAAGAAAGGTTTGTCACCATGGGAATTGTCCGGCAACTTGCCAGCGGCTATCAGGTCCCTCGCGGTCTTGAGCGTTTCGAGCAGAATCCAGGTACCGAGCGGGACGATCAGCCCCGACTCTTCCGCCAGAGGAATAAAGCGGTCCGGGCTGATTGGTCCGCGAACAGGATGGTTCCATCTGGCCAGGACTTCCCAGCCCACACGAACGGCGTCCATCCTGACTATGGGCTGGAAGGCGAGGGCTATTCCACCTGAAGAAATGGCCGAACGCAGGTCATTCGTCATCTGAAGCCGTTCCTGGAACCGGACCCTCATTTCATCCTGAAAAAGGACGCGACGGTTTTTCCCCTCCATTTTGGCCTTGTACATGGCGATATCGGCATCCCGCACGGCTTCCTGCGCACTGGTCACATCGGCGCGCGCAAAAAGCACACCGATACTCGCAGAGGGAACGGTAGCGTTCTGCCCCAATCTTATTGGCACCGACAATTCCTCGGCGATCCTCTCTGCAGCCTGTTCGACATCGGAGGGCCCCGCGACCCCATCCAGTAGGATGGCGAACTCGTCTCCCCCCAGCCGGGCGATGGTATCCACCTCACGCATGCTACGGGTCAGGCGCGAGGCGACTTCGAGCAGGAATGCGTCTCCCGCATCGTGGCCATAACTGTCATTGACACTCTTGAATCCATCAAAGTCCAAGTAAAGGAGTCCATAAAAATTTACAGGATCCCGATGATAGTGTGCTATGGCCTGATCAAGCCTGCTCAGGAGCAGGCTACGGTTCGCCAAACCGGTAAGCGCATCGTGGAGTATGCTGTACTGCAACTGACGTTCGGTACGGGTGCGGTGCTCCAATTCTCCAGATAGGAGCCTGTTGCTTTTTTCGAGCGCTTCGGTTCGTTCCTCGATCCGTTCTTCCAGTCCCTGATTCGCGCGTTTGAGCGCATCTTCCGCTTTCGCACGGCGGGTAATGTTGTACAAGGTTATGACCTGGCCGATGCGGCGCTTTTTCTGCTTGATAATTCCGGACCTTGCTTCGAAGAGCTGATCGGAAACAAGCCCCGAAACGCCGGCAATGACGAGTTCCCGTTCCTCACCAGGTTTCATGTTACCGAGTTTTTCAAGATTCGGTCCCATTGCCGTCAAATGGTTACCCACAGAACGCGGATCGATGCCGAACGCATCCCGAGCCGAGGCATTCGCGTAGGCGAGCCTTGAGTCCCGATCCAGGATCAGTACGGCGTGCCGGAGCTGCTCGACGGCCGCTTCTCGGGCTACTGAAACGAGGGAAAGAAAGCGGAAACGGGTCAGATTGAGAACCAGAAGAAGTCCGGTCATGGAGAATGCCAGAGGGGTGGGATCCAGGCTTCCTGGAGGCAGGAAGCCAAGAATATAGATAAAATTCACTCCTGTAGGCAGGAGGGTTCCCGCAACCAACAGGAAAAGCTGGATTTTATTCGTTCCCCTCAGCGCACCAACTCCGCGCAGTATCAAGACTGTTCCCCAGAGGACGCACAGATAGGAGAAAGCCGAGTGGATCCAGAACCAGGGACCGAATTCTTTCAGGATTACAGAAAATGGACCCTGCACCCCCAGCCTCAAATGGGTACGCACCAACCCCCACCAAGGATCCATCCAGACGAAAAAAGCAGTCAACCCAGGTAACACCCACATGGCCGGATGGGGATCCCTGCCGAAACCCCTTCGCTCCTCTGTGTCGAGGGCCGCGCCTAGGGCGTACCAGAAAACAGGTATGGCGGCGATCGCAAGGTATTGAAGGTTCGCCAGGATTAATTTACCGACCAAGGAGGGCGCCAGGTATTCCAGGGCGTTGAGGGCAGCCCACCAAGCGCTGCCCCACATGAGGAAACCCATGTAGAGCGCACTCTTCATACCCCTCCTGTTTGAGGAAAGGTACCAGGCAAGATGACCGGATAGCAGTGCGGTACCCACCAGGATGATTTCCACTGTCCAGAATGCATTATGCATCGTACCTGATGTCCTTTGTAGGGCTGGATAGTCAACAGTTGCTTCGATTTTCGATGTCCCGATGCTTGGTGTCAAGGCGTAATCAGGCAGGTTCCATCGAATCGAGGCTGCCATCATTCATGCAAAAGCAATGGGTCGCTATTGACAATTTATTATATACATATTATCATATATATAATACTTTAAGGAGGATCTTGATGAGCGTCAACGTGTATTCCACCCAGAGCTGCCCCTACTGCACTTTGGTTAAAAACTACCTGAGGGACAAGAAAATCACCTATAACGATTACGATGTGGGCCGCGACAAGCGCAGGGCAGATGAGATGGTGCGCAAGTCAGGCCAGATGGGAGTACCGGTGGTTGATATCAACGGCCGCATCATTATAGGCTTCAATAAACCCGAGATAGACAAGGCTCTCGCCCGTTAATAAAAAAGCCCCGGGACGACCGCCCTCCAATCACCTGTACAAGACCCTGATGGTCAAAGCGAAACGAACATTTTCTGCAGGAGGAAGGTTTTCCCCGCTCCATAAGCGATAGGCGGGATACCAGGTTCGGCCATCGATACCAAGGGTGATCCTGCCCGAGACGGGAAGATCCACGCCTGCGCCGGCCATCCCGAAAAGCCAACGTCCGGAGGACCAGAAGTAAGCGGCTATTTTGGCCGTCTCGTCGGTAGCTTCTTTAAGGTCCGCGCCTTCAAGTCCATCGGCGGCAATGCAAAGTCGAAGATCGGCACTGGGGCCTGCAAAAATACGCAAACCAAACAAGCCGGCCATGGATAACCCGAATTCGACAGGCAGATTCAGTACCGAACCGATAACCAACGCTGATCTGTTTTCGATGGCATAGGGTACGGACCGTTCCAGATTGTCCGAGTAACCGTAATAGGTGGCGTACATATCCAGACCCGGCTCGAAGTGAAACGGTCCGAGAGGCACCGAAAGGCCAATCCCCGGAGAAGGCAAAATGGGGGAGGGATCACCTTCCAGACCATTATCTTCCAGAATTGCGATAATGCCGGCCCGGACGACAAGACCCATCGGTTCCAAGGCCTGCACCTGGGGGGGCCTTGGTCCCAAATAAAGGCAAAAAAGCACGAATGCCAGGAGCGCAGTTCCGCTGGGACGAACATTTTCAGTCAAACGCATAATCCAAGTATAGCACACCCGTTTCATGCAGCACGTCTCCACTAGGGTTTCAGGAGTGTATCGGCGTCCAGCACGACAAAACCGGCAGCTCCAACCGAATACTCATCCTGTTCTTCCCAAGCCGCAACGGCCAATTCCCTGGTGATACCGATTGCGGAATATACGAATCCTTCAGGCAGCACCGGGAAACGGGCGCCGATCAATGGTTTCTCGAGACCGTCCACAATGAAACACACCCCGTCGGCAAACAGGAGACAGGCCCAATCCCCTTCGACCGCAGCCCAGGCTTTTCGGATATCCGTTTCCGGCTGGGACAACAAGGCCTGCGGCTCCGATTCCAGATTCGGGCTGACCAGGTAGGACTCGGGGAAATCCCGGTCCGCAACGATGGTTCCTACCAGGAGGACATCCCCGGCGTTCAGGGTGCCGGAAGCCGAGAGCAACAGACGCCGCAAGACAGGATCGGCTTCAGTCGCCCGCCGTGGTGTCTGGGCCAGCCGGAATGCGGCGGCGGTAATCGCAACCGCAGAGGAATCGGGAGAATCGGTTTCGGCATACGCGATGCCACCGCCTGTCTTCGAACGTATGGCGCGCAGCACGAAACGGCCATCCTTCGTCCGCTCCGCGACTTCCACATCCCAACCGTCTGCTGCCGGGAAACCTGAGAAAGCGAGGGGCTCCTCATTGGCGACCAATTCGCCGTCGATAGTCAAGGCGAAAACCCGGGGATTCGGGACGGGGATATCAGCGGTGGAAAAGAAACGGTCCCGGGATAAAAGAAGCCGGGTTGATCCCTTCCATGAAAATACCGAAGAAATCGAATAGGGATCAAAATGTGGAATATCGAAAAACCGGTATACGGCGCTCGACTGGTTCCGTGCGGGGGCGATCAGGATGAAGCCGCAACGATTCACGCCCATGCTCATCGCTCCCTTATGAACTTCCATGCCTACGATGCGTCGCGATAACGGCCAGGGTTCGAAGGGCGTAAGCGAAGACGCTCCCGCATCCTTGATGGACAAGGGATTTTCAGGACCGAACTCGTACCAGCGCGGCTCGAAATCGGCGGGCAGAAGGTCGAAAGGCTTCGAATCGATAATCCGGATGTTTTCTGTGGGGGGGGCAACCGGAGAAGGGAGACTCGGGGCTTCTTCCTTGCGGACGCAAGAAAACAACCCCGGAAGGCAGACCATGATGAGGAGAATCCGTCGTCGTGCGACATGGGAAAGGTCAGGCTTACACTTTTTCATGGAACAGATTCCGATCATAGTTGAAGTCGGGGAACGACACAAGAAGGAGACAGGAACCAGCCGCCGATTCCGTTCCTATAGCGGAAGATGCCCTGCAGGCTAACCAGGGAATCAACTTCATCTGTACTGGAAAGTTCGGTACCGGAACCGGTGCCGCCCCGGATCAAGGCTCCGAAGGGGGATGAGGGAAACCAAGGACCGTCAAAAGGCAATATAAAATGTTGCAGGGAAGCGGGCCGGGGAACCAGACGCCGCCGATCGAAACCGGACAGCCTGGTTTTATGGGCAACATCGGTCCAATCCACCAACCAGGGGTCTCCCCGAAACGCTTCATCGACCGGAGCGCTTTCAAGCAGGTCAAGAAAGCCCGGCCAATCGAAAAAATCGGGAGACCGCGAGGAGGGACCGTCGATCCTGGCGAGTTCCCCATGGAAATACGCAGCCACCCCACCCTTCCAATTCAACGCCAGTTCCCCACTCCGCACACCGAAAGGGTAGACGGCTCCGGCAGGCCTGAATATCCCTTCCCGTATCGCATGTTCGGGCCAAGTCGGATAAGCCAATACAGACGCAGTTTGACCTGGATGGAAAAGGGCAAACGAAGAATCGGCATCGAAGCCGGGTCCTGCCAGGCCATCGGATTCCCTTATGGAGAGGACCCAGTGCGGGTCCCCCAACACGTCAGTCAGTTCCTGCCCCAAGTCCGGAAACCGGAGCCGTAGGGTCTCGTATTCCATTGCCTGCGCACAGGAAAAGATAAGGCAGAACGACGCGACACCCACCAAGCGGAGGCTTGAAATGCTAACAAACGTTCTTTTCATGCTATGGGTACGATCAAAACGGCCTTCCTGCTTCATGGGGATTGCTGATATCCATGGAATGTTCCATAATATGAGAACGATGGACGATACTCTAAATTTCCAGAGTGCCCTCGCCGAATTGCTGGAAAAACGCCGGGAATGGCTAGATAGCGCCGAAATGCCCCGGCTTAAGGAAGAATACAGGATTCTACAATCCTCTTTCTCGGGTCTTTTTAAATTATTCCTGAAAAAAGGCATTCTTCACGAAGATCCCTACAAGAACGAGGCAAAAATTGGCGATCTGAAAGTACCTTCCGAAGGCCCTTTCTCTGAAAGTGAAAAAACCGATGAAATGAGCCTGCGCCTTTCCAACTATGAAAGTCAGTTGGACTTTCTCGTCAGTTTCTACCAATTCAGCGTAGATTTCATGACGATGGAACGACTCAAGAAAATTGTTGCCCTGACCAAATACATTTCATGGACCCAGATTTCTGCCAATTCTCCCCACATCAACACACGCACCCTTTCCGAGCTGGCGGGCCTGATCAAGGGTGGTAATGACCAATTATCCAGCGGCTTGCTCGCGGATGCGTTTCAGCAACTTGAGAAATCAAGCAAGATCATCTTCCGCATCCTTAAGGACGTGTCGGACTACCATCGCGAATATTACAAGCTGGAACTTCGCCTGCGCGTCATGGACTCCCTCAAATTCCAGAGCGACACCGTGATGACGAAAAAGGAAGACACACTCCGGCAAGTAAAACGAAAATTTGCGGAATCCATGACGGATAGACCATTCTATCCGGAATTGGTGGATGAGATACTGAAAGAGGATTATTCGGGTGAAGGCCCTTCGCTCCGCGAAGACCTGCTCAAGCGCTTGACCCTGGTAAACGACAAGCCAAAAGAAGAAAAGCGCGCGGTATCCTTCAAGGGTACCCTGTTGGATGGCGTCAGATTGGTGGCATCGCTCAATTTCATCATCGATGATGCCCTTAAAAAGCTGGACGAAAACAGCAACCTCCTTGAAAGCAAGAAGAACACGTTCATGGACAAGTTACGCCGTATACTCCGCCAGATGATGAACCGGGAAGCGGAGGAAGTGATCTACGAGGTCGAGTATTTCGATCCTGTCCAGGCAGCCTCCAAGAACGAGGCTTTGAGCTATTCCAAATTCCATGTGGAGACGGAGCGTAAAATCCGCTTTCTCGCCGCACTTTCCAACAAGACCACCAGTGTCGCGAAGCGCCTTGAGACCGGAACAGAAGAACAGGTCCTGGCCATACTCGCCAAGAACCTGGAGGAAGTGCAGAACACCCACAAGGAAATGTCCGCACTGGATGTTTATTTTAAATCCGAGACCCCCAGGGAAGATAGGGAGCGGATGAGGGGAATCAAGACCGAACTGATGACCATAAAAAACGGTATCGTGAAAGCGAACCAGAAACGTCACGAATATATCGCCCAAAAGGAAGAGCTCGAGCAGATGAAGAAGCTCGGCATCCGGACCGACGTCTTATAGCGCCAGCGCTTGAACAGTCGCTCACAGGAGTTTCCATGACACGCAGAATCCCCGCCTTTCCAATCCTTTTCATCGCCTTGGGCGTCGCCTTCGGCGCAAGCTTTTTCTTGCAGATCATGTCGTGCAGCACCACCGATACCAGTTCTGACGTGCCAAAGGGTATTGGTTCGACGAACGGCGGCGACGAAGGTGAACCGGATGGGAAAAACGAAAGCGGCGGGCAACGTGAGGAAGGGGACCCGAAACCCCTGGATAACGTCGATCCTGCAATCAGGGATGAACTGACCCTGGTACTGGGAACGGGGGGTCTGGAACTCAACCCCCTCAAATCGTTCAAAGCCGATGAGGCCCAGCTGTTTACAGGTTTATACGAGGGGCTCTTCTCCTACGACCCCTTCAGCCTTGAACCGGTTCCCGCCCTGGTATCCCGTTGGGAGCTCTCCGAAGACAAGCGCACCTGGACCTTTACGCTCAAGGATAAGGCCCGCTACTGGAACGGTGACACGGTCCGCGCATCTCACCTGCGCGACGCATGGCTGGCGATGATGGACCCGGCGAACAATGCGGCCTACTCGAGTCTTTTTGATTTTATCGAAGGCGCCAAGGACTACAGACTGCGCAAAAGCAATGATAAGGGTAAGATCGGATTGCGTGCCCCGGACTCCAAGACCTTAGTGGTGACCCTGGCAGCTCCCGCAGCTTATTTTCCACGGGTCCTATGCCACCATTCATTCTCCGCCGTCCATCCAGACATGCTCAGACTGGATGACTGGTCGAAACGCCCCGTACTCTCCAATGGCCCCTACTATATACTGGAACACCAGCAAGACCGGTTGATCCTGGGCAAGAACGAGCTGTATTGGGATGCGGCAAAAGTCGTCCTGAAACGTATCACCGTCCGCTTTGCCGCTGACGGTACGGAAGCTGCAGCCCTTTACGATTCGGGCGAAGCCCAATGGGTAGCAGGCGATATCGATCTGGACGCGCTCAAGGACCGGCGGGGAATCTCGGTGAATCCCATGTTTGCCACTCATTATTATTACATTCGCAGCGCGGTCGCTCCCTGGAACGATCGTCGTGTGCGACGCGCCCTGGCTTTGGCACTCCCTTGGGAAGAAATCCGAAAGGAGCAACTGCTTCCCGCTCCCACCCTGGTCTACCCCATCCCCGAATACCCCAAAATGGAGGGTATGGCCAAGACTGACGGGGCGGAAGCCAAACGTTTATTGGTCGAGGCCGGCTTTCCTGACGGAAAGGACGTTCCGGAACTGGTGTTGCGGATAACGCCCTCGACCGAGGCTGCCCGGGTAGCGGACCTCATGACCAAGGCCTGGACCGAAACGCTCTCGTTGAAAGTACGCGTGGACGTGGTGCCCTACGAATCCTATTTCGACTCCATGAAGAAGGACGACTACGTGGTGGGGTCTTCCACCTGGATAGGCGATTTCGCCGACCCCTATACCTTCCTGCAGATGTGGCGGACCGACTCCAACCTGAACGACGCGAAATTCAACGACCCGGAATTCGAAAATCTTGTGGACCGGTCCCTGGTGGAGGAAGGTTCAACTCGCTATAAGACCCTGGCGGAAGCTGAAAAGCTGCTCTTGGACTGGGGTGTAGTCATGCCCATTTCATACACCCCGGCACTCAACATCATAGACACCGACGAGATCGACGGCTGGTACCAGAATCCCTTGGATATCCATCCCTTCAAATACCTGAGCTACGCTGCGTATCGTCCCCTTCCGGGGGTGGCTTTGGTTCAACCGTAAACGTCTTGGAGCTGTGCGTGAAGGACCGTGCACGCAATGCGACTATCCAGTCATGGATGCGGGCCTTGAAAATGGCCCCGAGGCCGAAAAGCACCGCAGCCGTTGCCGCAACCGAGACCAGCAGGATGGTACGGCCTTCGTAGGCGGCGGCGCCCATCACCGCGCTGCCCACGATCCCGGGCACACGCCCCAGCATGGAGACAAGCAGGAACGTCACCGGCTTTATCGTAGAAAGGCCTGCGACGAAACAAAGAACATCCTTGGGCATGCCCGGTATCACGAAGAGCAGGAAGAATGCGGCTTCAGCCCGCGGCGAGTTGGTTATTCGGTCAAAGCGTTCCAGTTTCCGATCCCCGAAAAGGCCGGCGACAAAGCGCTTTCCCAATACCCTGGCAAGGGTAAAATCGACGAGGGATCCCAGGCTTATACCCAAGATACTGAGCAGGCTGCCGGGAATGATGCCGAAGAGCCATCCGCCCGCTATCTGGAGAATTTCACCTGGAACCATGAACACGATAACCTGGAATACCTGAAGAAGCACGAAAAGCGCGGGGCTCCACACGCCCGCGCGTTCGACGGCGGCACGAACGTGGGCAGGGTCCGAAAACAGATCGTATAATTGGACACGGAAGATCCACACGACACCGAACATGGCGACGAATAGCGCGGGGAAGGCAAAAACGCTTGGCCCAAGGCGCCTTTCGGACTTGGCGCTCAAGTGGTGCGAATGGAAGATTCCCGGCTTTTTCTTTTCGCCCATCCGCTTGAATTTACTCCGGTAAGCCGGGGCTCGGCAAGCCCGGCCAGCTATTCACATTCCTGTTTTTTTATGCTATAGTCAAAAATAATGAGCGAGCAGTCCAATCCCTTCCGCGTCCACCAAGAGGTGGTATACCCAAGTCAAGGCGTCGGTAAAATCCTTTCCATCCAGGAAAAAAAGTTCAAGGACCAAGCGGTTCCTTATTATGTAATTTACCTGGAAGTGTCCGACATGACCGTGATGGTTCCTGTCGGGAAAGCCGAAGAGCTTGGCATACGTGCCATAGTCCCCGAGGAAGAAGCCCACCGTGCCCTGGAATTGATTTCCGAGGCCTACGAACCCATTCCATCGGACTGGAAACTTCGCTACCAGATGAACCTGGATTTGCTTAAAAAAGGCAGTGTCATCAACATAGCCACCATCGTCCGGGCCCTGTACCATCGGAGCAAGGTAAAAGAGTTGCCCATTCTGGAACGCAAACTGTACGACTCGGCCCTCAAATTGCTGGAGGATGAGGTATCATTTTCCCTCGGCAAGACCAAGGACGAGGTAGAGCAGCTCATCTTCGCGAGGCTGGAAGCAAAATGACCGACGGGGCCCACAAGGCCTCGTACGATGGTCCTCCGGATTCCCGTACGAGCGAGGCTCCCCGTCTGGCCGTCATAGTAAGCGCAGCGGGGTCTTCCGCGCGCATGGGCGGCGTCAAAAAGGAATACAGGTACCTGCCTCGCAACACTGCCAAATCCGAGGCGGCTTTGGTAAAAGAGACGGTCCTTTCGGCTGCCGTCCGGGTCTTTGTCGATACGGGACTTTTCTGTATGGTGTTGGTGGTATACCCTCCCGGTGGCGAAACGGAGGCCCGAGAGGCTCTGGCAGCCGGGACGCTTTCACCGGAAGCCCAGGCCAGGGTGCAGTTTATCCCTGGTGGCCCATCCCGAAAAAGCTCTGTCCACAAGGCCCTTAAAGCCCTTGAACCTTTTTCACCCGACTTCGTACTCATCCACGATGGCGCCCGTCCCTGGACAGACGCAGCCCTCATCCACCGGGTCACCGACGCGGTCCTGACCTGTGGTGCGGTCATTCCTGTCATGCCGCTGGTGGAGACCCCCAAGGAAATCGACGACCAGGGCCTGATTGTCCGCCACCTGCGGCGTGCGTGCGTAGTCTCAGCTCAAACACCCCAGGCTTTTTCATTTAAGGGGATCACGGCCGCCCACGATCGTGCGGCTGATGACGGTATCGAATATACCGACGACGCGGAAGTCTGGAGCGCATTCACGGGACCGGTCCATACCGTTCCCGGTTCTGCCGCAAACAGGAAAATTACCTTTCCGGAGGATTTGGAGTGACACCCCGAATGAGCACCCTGCGTATCGGTTTGGGGCATGACCTGCACCAACTCGTGGAAGGCCGCCGTTTTCTGCTGGCCGGCGTCGAGCTGCCCTCGAAAACGGGTGAATTGGGCCACTCAGACGGAGACGTGCTGGCCCACGCTGTCATTGATGCCCTGCTCGGCGCAGCCGCCATCGGTGATATCGGGGAGCTTTTTCCTCCCTCGGACCAAAAGTGGAAGGATGCCGACTCCATGGGCCTAGTGCGGTCGGCCTTCGCTCTGGTCGAAGCCAAGGGTTGGCGTGTGGTGAATGTGGATTGTGTCGTGGTCTGCGAAAGCCCCAAAGTCCTGCCCTACCGCGAAGCCATACGGGCGTCATTGGCCGCTGCCCTGTCTGTGCCGCCGGAATCCGTCTTTGTAAAGGGAAAAACCAACGAGAGAATGGATTCCACGGGAGCCGGCCTGGCGGTCGAAGCCACTGCGGTCTGCCTTCTTGAACGGATTCAGCCTTGACCGATACCGATTGGGACAAGTTTTTCACGACCCTGGAATCCTGGCAAAGCAGAATCCTCTCCGACGAGACCGACGATCCTTCCGTGACCGCCATAGCCAGAAAAAGCGGACGCGATCCCTGGGCAGTCCTCGTCTCGACCATACTGAGTTTGCGGACGAAGGACGCGGTAACCCTGGCCAGCTCGGTTCGCCTTCTGGCAAAAGCTCCGACCCCGAAGGCAATACTCAGACTGGACGAGGAAGAAACCGCCATGCTTGCGTACCCTTCCGGGTTCTACCGAACCAAAGCCAAAAATCTCCGCGCCATTGCCATGATCCTTCTCGAACACTACGACGGGAAAGTCCCATCAGACCAAAAAAGCCTGTTGGCCTTGCCGGGAGTCGGACTTAAATCCGCCAACCTCATACTTTCCGAAGCCTTCGACCTGGACGCCATCTGCGTGGACATCCATGTCCACCGGATCGCCAACCGTAGGGGCTGGCTTAGGACGGATTCACCCGATGCATCCGAAGCCATCCTGAGGGAAATCCTGCCCAGGGTGTACTGGAAGAAAATAAACAAGCTGCTGGTGATGTACGGACAGCGCGTCTGTACGCCTGTAAGCCCGCGCTGCTCCCTTTGCGTCTTGCTGGAAGCTTGCGCACGGGTGGGCGTGGACAAATCCAGATAGTTCAGGAAATGCCCTGACGGCAGGTATCTTGCATTCGCACCATTTATGCGCCCAAGTCCGACAGGTTCCTAGGTTTTGGGCGAGATCTCCAGAATCAATTCCACCTCGCCCTTGGAGAGTTTAACGGCCCGGGAAATCTCGTCTATCGACCAGCCCTGATGGGCCAGTTTCACGACCGTTTCGCGAACACCGATGGGCGGTGCTCCTCCCCGGTCCTTCGTCGTACCCTTGGCACCCTCGGCCTTTAGCAGGGTACCCATGATCTTCACCTGTTCCTGGGCTTGTTTCGTAACTTCTTCCAGGCGCGTTTCGGTACGGGCCAGCCATTCGCGGGCTTTCTGCATCACATCCATGCGCTTTTCAATATCGGACAAAACGGAATCGAGGGTCCCGAGTTTTTCGGCCACCTCATCGGCCCGATCCTTTCCGCCCAGCAAGCGATCGATGCCTGCCTTGGCCGAAAGGATGCCCTCTCCCAGACGTCTGAGTTCCTCGTCGAAACGTTTGGCGTTGGCGTCGGCCTCGCGGAGGGCCTGGAAATTCCGGTCGATGCCGTCGGCGGTGGCGTCCAGAATCTGGTTTTTCTTCTCCAGCCTTTCGTACTTTGTCTCCGCCTCGCCCACGGCATCCTCAAGGCGCCGCAACTGGGCTTGCAAGGCTTGCAGTGTATCGTCCGAGGCCGTAACCTGGGCCAATTTATCGTCCACCGATTGGGCCGTCTGGAGCAGGCGCTTGAAATCGGATTCCATCAGCTCGATGCGGCGTTTCTCTGAAAGGAAACGGGTCATCTTGGAATTCACCTCGTCCTCAAGCCGTTTGATCTTGACGAATTGGGATTCCAGTTCGGCGGTCTCGCTTCTGCGCTGATCGAGCCTTTCCAGATCGCTGCCCAGGTCTTCCATCCGCCTTTCCAGCTCCGAGCGCAACTCTTCCGCGCGGTCGAACAACTTGGTATGTACAACGAATTCCTTCACCCGGCGATCCACATCCTTGACGGCGGCATCCACCGTACCCACCCGTTCTTCCGTACGCTTGACAAGTTCGGTACGGAATGCGTCAGCTTCGTCCCTTGCTTCCTGTATGGCCGTGCGAGTGGAGGCGAGTCGTTCGTCGCTTTCCACAGCCATTTCACGAGCCCGCTTTCGGGCTTCGTCGACAGCGGTATCTGCCTCGCGCAACTGTCGCGCAACGGATGCCTGCCAGGTTTCCATATCCAGCCGGGAAGCCTCCAGCCGCTCTGCCAGCTCCGCCTTGCGTCCTTCCACGGATGCAGACAACTCTTTGAGGGCCAGATCCAATTCCCGCTGGTCCTTCTTGATCAGTTCCGACATCTGCAACGAATGGCGGGCGATTTCCGCCTTGGTGGAAACCGAGGCACCGGATCTTGCCTCTTCCAGGTCCCTGCCCAGTTGATCCTTGAAATACTGCAGGGATTGGTCGGCGGCGGCCAGTTGCTCGCGTACACCTTCCTCGAAAGCGCCGGTCTGTTCCTTGAGCCTTTCCAGGTCTGTAAGGGATTTTTCGGTCTGTTCGGCCAGTTTTTGTTTGAGTTCTTCAGCGTAGCTGGTTTCGAGTCTGGCCCGCTCGCCCGTGGCTTCCTCGCCCAGACTGGTGAGGGACTCATCGATGGAGGCCTTCCAGTCCACCAAGCGCCGGTCGATCTCTTCGCTGCGTTTGCTGAGATCGGCGAAAAAGTCGTCTTCGAAGAGCTTGAGCTTTTCGGACACGTTCTCGTACGCCCGTGACTTGAGGGTGGAAAGTTCCTTTTCGACCCCTTCCATATCGGTTCGCAAGACCACTGCGGCTTTCGAGATTTCCGCCGCCAGGGCGGCCCGGCCATTTTCCGAATCCCGTTCGAACAGGATAAAATCCTCACGAACCCGGTCCTCGACGGAAGCCATGGAACGGCGCAACTCGGCGTCCAGGCGCCCAATATCATCGGCCAGGCTTTCCAGCCGTTCGAAGCGCGAAGCAGAGGCGGCACGGTAGGCTGCAAGGCGTTCATCCGTTTCAGCCAGGGCCTTGAGCGAGGCTTCCTCTGCCGCAGCAGAAAGTTTGGTTCCGAATTCGTCGACGAATTTTTCCAACCGGACCGACAATTCAGCCCCCCGTGACTGGACGGTCTTAACGCCCTCTTCCACCCGGGAACTTTCCTCGGTGAGTCGATCGGAAAGAACGCCGATGGAGGTTTCTACCGCCGCGCGGATCTCGCCTTGGCGTCTGGAAGCGTCTTCGGCGGCCGAAGACATAGCCTGTTCCCCTATCCTGGTCGTTGCTTCTTCCAGAGCCGCGGCACGGCGCCTGAAATCCATTTCGATCTTGTCGACAGCGGCTTTCAATCCATCCAGCCGGGCAAGCGAGGCCTGTTCCACCCGGGCGGTTTCTTCCCTGGACTCCGCAAGCAAAGACGCGATTTCAGCAGCCGTTCGTTCGGACTCATCGCGGGCGGCGTGGAGACTCGTGGAGTTCTCAGCACGGAACAAGGCGACTTCTTCCTTCACCGCATCCGCGGCTTGGGTAATGAGTTCGGCGCCTTCGGATTTGAGGGCTAGCCTGAGCGCATCGAAGGAGGATCTTAGCTCCAAAGCATCCTTCTTCCAGTCGTCCTTGGTTGTCTTGACGATGGCCGCAAGGTCCGCAGCTTCTTTCCTCAGCTCGTCACGCTGGGCTTTCTGTTTTTCGACGAGTTCCTGTGCATCTTTCTGCCAATCGGATTTGAAGGTCCTTACAAGTCCCTGGACCTCGACAAGGCGGGCTTTGGAACTTTCCTGTAATTGGCCGAACTTTTCCTCGACCATATCGTGGAAGCGCCTGGCCCTCTCGAGGGATTGCTCCTTGAGTTTCTGGAAAGCTGCGGATTCCTGCTGATTCGCTTCGGTACGGGCGCTTTCCAGCGCCTTTTCCAGGGAGGCCTCTATGGAGGCGGCATCCTCGGCGAGGTGGGTTTTTCGTTCCCGCTCTATCTTGACGACGGCATCCCGGTGGTCTTCGACCCGGCGTTCGATGGTTTCGGCGGTTTCCTGAAGGTCCGTAACGGTCGATCGCACCGCCGAGATCGTGGCTTCCGCCGTACGTTCGAGGGCTTCCGCATTTTCCCTTTCAAAACGTATTTCAATATCGCCCAGACTTTTTTCCAGATGGTCGACCTGTTCTTTTGCTTCCTTAAGCCGTTTCTGGACCCCGTCGGTAAACCCGGATTCTTCCCGAATGCGGTCCAGGTTTTCCTGGGCACGGGATGTCATGCGGAGCAACTCTTCAAGGGACTTGTCGTAGGCACCTATGCGTTCGTCGATTTTGGCGATGCCATCCGCACGGGAAGACAGGCCTTCTTCCACCGATGCGATCCGGTTCAGCAGTTCCTTTGCCGATTTACGCTGGACGTCCAGCTCCACACCGTAATCGCGCACCGACGCTTCCTTATCGGCGACGAAGGCCGTCAGGTCATCGCGGAGCTTTTCACCGTACTTTCGGACCTTGTCCAGGGAACGGTTGTTCCGGTCTATCTGCCGGTACAGCACGAGTGCGACAAGGACTATGCCAAGGGTAAGGAGGTTGCCCGTCGTGAAAAACATGCGGTTTTCTCTCCCAGGAACGCGCCGGAATTTATATCTAGGTTAGCACGAAACTACGCAATTGGCGATAGTCGGAAAACACCAAGTCCGCTCCGCAGTTTTTTTTACCGAAAAAAGAAACGAGAGCCGACTTCATGCCGGCGGCTTTGGCACCCGCGATGTCATAGGCAACACTATTGCCCACGTACAACACCCGGGAGGGTTCGGTTCCGAGGGCCCGGGCAAGATCCAAAAAAGGCAAGGGATCCGGTTTCAGGCGACCGCTGAGTTCGGAACAAAGCACCGCATCCCAGCCTTCGGCCAGCCCGAGATTCATCAATTTTATTTCCGGCGGAAAATCCGAGAGCAAGCCCAGCTTGAGCCCCGAATTTCTCATATCCGCCAAGGTTTCCCGGACTCCCCGGAAAAGATGGACCTTTCTGAACAAGGGTTCCCAACCCCGATAAATAAGTTTTTCGGTCCTCTCTTTGACAATATCCACGTTTTCACTAAGAATTTCGGCCATCAGGCGTGCCTGAAGCTCGTA
>CAXNJE010000008.1:0-40478 GCA_964202565.1 Breznakiellaceae bacterium | reverse complement strand
TCACGGGCATTCCGGAGGGCGGCGCGAACCTTTTGTTCCATTTCGGATTTTTTCGCTGTCTCGTTCGGGAAACATTCCACAACGAAGGTAGCCGCGCCCTGCTTCCTGGCCTTCATGTCGGGATAGATTGCATGAGCCTCTTCTTTGGGTTGAAAGAGTATAATCCGATCGGCGACCCGGAGAGCCTCGTGTATATCATGGGTAACTATGACCGGGGTGGCCCCAAAGGTAGAGGGCAGTTCCATCAGCAGGTTTTGCATTTCCTCGCGTATGTCCGCGTCCAGGGCGGAAAAGGGTTCGTCCATCAGGAGCAGGACGGGATCGATAGCCAAGGCCCGGGCTATGGCGGTACGCTGTTTTTGTCCCCCCGAAAGGGTGAGGGGCCAACGGTCGTGCAAGTCATGGATGTGCAGTTCCTGGAGAAGGCGGTCTGCCTTGGCTTTGGCGACTGCAGGCACCGATTTGAGGATGCCCTGTCTTGCTGCCGCGATTTCAAGTCCCATCAGCACATTTCCACGGACAGTTTTCCACGGGAATAGGCCATAATCCTGGGGGATGAGGGCGACGTGATTCCGGTCCTGCTCGATATCAAAGACGATGCTGCCTTTGGCCGGCTTCAGCAGGCCCGCCATCAGCATGAGCAGGCTGGTTTTGCCGCACCCGGTGGGACCGATGATGGCATGGATCAGGCCCCGTTCAATGCGGATCTGTACCCCGGAAAAAACCGTGTGTGTTCCGTACGCAAGCGCCGCATCCAGCAAGTGTATCAATATTGACCTCTATAACCACTATACCCAGGGTGCACGTCAGTTTATGGCAGGATACCCAGGGCAACAATTTCCTGGTAGCTGGCTGCCTTGGTTAACAGTCCGCTTTTTAGCATCCAGGCGGAGGCTCGCTCGATTTCATTGGCCGAAGTTGGCTCGTACCGTGGAAAGGGTGGAAAGCTGACAGTCCGCGCCTGGTCTTCCGAGAAGCCCAGCCGCTCAGAGAGGAGGTGCCGGTATTTGTCGGGAGTGGAGGCTATGCGACTTCGGGCAGCGTCGACCGCCCGCCAGAGGGCGCGGTACGAGTCCTTCCGTGAATCCAGGTCGGCGGCGTAAAACATGAATAGGTCCGGGTCGAGTCCGGCGCTTATGGAATCGGCAAGGATTACGCAACCTTCGGCCACCGCCAGCTCATCGAAGGGTAGCGGGAGAGCTGCCCCTTCGAGTTTCCCCTGGATGAGGAGTTCCAGGCGGATGGGAATTCTCGCCACGTCGGTTTTGCGGTATCCGCTTATCCCGTTCGCGCCCAGGATGGAATCGACCACGTACTCGATGACCGTATTCTTGGAGATGCCTATCGATGTGTTCGCAAGGTCCCTTAGCCCTGCTTGGTGTCCTTCTTTTTTGGCGGTCGCGACGATATGCGGTCCTGCGAGTAGGGAGAAGCGGTTGAGGGCGGCGGCCACTATGCGCAGGTCGTAGCCCCCGCGGAGGTTGGCAATGGCCGCGATGATATCCGCGTTGCAGCCGTCCAGGGCTCCGGCCTGCAAGGCTGCGTCGCGTTCCACGGCGCTCCTGAAAATCCTGAAGTCCGGTTTGACGCCTTCCGCTGCGAAGAGCCCGTCCATTTCGGCAACCAGGAAGGGGAGACCCGTGAAGTCCGCCATAAGGCCTATCCGGATGGGTTTTGACAACTGGGCAAACAGATTATGTGCAGGGTGTGCAACTAATATCGAGACTGTCATTATAAGTGTGGTGAGTGAGCTGGGGATGATTTTTTTCACGGACGGCTCCTTGTGCCGCCCCATCATACCGGTTCCGCATCCCTAAGTGAAGGCGGAAAACCGCGATTTCCCGCCTGTAACTGGCTGCTTCATGTGCGATCCTTATGGATCCCTAATCCAGCCCGAGCTCCTTGGCTATGCGTGCGCGGGCAACCGAAAGTATTTCTCCGTTCCTTACCCTGATCAGCCTGACGGAAAGTTCCCAGGCGGGACCATCCGTGGCGGGAGGGAGCCTGATGAGGCTGGACGCTACCAGCAATTCCGCGCCAAGCAGCTCGCCAACACGCGCACTGGAACCAGAATCTCCCAAGGCTGATAGGTTGAGTTCCAATTCACCCAGTATGGCCTGCAGGTCTTCCCGCTCCACTATCCTGAAGCGCCGTGCCTCAACGGTGGCCTGCAGGAAGCGCATGCCGAAATATTCAGCGTTGCGCTTCAGCATCGAAGCCAGCTCGGGGTCGGATTGAGTGTCCGGTGATAGGGTCACAGGCAGGATGGCTGCTGGCGTATCCTGCTCAACCGCGGCGCTCGCATAATCCATCAGCCGTTTGACTGTTTCGCCAAAGAGTTCGTCCAGGATTTCTGTCCTATCCCGGGATGCAACAGAGCGGCCTTCGAAATAATCGTCGTCCGGCACCTGAATGCTTTCAGCGCCCATGAGAGCCAGCTCTTCCTTGGCAAAACGGATTATTACCGCTTCCAGCTTGTCGGCGTTCCAGTTGGCACCGCTATGGTGGCTTACCGCGCCGATCGTCCCCCCCTCGCTTTCACCCCTTTCCCCGTAGGTCAGGAAAATGTAGCGTCCCCTTGTAGCCTGGGCGATCTGCCTTAGCTGGAATTCCCCTTCCAGAGGGAGTCCGCCGGTGCCTACTGAGTGGATTTTGATGCCCTGCCCGCGGGCGGTCCTGACAGCGGAATCGTACCCGAAAACGCCCTCGTAGGTTTGGGAGGGGGCATCGGTGATGATGAAGGCCAGGCGTACTCCATCGGGATTCCAGCCCATGGCAGCTGATACGGTGTTCTGCAAGGCCGCCTCAAGGTCCTCCGGTTCGTCCCCGCCGCCCGAAGCGGAGGCGCGGGAGAGGGCTTTTCGGAAGTCATTCAGGTTTTCGGTGAGGGGATACTGCCTGACCACGTACTCGTCGCCACGGTCCTTGTAGAGTACCAGGCCAAAGCGCAGTTTCGGCCGTGGCAGCGCAAGATCCAGGTTGTCGTAGATGATTTCTATGGTGGTTTTAAGGCGTTCGATTTCCTCACCCATGGAACCAGTGGTATCAAGGACGAATACTATGTCGAGCGGTATGGGGCTCGGAGTCCAGCGTTGGGCTTTGAGCAGGAGATTCACGGTACCCGGCCCGTCGAGCTTGAAGCCAATCGTCGCTCGTGGTTCCGCAATTTTGTGCGGACCAACCGGCGCGATGGCTTCGGCGGTCCAGGATATTTGCTGTCCACCCGGATCCTGTACAGCCGGATAGAAATCGAAGGTACCGTCCGCCCAGGTTTTTCCACGGGCGGCTTCGGATCCGTCCGGAGCCAGAATCCGTACCCGGGCATTGGGTACGGTGGCGCCCAGTTCATCGCTCACCCGGAATACTATGCGGTCGCGATAGGGGACCTCCCTCGCGTTCACCTGGGGGGCGTTGTCGCGGATAAAGGTTGTGAAGGCGTTGTACTGCTGGTTATCGTCGGCAAAACCCGCCTTAAGGCCAGATTCCGAGCCCCGCCCCGGTCTGCCTGAACCGGCCGTTGCTTCGGACCTCGCCATCGCTCCTGGGGCAGCTGTCTCCGCAGGATAGGCTTCTCCTTCAACCATATCGAACAGGCCTTCCTCGCCGGATTCCGCGCCTCTGAGGGTTTTGGCACTATCTGGAGTGGGCGGAACGGATGGCGATACTTCTGCTGGCGAAGGTTCAACTTCGATCCCGTCGCTCTTGGAAGTCGGGTTTTCCGTTACCGATGCATCCTTTGCAGACAAGCTTGTAGTTGCCGGATTCCCCGCGCAAGTCGTCAGTACTAAGGATATTGAAATGAAAAGAGGGATAGGCAGGAAAAAACCTTTGAATGTCTTCATGGTACCAAGTATAGCGCACAGTAGCCATTGACTGCGAACTGGGGAGGGGCCTAGTATCAGCCACCTTGGAAAAAATCGTGGAAGTTTTTGATATGATTCCGGCTCAATTGGAAGGTTCGTCCCTGGAGATGCCTCTTTCCCGCTTGGCCGCCATATACGAAAGTATCGAAATTGCCCAAAGAAGGTGGATAGGGCTTACGCCCTATCGCTGCCCCGATGGATGCGGCAAGTGCTGCGCGAAATTCGAACCCGAATTGACGGAAGTGGAAGCACTTTTTCTGGCGGCTTGGATCCTGCGTAACCAACCGGCTTTACTGGACAGTATCCAGCTGGGGAGTGACCACAAGGCTTGCGTGCTTTCTGAGCCGGACGGAAAATTTCACTGCAGGGTTTACGGTGGGCGTCCCCTGATTTGCAGGTTGTTTGCGTTTTCTGGCGATAAAGCCAAGGATGGCACGGCGCGTTTCCAGCCTTGCGAGCATATGCCCGACAGCGGAGACCGGATTCTGGACGAGGCAGCGCTTGGGAGCTTATACGGTGAACTCCCGCCCCTGATGTCCGACTTTGCTTCGGAGGCAGACCTGCTGATTCCGGATTATTCAGGCAGACGGACGCCCCTGCGTCTGGCCTTGCCGGGCGCGTTTTCCAAGATCAGCATGCTTTGCCAATTTTCGGACTCTGCCCAATAAAAACCGCGGGTCCAAAAACCGTAGGTTCAAAAAGTGCTTAATCTCGGGGTTCGCCCCAATGATTCTCCCTGAAGATCTCAGCCATTGCCAGTCGTTGTTTCCCTACTGTTGTTGCGTGCTCCCCGTCATCGGCATAACCCAGGGCAATCAAGGCTACTATCGGGATGGTTTCCGGTATTCCCAGGGCTTCCCGAACCGGTGGGGCTTCGAAAGAGCCTATCCAGCAGGTTCCCAGGCCCATGGCGGTCGCCGCGAGGGTCAGGTGGTCGATGGCGATGGCAAGATCGATGGGATAGGCTTTTTCTCCACAACGCATGGCCCGGCCGTCGGTCTGGGCGCAGGCTACGACTATGACCGGGCACTGCTTCAGGAAGGGTTGGCCACCCGCCGCAGCCACTTTCATCCTGAGTTCATCATCCGTCACCAGGATGAACCGCCATTCCTGGGCGTTGCGCGCGGATGGCGCCATCCGTACCGAATTGAAGATGGTATCTAGTTTTTCCCGTTCCACCGGTTTGTCCTTGTAGGAGCGAACACTGTGGCGTTTGGCGATGGCTTCAAATAAATTCATGGAACAATCATAATCAGGGATAGCTGCATGGGCAAGTGATCCGTTTTATACGACGCTTTTCCTGTTGGCGGATTGACCGATTCACGATCCGTCGTTATACAAAGTTCAATGGCCCCAATGCATGTTGGGCTTGATTTCTGTTTTCCGTCCTGAGGAGGATTATCCATGAAAGTGACGAAGATTCGTCTTGGAGTGCTTGCCGCGATTGGATTGGCGGCGTTGATCGGTTCACCGCTTTTCGCGGGCGGTGGTTCGGAGAAGGCGGCTCCCGCAACGGCGGCGGCCAAAAAGATCAAGGCCGGGTTCGTGTACGTAGGTCCTGTTGGCGACTTGGGCTTTACGAACGCCCACGATGTGGCGCGTCAGGCCCTGGTAAAGGAATTCCCCTGGCTCGAGACCAAGATCATCGAAAGCGTCCCCGAAGGCAAGGCCAGCCCCGTCATCGCGCAGCTCGTCCAGGACGAGAAGATGGACATCATCTTTACCGCAAGTTTCGGGTATATGGACGAAACCGTGGATGCGGCCAAGAAATTCCCCAAGACCATTTTCGAGCATTGTTCCGGCTTCAAGCGGGAAAACAACCTGGGTGTCTACTTCGCGGACCTCTACCAGATGTACTACCTGAACGGCCTTATGGCCGGCGCCCTCACCAAGACCGGTAAAGTGGGCTATGTAGGCGCTTTCCCCATTCCCGAAGTCATCCGCCATATCAACGCCTTCGCGTTGGGTGTGAAGACCGCGAATCCCAAGGCCACTGTCGACGTGCGCTGGATTTCCGCCTGGTACGATCCCGCCAAGGCACGCGAAGCCGCCCAGGCGCTCATTGCCTCCGGTATCGATGCCCTCGCCTTCACCGAAGACACCGCAGCGGTTGTCGAAGTAGGTCAGGAACAGTGGAAAGCGGGCAAGAAGATCTATACCTTCGGACATTACAGCCCCATGGCGGCCCAGGGTCCGGATTCCCTCGTCTCGGGCCAGCTGGTCAACTGGACTCCGCTCTACCGCAAGATACTTACCGATCTGTACAACGGTACCTGGAAATCGGAAGACTACTTCTGGCTGGCTGCCGAAGGCGCCGTTGACCTGGGTGGCAAGTTCGGCGAGCCGATCAATCCCAAATTCATCGACGAGCTTAAAGCCTACAAGGTGAAGACCGCCGATCTGGGCGAGCTGAGCGTCTACGACCTGGTTTTCAAGCGCTTTGACCAGATGAAGAAGTCTCCTACGGAATTCAATCCCTTCACCGGTCCCATCAAGGACCAGAAAGGTGTGGAACGCTATGCCCCCGGAGCACAATCCACTATCGCGGATCTCGTTGTCATGAACTATTTCGTGGACAATGTCATCGGAAAAGCTGAATAGTACCCAGATTTCCACGCTCCCCGCCGTATATATTCGTCGGGGAGCGTTTTTTTTTCTGAAAACGGAGGGCTCATGGGCGGATTCGCTGGCGTGGAGATGCGGGGCATATCCAAAAGCTTCGGTGGCAACTATGCGAACCGGGATATCGATTTTTCGGTGGCCCCCGGCGAAATCGTAGGCTTGCTCGGCGAGAACGGCGCCGGGAAGACGACCCTGATGAATATACTCTACGGCCTGTACCGTCCGGATTCCGGCGAAATCCGCATAGGCGACCGTCATCTGCGCATGGACAGTCCCCGGGACGCCATCAAGCATGGTATCGGCATGGTGCATCAGCATTTCATGCTGGTCCAGAACCAGACTGTCGCCGAAAACGTCGCGCTGGGTTACGACAAGGCGCCGTTCCTCTTTCCCAGGAAGGTGGTGAAGGCCAAACTTGAAGAATTCGGTCTGACCTTCGGTCTCAAGACTGACGGTGACGCCTGGGTATGGCAATTGTCCGCCGGTGAGCAGCAGCGGGTTGAAATCGTAAAGGCCCTCATCTACGGTGCGGAGTTGCTCATACTCGACGAACCCACCTCGGTCCTTACCCCGACCGAGGCACAGGAACTCTTCGGCGTCATCCGTTCGATGGCCAAAATGGGCAAGGCCATCGTCCTTATCAGCCATAAAATGGAAGAAATCGCCGCTGTCTGTTCCCGGGTAGTGGTACTGCGCAAGGGCGTGGTGGTGGGCCACGCCGATCCGACAGCGGTAAGCCGTTCGGAATTGGCGCATATGATGGTAGGCCGTGATGTCGCGCTATCCCTGGACCGCGCACCCCTGAAGCGCGGGGAAGAGGTGCTGTCGGTAGAGAATGTATGTGCCCAGGGGGATCGCGGCATGGAGGCGATCAAGGGTATCACGTTCAAAATCTACCGCAATGAAATCTTCGGTATCGCCGGGGTATCCGGCAACGGCCAGCGAGAATTGGTGGAAGCCATCACCGGCCTGCGGAAGACGACTTCCGGCAAGATCGTGCTTTCCGGCAGGGACATCACCGCCAAGTCCGCCAGGGTCGTGTCCGAACTGGGCGTGTCCCACGTGCCTGAGGAGCGGATCAAGTTCGGCATCGTACCGAACCTGCTGGTGTACGAGAACGCGGTACTGAAAAGCCACCATGTAAAGCCCTTCTCGAACGTAGTATTCCTTAATTACGATCTGATCAAGAAGCACGCCGCGAATATCGTGGACGGTTTCCAGGTTGCCGCCCGCTCCATCGACAGCCCCATGAAGAATCTGTCCGGTGGAAACATCCAGAAGCTCATCATTGGCCGGGAAATCCTGAGGAACCCGAGCCTATTGGTGGCCAGCCACCCGACCTACGGACTCGACGTGGGCGCCACCGAGTACATCCGGACCCAGTTGCTCAAACGGCGGGACGAGGGCGGCGCCGTGTTGCTGGTGTCCGAAGACCTGGAAGAACTATTTTCGCTCTGCGACCGCATCGCGGTCATGTACCAAGGCCGCTTGGTAGGCATAGCCGAGACCTGCAACCTGACCAGCGAAACGGTGGGTTTGATGATGGCCGGCAGCATGGAAATTCCGCAGGAGGCCTGCTCGTGAGATACTCCCTGGTAGCGGAGGACCGGATCGACATGCGACCGGCTTTCAGTTTTCTCGTGCTCCTTGCCAGCCTGCTTGCGGGTTTGGTCGCCATGGGGGCGGTATTTGCTGCGAACGGCAAGGATCCCGTGATGGGGATACTGCGCATCTTCCGCAGCGGTTTCCTGTCCAGTTATGGGATTGGCGAAACCCTGTCCCGCTCGTTGCCCCTAATCCTGACGGGTACCGGCTTGGCGGTGGCCTTCCGTGGCCGTTTCTGGAATATCGGAGCCGAAGGCCAAATACTTGCAGGGGCTGTTTTTACCACCTGGATAGGCTTGAGTTTCGCGTCCTTGCCGGGGGTGGTCCTGATTCCGCTCATGCTGGTGGCGGGAATGGCCGGTGGAGCCGCCTGGGGACTGCTGGCAGCCTTGCTCAAGGTCGTATTCTCAGTGAACGAGACCATTTCCACCCTGATGCTCAACTACGTGCTTGCCGAATTCGTGCGCTTCCTGATCGTTGGCCCCTGGAAGGGCAAGACCCAACACGGCTTTCCGTATACCGACGATCTGTCCAAAAATGCGAGCCTTGCAACCGTCCCCGGCACGAGCATCCCCTATATCACGGTCGTGCTGGCTATTCTTGCGGTCGTTCTGGTCTATCTGCTGATATACCGGACCAAGTTCGGCTATGAAATCCGTGTGTTGGGTGAAAACTCCGAGGCAGCCCGTTATGCCGGAATCAATGCGGCCCGGGTAACCATACTGATCATGCTCGTCTCCGGCGGACTCGCGGGCCTGGCTGGCTTCAGCGAGGTTGCCTCCAAGTACAAGCACATGACCTACCCGGAAACGATAAGCGCGAATTATGGTTTTACCGCGATCATCGTAGCCTGGCTGGCACGGCTGGATCCGCGTTTTGTCATCTTTTCCGCCATCTTTTTTGCCGGCATCCTGGTCGGCGGCGACAGTATCCAGATTTCCATGGGCCTGCCCGCAGCTACGGTGCAGGTTTTCAACGGCGTGATCCTGGTGTTCCTCATCATGAGCGAGTTCTTTACCAAGAACAGGCTCGTCCTTAAGCGGGTCGGCTCCGGGAAGGAGGGCTCCGGACATGTTTGAGCTTATTGTACCTGTCCTGCAACGTACGCTTATTTTTGCGACTCCGCTTTTTCTGGCCACCCAGGGTGAAATCCTTACCGAACGGGCCGGAATACTGAACCTGGGGATGGAAGGCCTGATTGCGGCGGGGGCGCTGGCGGCCTACGCAGGAACGGCCGCTTCGGGTTCTGCCTGGGTGGGGGTGGCCTTCGCGCTCTTTGTCGGAGCAATGCTTGGCGGCCTCCATGCCTTCGTCTCCATCACCCTGCGGGCGAACCAGGTGGTTTCCGGCTTGGCCCTCACCATGATCGGAACCGGAGCCGCCGGGTTGTGGGGAAAGCCCTTTGTAGGCAAGGCTCCGCCGGCACGGCTGGATTCAAGCGTACTGGACGGATCCTTCATGACTCCCCTATCCAGAATCCCGATCGTCGGCGAGGTCCTGTTCGGCCAGGATCCCTTCTTCTACATATCCTTGGTGAGTGGCGGACTCTTATGGTTCCTGCTTACCCAGACCCGCACCGGCATACGGATCAAGTCGGTAGGCGAAAATCCCAAGGCCGCCGATGCCCTGGGCGTCCGGGTGGATATGGTGAAATATTTCTGTGTCATGGGGGGAGGAGCCCTCGCGGCTTTGGGCGGCGCGCAACTCTCGCTCTCCTATTCGGTGAGCTGGGTGGAAGGCATGTCGGCGGGACGTGGCTGGATAGTCATCGCCCTGACCATTTTCGCCCTCTGGAATCCCCTGCGGGCCTTCTGGGGCAGCGTTCTTTTCGGGGGTATCTTCGTCCTGCAATACCTGCTGCAACCCCTTGGGGTTCCCCCGAGCCTCTTGGGCATGCTACCCTATGTCGCAACTTTGACGGTCCTCGTCTTTGACGGTTTCCGCAAGGATAGGCGGAGCCTGTTTGCTCCGGCCATGCTCGGCGAGCCTTACAAGCGGGGCGAACGTTAGCGGGAGTTTCCATGGAAAAGTTGTTTGTCACCTATTCGCAAATTCACAAACTTGTAGAGAAAGCGGCCTCCGACATTATTGCCTCTGGTTGGGAACCGGACTGCATAGTCGCCATCGCATCGGGTGGGTTCATCCCTGCCCGGATCTTCAAGACCTACCTTAAAAAAGATATCTACGTTGTGGGCCTGCGCCGGTATTTTGATGATTCATCCCCCATTCCCGTGCCCGTCAAGGTCCAGTGGATAGATGAAGTAGAGCGCAAGCTTGCAGGCAAGAAGGTCCTGTTGGTGGATGAGGTGGATGACACACGGATCACCCTCGCGTATTGCCTTACCGAGTTGCTGAAAAATAAACCCGCGGAAATCCGCGTAGCCGTCCTTCACCAGAAGGACAAACCCAAGGAAGCCGCTTTCCCACCGGAAGTAAGCGTCATCTATGAGGGTACCCGTATACCGGATATCTGGATCAAATACCCTTGGGACGCCACCGATATCGAGCTGCACGAACAAGGCAAGGAATAGGAAAGGAACAGGGATCATTCCGCCGAATTCCGGAACCTATCAGGGATGTACTACGGGGAATCCGGGGCGGGGAAAACTGAATTGGAACAAAGCGCCGCCTTCCGGGGAGGGACCTGTTTTCAGTTTGCCGTTGAGTTGTGCTGCAAGGGCGTCGACCAGGCTGAGCCCCAATCCTTGGCTACCTGGAAGATCCCCTGATAGCTGATTGTCGGGATTGTTCAAACCAACGCCATCGTCGCTAACTTCCAGGATGCAATCGGGTCCCAGCGTTTTCATACTAAGCTGTATGGAACCCCGACGTTCGCCGGGGAACGCGTATTTAATCGCATTTGTCATCAGTTCGTTAGCTATAAGCCCCAAGTGGATAAGATTATCTTCGGGCAACAAGTAATAGTCACTTGCCGCGGTAAGCAGGATGCCCCGTTTCTTGAGAGCGAAGGACTCGGAAAGTCCTGCCGCCAAGGTTTTGAGGTATTCGCCTGCATCGGCCTCGTTTGTTCTTTTTTCATGGGATAATAGTTTGCATACCGTGGTGACTGTCCGTACCCGCTCCTTAAGTTCCTGGAATGCATCCACCGCTTCGGGTTCCATGAGCGTATCTGCCTGGAGGGAAATCAGGCTGCTGATCAGGCCAAGGGTGTTTTTCGTGCGATGGTTCAATTCCCTCAATAAAAGATCATTCTCCTGGGCAGTTTCCTGTATTTTTTCCAATAGTTCTGAATCTATGCGCTGTAGATAGGCCAATCCGATGCTGACGTATAAAATCAGTGTCAGCAGCATGCCTCCGACATCCGGACTCGGAGCCTGCATCCAATCCAGGCGCAACCCGAAACGTAGGGCAAGGATGAGCCGGACAAGGTATATAAGAAGGATGATTGCCATGGCGGAAGCCAACAGGAGGTTTCTTCTGACCTTTTTCCGTCCAATTTTTGGGAAGACCAACCAATACGACGCAATTCCTGAGTAAGCAATTATAAGCCCATAAATTATGATGCTCCGATAATAAAGGGAAGGCGCGATCAATCCATACCAAGTGTAACTGGCGGCAAGTGCGAAAGCCAAAATGATGGTGGTTTTTAATGGGAACCGGTAGCCCGAGAATGCTGCCGACCCGGCAGTGAGCGAGGAAATGCCAAGAAAAACGAACGTATTCGCCACTACGATGCTCAGAACATCCGGAATCATTCCCCGCAGCATCATCAATCCAAAGGCGACGGTGCTTGATGCGAAGGAAATCACCCAGTACAGGGTTCCGGGAATCCGGTCCCGGTAGGTATGGTGAACTCCGATCGCAGAAAGCGCCAATGTGAGATGGACGAGCATCGAGGCGATCAGGGTTGTACGTAAGTCAAATAGCATGATTATCTAATTATAGACGTTTCTCTCCATTATCGCCAATAATTCGGAACCGTTATCGAAAAAACCTTGTAGATTTTAATCTACAAGGGGGCTTTCCACCCATTCGGCACGGACAATTCAGTTTCTTTTACGTGAAAAAGCCTTGAAAATGGCTTTTGCCTGCTTGTCCTTGGTCAGACCCAGGAGCCCTATGCCAATGAGACCAAAAAGGAGGGTACTGAGGGTGAGGGGCAGCCCGATGGACAAAAGCCGGTTCCGGAATCCTGCGAAGGGGGAAAAGAGCCTGTCACCCAAGAATACCAGGGGTACCGCGGCGAGTAGGGAAAAACCGGTGAGTTTGGCTGCGTAGATCGAGGCCGAACGAAGCGCCCGCCCGACAGCGACTTGCGGGTTTCGGGAAAGGAAGGCCAGCAGAAACACCGTGTTGAGCACGCTGGCGAGGGACAGGGCCAGAGCCACTCCGCCGCCTTTCAGGGGGCCAACAAGCAGGGCCGCAAGGGCCATATTCGCGGCAAAGGCTGCGACTCCCGCGATGGTGGGGGACTTGGAATCGCTTTGGGCATAAAAGGCCGGGGCCAGGATGCGGTTGAGGGCGATGAAGAACAGCCCGGGAATATGAAAGGTGAAGGCCGTAACCGTGAGCCGGACCGAGTCCTCATTGAAATTCCTGGCCTGGAACAAAAGCCGCACCAGTTTTTCCCCATTGACCAAAGAAAAAATGGTTATGGGGATGGTGATGAGGGCGATTATGTCCATGGCAGTAATCAAGCGGTCGTTGTACTCGCTCCAGCGGCCTGATTTTGCGTGTCCCGCCAGGTCCGGCAACAACACGGTACCTATGGAGACCGCAAAGACACCAAGTATAAGCTCCTGCAGGCGCAACGAGAACTGGAGGCTGGAAACGACGCCTACACCCGCATTGCCTGCCAGGGCGGTGGAAACCAGGTCGTTTAGCTGGTAGGCGGCCATGCCGATTATGGTGGGGCCGATCAGGCGCAGTGTCGCCCGGGTGCCAGGATTCGCGAAGGCGCGCCTCAAGCCAATGAAAGTAAAGCGGAACCCTTTTTTTAGCACATAGGGCAGCTGGATGAGCGCTTCCAAGGTCCCGCCCAGCAGTACTCCGATAGCCATGGCGCGGGCCGGATTCGCGGTGAGCGGCGCCAGCGCGTAAGTAACGCCTATTATTGACAGATTGAGCAGGATGGGTGCGAAACCCGTGGGGGCAAAGACGTTTACGCCGTTCAGTATTCCCTGGAAAAAAGCAGCGATGGAGACGCAGGCCAGGTAGGGAAACATGATACGGGTTAGCAGCAGCGTCTCATCGTATTCGGTTCCAAAGAGCGGCACTATTTTGGGCGCCAGGAAAAAGCCAGCTATGACGGCCAGGGTAACCATGAAGGACAGGACGGTGAATACCGAGGACAGGAAGGTCCGGGTATCCTCCGGATCATCCTTGATGAGGTAACCCTTGAAGGTTGGGATGAAGGCTACCGCTATCGATCCCTCCGCGAAAAGCCGCCGGAGCAGGTTGGGAATCATGAAGGCCACGGTAAAGGCGTCGGACAGCGGGGTGGTGCCCAGATACGCGGCCTTGACCATTTCCCGGACCAGGCCCAAAACCCGGGACCCAAGGGTCAGCAGGGATAGGGTGGAGCCATGGCGAATGAGGGCTGCCGAGCTTGAAGAAGTGTTTTTGATTGGTTCGGGTTTGACTGATTCCATTGTAGCAGGATAATCCGGAATGAGTCCGGCACGCAATCGTACCGGTCAACGGCTCTACCGGCCCACAGCTTGGTGGGGTAAGCCCGGGTTGCCGGTCAGTCCAAACGCGTTTGCTTTCCGCTTTTTCTGGCCGCAAAAGCCGGCATCAGGTCCTGGGGACGATTGGTGATGACCCCGTCACAACCGCGGTCGATCAATTCGTCCGCATGGGCTGCGTTATCCACAACCCAGGGTATTACCTGGTAGCCCCCTATTTTACCCGACAGGACGAGCGAGAAGGATGTAGCTTTGGAGTGAACAGGTTTGAGGTAGTCGGATTGCGATAGCCACCGTCCTTGCCCTGCGCGCAGATACCAGGGAAGTTCGGCGTCGGCGCTCCAGATGATGGCTGTGGGTATCCTTGGTGCTGCCCGTTTGAAGCTTGCCAGTGCAAAGGGATTGAAGGATGAGACCGAGACCAGCGCATGCTTGCCTGTTCCGGATAAAAAGCCGTTCAGTAGCTTGGCCAGGACGAGCGGGAGTGGGTCATCCTTCACAAGCCTGGATTTCAGCTCTATATCGATATAGAGCCTTCCGCTGAATTCCTCCAGCACCTCCGACAGAAGCGGGATGCGTTCGGAGGAGAAGTCCGGTGAAAACCAGGAACCTGCATCCAAGCGGCGTAGTTCTGAATGGCTGACATGGTTTATGGCTGCATCCATCCCTGTGGTGCGATTGAGGGAGGCGTCGTGCATGACGACCAATTCGCCGCTGCCACAGAGTTGGACATCCAGCTCCAGACCGGGCGATCCAAGTTCCTGCGCCTTCCTGAAGGCGGCCATGGTATTTTCCGGAGCCAAGGAAGAACAGCCACGGTGGGCGAAAACCAGGGGACGCGGAATACCCGGAAAAAGGTCTACGCGGCTCAGATCGTCCCCGATGTCCCTGGATTGATCGCTTCGGGTGCTTCGGGCTCGGGCGCATTTCTGGCCGGGTTTTGGGTTTGATCGCTGGCCGGGCCTTGGGAGGAATCGGTATTTGCGGTGTTTGCCGTTTCCGGGGAGACCTCTTCCGGAGCGGGTGTCCTGACCGGCGGTGGCGCGGGTGGAACCAGGCCCATTCTAACCTTCAGTTCCTGCAGGGCATCGTCGCTGCGAACCTGTTTTTCCATTGTGGCGAGTTTCCGTTCGGTCTGCACCAGGGCCTCATCGCCAGGCATGCGGCCGGTCGCCATGAGCAGTTCCTGCTCCAGAAGGTCGGGGTCGATCGTACGAACCCGGGCGGCCAGTCCGGGAAGCTGATGACGCATGCGTTCGATCATGGATTTGAGCTCGTCGGCTTCTGCCGACAGGCGGGCTTTTTCGGTCTGTAGCCGCGTGAGTTCGGCTTCTGCGGCGGTTGCCAGTTCTTCGGCCGCCTTCGAACGGGCGAGTTCCAGCCGGGAACGCCATTTTTCCAGCTCCGCATCCAGTTCGGCGATCTTGCGTTCGGTCAGCTTCAGGGAGGTAAGATGGGCCGCAATGTATTCCTTGGCTGCGACACCTTCCATGCCGGTCAAATCGTCAGGAGCCTGTTCCATTTCCCGTCCTCCATTTCAATTCTCCGTAATCATTTTAGTGCGAAAACGTCTCTTCGTGAACCGCCGCTGGGTGAACCTTCAGTTTTTTGAGGCCTTTCTTCAAGTCCCGCCTGAAAGATTTGGGTCCGCAGAGCCAGAAGGAGGCTGAATTCCACTCGAAGTCTTCTTCGGAAGCCCCGAAAAAGGCAGGGACGATACGAACGAGCTTGTCCGCGTCAATCCTGCCCCGTTCTCCGGTCCATAAGGGATCTTTTGAAAGCACTGGCACGAAGCGGAAGCCCGGAATTTTGGTCGTAGCCGTCGCGATCGTCTCCATTCCGAAAAGGTCGTCCCTGGTTGCGGCTCCCCACAGGAAAAGTATCCTGTCTTCCGAAGCGAAGCGAGAGGCGTGTTCCAGCATGGAAATGAAGGGAACGCCGCCTATGCCGCCTGCGAGAAACACGAAACGTCCTGTTCCGCCTGACCCTTCGCAGGTGAATCGGCCATAAGGGCCTGAAACCAAGGCTTCTATCGGCTCGGTCCGGGACGCGACGAGGGCTTTCAAGGCACCGCTCCATTCGCCGGTATCCTTGATTATCAGCTCCAGATAGCGCGTTTCCCAGGGAGATGAGGAGATGGTGAAAGTCCGGGATGAGGAAAGGATGCCATATCCAGGAAGCGAAAGCCTGATGCATTGGCCGGGTTTGAAACATGGCAGAAGGCCATTTTGAGGTGTCAGGCGGATCCGGAAGGTCCTTCCTGTCTTCAGGCCCGAATCTATCCGAAGCGTGGGGGCGATGGAAAAACGGGTCGCGACGCCTTGCGGTCGCTTGAAGAATGAAAAAAGACCGTTTTTTCGGGATTCTCCCGCTGCTTCTGGCATGCGCCCAGTTTCGCGCTTTGCGCCTCCCCTGGCAAGGCTTCAGGCTTGGCAAGTCATGTACCCTGGGAAGCCGGGTAACTTGTGCTAAATGGGCGCTCCCGTTATTCTATGATAATGCGCTCCCTAGTCCGACCCCATGTGTTTTCAGGTACCGTACGGGTGCCGGCTTCCAAATCCCATACCATCCGGCGCTTGCTTATGGCCTCGCTGGCGGAGGGCGTTTCATCCATCGACAGACCCCTGGATTCCCTCGACGCCCGGTCCTGTGTCGACGCGTGCCGGGCGTTCGGTGCGGAGATCGATGAAATCCGCTCACCCGATGGCAAGGCAGTAAGCTGCTGGAAGGTGAGGGGGGTAGGAGCAGGAAGTGCCGGCGGAAGCATGCGGGTTCCGGACAGCATCGTCGACGTGGGAAACTCCGGTACCACCCTGTACCTGGCCCTGGCGATTGCGGCTCTGGGCGAAGGCTACACCGTTTTTTCCGGTGATGCCCAGATCAGGCGGCGCAGTGCGGACAGCCTGCTCACTGCCCTGCGGGGTTTGGGGGCAACAGCTTTTTCCACCAGGGGGAACGGCTGCGCTCCCCTCGTTGTCGGGGGGCCGTGGAAAGGCGGTCGCGTGTCCCTTGAGTGCCCCACCAGCCAATATCTATCCGCGATCCTCATTGCGGCGCCGCTGGCACCCCAAGGGTCTGTCACGGAGATCGATGTTCCCTTGCTGAACGAACGGCCGTATATCGAGATGACCCTTTCGTACCTGGACAGGCAAGGCATCCCGTACGAGGCGACATCTGACCGATCCTGGTTCCGCATCCGTGGTGGCGCGAAGTATACGTCAGTGGATGGGTCTGTGGCGGGTGACTTCTCCTCCGCGGCCTTTCCCGCCTGCGCGGCCATAATCAGCGGCGGTTCGGTGGACTTGCTCGGCCTGGACCCCGAGGATACCCAGGGCGACAAGGCGCTTTTTTCCATGCTGACCAAGATGGGCTGCGAGCTCCAATGGACCAAGTCCGGTGGAGAACACAGGCTTTCCCTAAGGCGGGGGGCCAGGTTTGAGGGTGCCGAGTTCGATCTGAACGATACCCCTGATGCCCTGCCCGCACTCGCAGCCTGCGCCTGCTATGCCCAAGGAGAGACCCGTCTGGTGAACGTGGCGAACGCCCGTATCAAGGAGACGGACCGCATCTCCACCATGGACAAGGAATTGCGAAAGTTGGGCGCCCGTATCGAAGAGTGTCCCGACGGCTTGGTCATACGCGGCGGACCACTAAGTGGAGGCACGGTGAACGGACATGAGGATCACCGGGTGGTCATGGCCCTGGCAATTGCGGCTTTGGGGGCTTCAGGCCCGGTCGAAATTGAAGGGACCCAGGCGGCCGCAGTTACCTATCCAGGTTTCCTGGACCTGCTCGAAGCCGGGGAAATACTATGAAAACCATCATCATTGGCGCTGGCCTGGTGGGTTCCCAACTCGCCCGCCATCTGATCGAGCTGAAGGGCGATGTTGTTTTGGTGGAACGGGACGAAGAAACAGCGCGGCACGCCTCCAATCGACTGGATTGCCTGGTCCTGCACGATCAGGGGAATAACCTGGAGACTTTGGAGGAAGCGGGGCTGGCCAAAGCGGACGCTCTTGTCTGTGTGACCAATTCCGACGAAGTCAACATGATAATTTGCGGCCTGGCGTCCTCGCGCTATCCGTCGCTGCTAAAGATCGCCCGGGTGCGCAACCCCGACTACACTAAACTGGGGGCGTTGGACTCACCCATGCTCGGTATAGATTTTGTGGTGCATCCGGACGTCGAGGCAGCAAAGGCCATACTCCGTGCGGTAGAGCATGGTGCGCTGGGCGATGTGCTATCCATAGGCGAAACCACTTTCGAGTTGGGTGCGATCGATGTCGGTTCCGATGCAAGCTTCGCGGGAAGGACTGTGCGGGACTTCCGCGTCCTCGCAGGTCAGGAATCCCTGGTCACACTCATCGAACGGGGCGAGACGCGGATCATCCCCACGGGGAAGAGCGTGATCGAATCCGGGGACCGGATCCACGTAGTCGCCCGGGAAAAAAACCTGGGCGCCATTTTTGAAATGGCCGGGCGAAAAATGCGACCCCTGCGGCGCATCGGCATTGTGGGCGGAAGCAGGATCGGTTCCCTCGTTGTGGAGGGCCTGCTCGACGAAAGGAAAAATTCCGGCGGCAAGGGATCGGCGTTCCTGAATTTCCTGAAACCCCGCAAGTCCCACAATATCGTACTCATAGAAAAGGATTACCGGCTTTGCAAGGACCTATCCCAGAAATATCCCGGTATCTTGGTCCTGAACGAGGATATTTCGGACGAGGGTTTCATCGACGAGGAAAATATCACCGATCTGGATCTGCTGGTAACGGCAACGGACAATCAGGAATTGAACATGATAGCCGCCATCTACCTTAAGACCCGCGGGATAGGAAGGACAATTTCCCTGGTGAATAGTTCGGGGTATGCGGCCATCGCCCGCAGGCTGGGGGTGGATGTTGTCGTACCCCTGAAATCGGTTGTGGTCGATTCGATACTATCCCATCTTATAGGGGGCGGTATACGAAGCGTCCACAGCGTAGCCGACGGTTCCATAGAAATACTGGACATGGAGCTTGGTCCGGCATCCAGGGCAGCGGGAAGGCGTCTGGGCGAGTTGATGCTTTCTGAAGGCAGCCTCGTGATGTTGGTTACCCGGGATGGCGATGCGTTCATTCCCACCGGGGATTGTGTCTTTTCCGCAGGGGATCGGGTGGCGCTGATCGTTCGCAAGGGTGGCGAGGCCGAGGTGGAACGCATATTCGGCCAGGCGGTCTGATTCCGTGAAGCACATTGTCCTGTTGCGGGTTTTGGCAATGCTTCTGGGCATAGTCGGGCTCGCCATGATACCAGCCCTTGTCATTGCCCTGGCCGAAGGCGACCAGACGAGCATCAGCTCGTTCATGTATCCCATCGTCCTTTCGGCCTCCGTCGCCCTCGTGGCCTTCGTCTTTGGGAAACAGGTTCCCATGCGCTTCAGCCCGCGGGATGGCTTTTTGCTGGTTTCGGCCGCCTGGGCGCTGACTGCCTTTTTTGGCGCCGTACCTTTCATCATTTCAGGTTATATCCCCAGTCTGGCGGATGCTGTGTTCGAAAGCGTATCCGGCTTCACCACCACCGGAGCCTCGATCCTTACGAATGTGGAGGCCCTGCCACGCGCCCTGCTTTTCTGGCGTTCCATGACCCATTGGCTGGGTGGTATGGGTATAGTCGTTCTCACCGTCGCCCTGCTCCCCCTGCTCGGTGTCGGGGGCTTCCAGCTTGTAAAAGCCGAGACTCCAGGGCCGGACAAGGATCGCGTGGCGCCAAAAATCACCGCCACCGCAAAAATTCTCTGGTTGATCTATATCGGCCTGACCGCGTTACAGGTAATCCTGCTCATGATAGGCGGCATGGACTGGTTCGACGCCACCACCCATGCCTTCGGAACCATGGCCACCGGCGGCTTCTCCACCAAAAACGCCAGCGTCGGCTATTTCAGGTCTGCCTGGATTGATGGGATTTCCACCGTATTCATGGTCCTTGCCGGCATGAACTTCAGCCTCTACTACCGTCTGCTGAAGGGCAAATTTTCTGATTTCTTCGCCAATTCCGAGCTGCGGGCCTACCTGGCGATATTTTTCATTGCCTCGTTACTCATCGCCCTGAGTATCCGCCCTATTTACGGGAATTTCTTCACAGCATTCCGTTTTGCGAGCTTCCAGGCGGCATCGATTCTGACAACCACGGGTTTCGCGACGACCGATTTCGACCTGTGGCTTCCTTTCGCCAAATCCGTCCTTTTGGTGCTGATGTTTGTCGGAGGCTGTTCGGGATCCACCGGAGGCGGCATCAAGGTCGTCCGCCTCGTGGTCGCCTTCAAGCAGGCTGCGAATGAAATGCGGCGCTTCCTCTTTCCACGCGGTGTATTCAGCATCAGGCTGAACGGAAAAGTGGGAAGGAAAGACGTGGTGTACGGGGTCGCGGGCTTCATTTTCCTGTATCTGCTCATAGTGCTCGCGGTGACCGTCGTGGTCGCGTCTTCCGGGACGGATCTGACCTCATCCTTGACGGCCGCGCTCGCGACGGTTGGCAACATAGGTCCTGGTTTCGGTGTGGTTGGGCCGGTAGCCAACTACTCGGGCTTTCCCGACTACGTAAAATGGGTCTTCAGTTTTGCCATGATCGCTGGTAGATTGGAGCTGTGGACCGTTATGATCCTGTTCATGCCCGAATTCTGGCGGAGGTGATGTTTTGACCATACTCGATACGCTGCCCTTCAACTTCGATCGTGCTGATTTCAACCGTCGTATCCGATTCGATCCCGAATCGGGCTTGGCCGACGAGTTGGAGGACCTCCTTTCCCGCTTGTTGCCGGTGATGCGCCCCAAGGCTGTATATATGCCTGTAACCATCGCCAAAATTGAAGGAGACCACGTCCATATCGGGCCTTCGCGTTTCCGCTCCTCCATGCTGGCGGAGAACCTTGCCCGTTCGCGGAACCTGTTCGCCTATATCGCCACCTGCGGTACCGAAGCCGATGCGGCTTTCCCCGCCGGCGACGATCCTCTGGTGGAGTTCTGGGTGGACACGGTCAAGGAGATGGCCGTCTATTCGGCGTCCGCCAGCCTGATCAAACAGGTTGCCTCCGGCTTGGGAGATGACCGTGACCAGCTCGCTTCCATGAACCCGGGTTCGGGCAATGCCGACCTGTGGCCCCTGGGCGACCAGAAGGAGCTTTTCAGGCTGTTGGGAGACGTCGAGGGCGCTATCGGCGTCAAATTATCCCCCTCCTGCCTGATGAGCCCGAATAAATCCATCTCCGGTTTCCTCTTTCAGACCGAGGAAGGCTGGGTTTCCTGCCGTTTCTGTTCCCGCACCGATTGCCCCAACCGCAAGGAACCTTCCCTGGCGCATTGAGGCGGATTGGGTGGTGAGGGTTGCCATCGAACGATGGACAGCAGGCAATCCGCGGCCAGCGGCGGTTTCAGACCCCGCCGCTGGCTTTCCACGCGTCCAGGTTACGCGTGATGTACGGAAGATGGAAACCGGGGTGGTCACGGTACAGTTCCAGTATTCCGGCCGCGTCCAGGCGCCCGCGCTGCGGATGGTGGACGAAATAGCCGCTCCAGTCAGTGTTCAGCAGTTCCCGGTAGGTTCTGACCAGAATTTGGCGAAGGCGTACAGCTTCTTTGAGGCATTCAAAGCCGTCAAAAGCTGAATAGGCGAGTTTTGACCGCCAGAGCTCCTGGTCCCAAACCGGAATCGTGGTGCCTGGTTCCGCGATGGCCACCCGGAGCCGGTACCAGCAGATGGCGTCGGCGTCAAAGACGTGTACCAAGTGCTCGTTGATGGACCACGCGCTCTCTATGGCGGGGATGAAGTCCAGAGCCGCCTTGGGAACACCCTTCATGGCCCGCTCGATCCCTTCCAGCGCATGCTCATAATCCGAAAGCAATTGCTCTTTTTCCTTGGCGTTCATAGCCACCTCCCCTTTCTTATTTGCCGCTTTCGCGGTTCCTGAAGTATAATCCATAAAAGCCATATATTCAGGGACTGGCATATTTCTTCTTCCTTGACTTGCTTTCCTGCGCATCATGGAATAGGATTGCCTGTCCCTTGAAAAGATGTACCAAGGAGGATTCAGCATGAAAAGAAGCAAGATTGTTGTTCTGACGGTTTCATTGATGTTGGTCATGGGCGGACTCGTGTTCGCGGCCGGCCAGCAGGCCGAAGAAGGAAAGGTCTATAACCGGTATCTTCCGGCCAAGGTCCGTCCCTTCGACCCTGCCAACCTTTCGGATTTGTATACCTCCACCCTCGCAGGCGATGTGATGGAAGGCCTGCTCCAATACAAGTACCTCGCAGATAACTACGAACTCGAGCCCCTCATCGCGACCAGCCTCCCCACCGTCTCCGCCGATGGGCTCACCTACACCTTCAAGCTCCGCAACGACGCGGCGTTCTATGATCCCAGCGGCAAGGTCTTCAAGGACAAGAAGGGCCGCGTGGTAACCTCTAAGGATTTTGCCTATACGATCAAGCGTCTCGCCGATCCCAACGTGAAATCGAACGGCTGGTGGCTGTTCGAAGGCTTCATCGCGGGCTTGGATGATTGGAGCGAGGCTGCCAAAGCGGCGGGAAAAGCCGACTATAACGCCAATGTTGAAGGCTTGCAGACCCCCGACGACTTTACCCTGGTCGTCAAGCTCACCAAAATCTATCCCCAGATCCTGTACACCTTCGCTATGCCCTTCACCTATCCGGTGGCAAAGGAGTTCCAGGACGCTTTCGGTGACGAATGGACCAATTCCATGGTAGGCACAGGTGCCTACTATCTGGATGAGAACGAATCCATCGTCGGTGCCCAGTACGTGCTCAAGAAGAACCCCACCTGGCGCGGCGGAACCTACCCTGCGGCCGATCAGGTTGGACCCAGGGCCAAGGCGCTTGGCCTGGATAAGGCAGCCGGACAGAAACTTCCCTTCGTGGACACCGTGGTGTACCACATCATTACCGAATCGAATCCCCGCTGGCTCAAGTTCATGAACGGCGAGGTCGATTTCATGTCCCCCCCAAAGGAAAATTTCGCTTCCGCCATCCAGAACAACAAGCTGACCCCCGAAATGATCGCCAAGGGTGTTACCCTGGATATCAATTCGAGCCTGGATATCACCTATTGGTTCTTCAATATGGAAGACCCGGTCTGGGGCGCCTCCAATCCGAACAGCAGGAAACTCCGCCAGGCCGTCTGGCTCTCCTACGACGTGGCCAAGTATATCGAGATTTTTGACAACGGCCGGGCGGTTCCCGCCCAGACGATCATCCCGCCGGGCTTGGGCGGCTACGAAAGCGCCTATAAGAACCCTTACCAGACCTATGATCCCGCCAAAGCCAAGAAACTCATCCAGGAAGCGGGCTATAAGTACGTGGACGGCAAGGCTATCGGCTCCGACGGCAAGCAGCTGACCCTTACCTATGAGGCTAGCGGTTCAGAAACCCTCGACCGTGAGGCCGGCGAGTTCCGCATGAAGTACCTGAACGATGTGGGAATCAAGATGGAGCTGAACCTGCAGGATTGGCCTACTTTCGTCAGCAAGGTGGACGAGCACCAGGCCCAATTCGGTGGCATGGGCTGGGGCGCCGACTATCCCGACGGCCAGAATTTCCTGCAACTGTACTACGGGCCCAACGCCGCTCCCGGACCCAGCACCTCAAACTACAACAACCCCGACTTTGACAAGAAGTTCCAGGTCGCCACTGCCATGCAGCCCGGCGCCGCCCGGGACAAGCAGTACGCTGAACTGGCCAAGATGGTCGTGGAAGACGCGCCCATGCTCGTCGAGCGCCATCGCCTGAGCTACGGACTGGTGAATCCCTGGGTGAAGAACCGCTTCTTCCGGGATATCGGAGCTGGCTACTCCAAGTACATCGATATCGATCTGAAAATGAAGGCTGAAAAGGCCGGCAAGTAAGTTTACGGAAATGCGGCTTGGGGACGTGTGCGCTTTCGGTTGAACCGGAGGTGTCCGCGTCCCTGGCTGTTTCCCATTCCCGCCGCGCGGAGCTCCCCATGATTCATTACGTAGTCCGAAGGATCCTGAACCTGGTACCCATCCTGTTCGGAGTGGCCTTTGTCTTTTTTTTCCTCTTCAACCTGATCGGCGGACAAAAACGCTTTCTATACAATATGCTGCCGCCCAAGGGCAGGAGCGTGGAGCAGATAGAATTCTACCGTCACAAGTACGGCCTGGACAAACCGCTCCCCCTGCAGTACCTGGACCTTGTAAAGCAGATGGTAACCTTCGATTTCGGCAAGTCCGAGTCGACCAACCAGAAAATTTCCTACCTTATCGCCAAGTACGTGCCGAATTCGGCTAAACTTACCTTTCCCGCGTTCGCTTTCGAGATAATCATATCCTTGATACTATCGGCCCTCTGCGCGTATTACCGTGGAGGACCAATCGATAAATTGCTTACAGTCTTTTCCGTCCTGGGCATGTCCATCGCCATGTTGGTGCTCATCATCCTGGGTCAAACCGTGCTTGCCTATCAATTGAAACTGTTTCCCATTTCCGGGTGGACCCGGGGAGCCGGCCAAATTCGTTACCTGCTGTTGCCCTGGATCCTGTGGGTGGCGGTCTCGATCGGCTACGACATACGCTTCTTCAGGACCGCCCTTCTGGAGGAGGTCCATAAAGATTATGTGCGTACCGCCCGGGCCAAGGGGGTGAGCGAGCGGGACATCATGTTCAAGCACGTATTCAAGAACGCCATGATTCCCATCCTTACCTACGTCGTCATTTCCATTCCCTTCCTGCTGACCGGCTCGATCCTGCTGGAACGCTTCTTTTCCATACCCGGCATAGGCGACCTGATGGTAAGTTCCATCTTTACCTACGATCTTCCCGTGCTCAAGGCGTCGGTCGTCGTGTTCACGATTTTCTTCGTGGTATTCAACCTGATCACCGACTTGCTCTACGCGGTCGTAGATCCTCGCGTGCGTTTGAGTTAGGAGCAGCCGATGGCCCTGAACGATGCCCAGATCCGCCTGTTTCTGCAGGAGGACGAAGAAGAATCCGCCGCCCGGACGGCCAAATATACGGGAAAAAGCCCCTTCCATCTGGCCGCGATACGCTTGGCCCGCAACCGCCTGGCCCTGTTCTGTTTTGTCATCATCATGTTTTTTATCCTCATCGCGATCCTTTCCAATTTCAATATCTTCGGGCTGCACGATAGGGCCCTGGAATTCAACGACGGGACGATGGCGAACCGCTACCTGCCTTTCGGTAGTCCCGGCCACCTTCTGGGAACCGATAATCTGGGACGCGACATCCTGGCCCGGGTGCTCATGGGGACCAAGGTGAGCCTCTTCCTGGGTTTCGTATCCGGCCTACTGATGGTTCCGATCGCGGTAATCGTTGGTTCCCTGTCAGGCTATTTCGGCGGCTGGTTCGACGAGCTTTCCCAGTACGTGATGAGCGTCATCATCGCGATACCCGGCATCCTCATCATCATGAGCCTTATCCAGATGATGGGTAAGGACTTCTTCACCATCGCCTTTGCTTTTGCCATAACCGGCTGGGTGGGCCTGTCCCGGGTCATCCGGGGCACCTTCATCCAGGCCAGGGAGTTCGAATACGTCCTGGCCGCCCGCGCGTTGGGGGCGAACAGCACGCGCATCATCTTCAAGCACATCCTGCCCAACGTTTTCCACTTCGTCATCATCCAGTTCGTGCTCTATTTCATTTCGGTGATAAAGAGCGAGGTGTTCCTGGCGTATATCGGGCTTTCCATGGTGGGTGTGCCTACCTGGGGCGTCATGATAGACAATTCCAGGAACGAGGTGATCAACGGCAACTGGCAGAACCTGGCCGGACCCACCCTTTTCATGTTCGTCTTTCTCGTATGCCTCAACATATTCGGTGACGCCTTGCGCGACGCCCTGGATCCGAAACTCCGGAATATGTAAATGCTATTCCGCGATAGGAGCGTCGAAATGCAGAATAAGCCTTCCACCAAGGGAAACGCATTCACCGAGGTGGACGAAAACGGAGTCCTGCTGGATGTCCGCAACCTGAAAACCTATTTCTTCGTCGAGGAGGGCGTGGTAAAAGCCGTCAACGACGTTTCATTTTCCGTCAAGCGCGGGGGAACCCTGGGCATAGTCGGGGAGTCGGGTTGCGGCAAGTCCGTGACCAGCCTGGCCATCATGGGCTTGGTGGCCACCCCTCCGGGGAAAATCCTGAGCGGAGAGATTGTGTATCGCGGCCGCGACCTTTTGGGCCTTTCAGGGGAAGAGCGGGCCAGGGTCCGGGGCAAGGAAATCGCCATGATTTTCCAGGAGCCCATGACCGCCCTGAACCCCGTGTTCACCGTCGGTTGGCAAATCGGGGAAGGCCTGGCCATCCACACAAACCTGGACAGGAAGGCCAGGCGTGAAAAGGTAATACAGATGCTCGACGTGGTGGGCATACCCGAACCGGCGAAACGTGCCGAGCAGTACCCCCACGAGTTGTCCGGCGGCATGCGACAGCGGGTCATGATAGCCATGGCCTTGGCCTGCGACCCCAAACTCATCATAGCCGACGAACCCACCACCGCTTTGGACGTCACCATACAAGCCCAGATACTGGAACTGATGAAGGATATGCAACAGCGCTACCACATGTCCATGATCCTGATAACCCACGACCTTTCGGTGATCGCAGAGACTGTGGACGAGGTGGCTGTGATGTATGCGGGGGTGATAGTCGAGCGTTGCGACGTGCGCCGTATCTTCTCCAACCCCCAGCACCCCTACACGCAGGGGCTTCTGGATTCGATCCCCGTGCTGGGAAATACCGAAAAGAGACTGCACGCCATAAAAGGGCGGGTGCCCAACCTGATCAACCTTCCCAAGGGGTGTTTCTTCGCGAACCGTTGTCCGCAGGTAAGTCCCGAATGTCTGGAACGCCTTCCGGACTTGATTGAGAACGAGGCCGGACACCAGGTTCGTTGCGTGCTCTATAAAGGAAAAAGCTGATGGACGAGCGTAACGAAAACCTGTTGGAGGTCGCGGGCCTCAAAAAATACTTTCCCATCCGTGCGGGACTCTTCAAACGCACCGTCGCCTGGGTCAAGGCCGTCGACGACATCAGCTTCAACGTGCGGCGCGGCGCTACCCTCGGTTTGGTGGGCGAATCCGGCTGCGGCAAGACGACCGCCGGCAGGACTCTCATCGGACTGTATCCCCCCACAGGTGGCGAGCTGTTCTTCGATGTGCCGAGGGATCGCATTGACGAGATCCAGTCCCTGCGGCGGCGTCTGGCGGAATTGCAGAATGCGGGTACGAAGAAGGATGAGGCTAAGACCGGCGGTGCCGGTGACGGTGAAAAGGACGCCGACGTAAAGGGTGCTGCCGATGGTCACCGGGAGCTGGCCGAGGTCAAAGCCAGGCTGGAAGTACTGCGCAAGCACCACGATGTGTATTCCCTGCCCAAGCGGGAGCTCGCGTCCAAGCGGCGTGAATTCCAGATGATGTTCCAGGACCCCTACGGATCCCTCAACCCGCGCATTCCCATAGGCGACATCATCGCCGAGGGGCTGGATATTCACCAGGTGTACGCGAACAAGGCAGAACGCAAGGAGCAGGTGAGGGCCCTCATGGAAGCGACGGGGCTGGACCCGGCCTACATAAACCGGTACCCCCACGAATTTTCCGGGGGCCAGAGGCAGCGCATCGGCATCGCACGGGCGCTCGCGCTCAAACCAAAATTGCTGGTGCTGGACGAGCCGGTTTCGGCCCTTGACGTGTCCATCCGGGTGCAGATTCTGGAATTGCTGAACCAGTTGAAGGCCGACTTCGGGCTTACCTACATCTTCATCGCCCACGACCTTTCGGTGGTGGAATATTTCTCCGACCGGGTGGCCGTGATGTACCTGGGAAAAATCGTGGAAATAGCCGACCGCCGTTCCCTGTACGAGGACAAACTGCACCCCTACACCCAGGCGCTCATCTCCGCCGTCCCCGTCCCGGACCCCAACCGCGAGCGCCAGCGGATCATCCTGTCCGGGGATGTCCCGTCGCCCATCAACCCGCCCTCAGGCTGTACCTTCCATCCCCGTTGCCGTTTCTGCATGGATATCTGCAAGACCCGGGAGCCGGTTTCGGTGGAAGCCAAACCCGGCCATTCGGTCAGCTGCCACCTGTATTCCAGGGACTGATGTCTTTTTTTGAGGCCAGCCTGAAAAACGGCGGCAAGGTTCTTGTATTCCGCATGAATCCCGTTCTGCGGGGTTTTCTCGTTTTCGCCCTCGCCTCGGTCGCCGCCATGCTGGTCTTCAACTTCAGCCTGGAGGATTGGAACGAGCTTGGTCCCCTGGGCAAGGCGAACCTGGTCCTGATACCCGCCATCCTTCTGACTGCCTGCCTTTACGAATACCGGGTGCGCTTCGACGCGGTGGCGGAGCAGGTGCATGTGGAACGGGGGCTGCTTTTCTGGCTCAAAAGGGAAACCTATGCATTTTCCCGCTTTCGGGGAGTCGAGCTGAAGTCCTATCCTACCAGATCCTTCGATTTTGCCGGCAAGCGCTGTCTCTTCGCCCTGGTTTTCGACGGCAGGACCCTGGTGCTGGACCGTTCGCTGCCAGCTACTAAAGGCCGGGCTTTCGCCGCCCTGGTAAAAGCGTACTTTCCGCACAACATCGCGATTTTCGAATAGTCCGGGGTCGCTCAGAACGCGCGTGGCGACTCGGTGTCGAATAAGAGTTCCCAGTATCCCAGGTCTACCCAGTTGCCGAACTTGTAGCCCACCTCGGGGAAATGGGCGGTTTTCCTGTAACCCATTTTTTCGTGCAGCCGTTGGCTCCTTTCGTTGGGTAGCGCGATGCAGGCGATGGCGGCGTGCATGCGTTGCTCCCGCAAGTCGTCCAGCAAGCGCGTATAGAGGGCGGTCCCCAAGCCCCGGTGCAGACTGGAATGCCTGACATAAATGGTCGTTTCCGCGCTGTACCGATACGCTGACCGGGGTTTCCACCTGGTGGCGTAGGCAAAACCCTGCACTTCGCCGTCCAGTTCGTACACGTACCAGGGATGGGTCGCGGTGACTTCTGCTATTCGCTTCTCCATTTCTTCGCCCGTGACGGATTCTTCCTCGAAGGTGGCGGTGGCGTTCAGGACATAATGGTTATAGATATCGCCGATGGCCTTCGCGTCCGCAGCTGCTGCTGGTCTGATCATGCTTCCTCCGACCGTTTGGGCTTTGCACGCGATCATAGATCCGCCAGGCGCCGGGCGTCAATCTGCATGCTATACTTGGACGCATGGTTCATGATGTCCTCGTTGTCGGAGCCGGTCCTGCCGGCATCTCCGCCGCCATCGCCGCTGCAGAGCAGGGAGCGAGCGTTCTGTTCCTTGAGCGTATGCAGGCACCCGCCCTCAAGTTCCTCGTTTCCGGTTCGGGACAATGCAACCTCTCCCACGCGGGGCCCATCGCGGAATTTATGGAACACTTCGGCGGTGGTGTAAAAAAGGGGGACAGTGGCCGTTTCCTGCGACCCGCCCTTTTCGGTTATTCCAATACAGATCTTGTTGCCTTTTGCGCGGATCGGGGCTTGGACCTTGAGGAAAGCGCCAACGGAAAACTGTTCCCTGTTACCCGACGTTCCCGGGACGTGGTGGATCTATTTCTGGCAGAAGCCATACGTCTTGGGGTAGAAATCCAGACTTCTGTACGTATCTTGTCAGCCAGGAAATCCGCAACTGGCTTCGAATTGGGGGCTGAGCGGGGGGCTGACCCTACGCAGGAGTCCCGGCGGGAGTCTGACCCCACATTTCAGGGGCGTTGCCTGATCCTGGCTACGGGGGGCAAATCCTACCTGCTCACCGGTTCGGACGGAGACGGCTACGCCCTGGCCCTTTCCCTTGGCCATACGCTGGTGGAACCGGGGCCGGCGCTGACGCCGGTTCTGGGGTCCATGTCGGGTGCCGGGTCGTATGCGCCCTTTGTGGATTGTTCCGGCGTTTCCATCCCCGGAACGCCAATCAGTGTATTCCGCAGGGGCCGAAAAACGGCGGAAGGGAGGGGGGACGTGCTTTTTACCCACCGGGGTCTTTCGGGTCCGGGCATCCTGGATCTTTCCCGGAACATCCGACCCGGAGACGAGGTGCGTGTCTCATTGGCGCCGGGGAACGGCGGGAGCGAAGCCTGCGCCAAAAAACTGCTGGCGGCCATCGAAGCCCAGGGCAAGCGCTCGGTCCTGCGCCTCCTGAGCGGTTTTGGCTTGCCCGACAGCCTTGCCCGCGCCACGCTGGTTTCCCTCGGCATCGAAAGCCAAGCCAAAGCTGCCGAACTTACCCGGGCAGCCCGCTCAGCCTTGGCTGCCAGCCTTGCGGAAGGCGGAGACGGAGGACACGCCTTTTACGTCGCGAATCTGGGTTCCTGGTCCGAAGCCATGGTTACCCGTGGCGGGGTTCCCTTGGCCGAGGTCAACCCCAAGACAATGGAAAGCCGCCTGGTTCCGGGCCTGTTTTTTGCCGGTGAGTTGCTCGACTACGATGGTGATACGGGGGGCTACAATATTCAGGCAGCCCTCTCCACAGGCCGCTTGGCCGGTCTGCAGGCAGGGAGTCAGGCAGGGAAACCGGTTGCCGCGAACCCTACATCTTCGGACGAAAACAGCCGATCATAGAATAGGTTTCGGGTAAGGTCCTGATGAATGGAAGGGCTTAATGGGATTGATTTTGACGAACATGATGACCATCCTCGCGATCGATGACGATCCTGCCCAGATCGAGCGCCTTCGGCTCCTCTGCGCGTCCATGGAATATCCCAAGATCGAATATCTCGAAGCCTCCGACGTGGCGCATGGTTTGGCTCTGATCGGTTCTCGTGTGGTGGATCTTGTACTGACCGATCTGCGACTGCCCGATGGTTCCGGCCTGGACGTGCTCGCAAAAACAAAAGCCCTCAACCCCCTTATCCCCGTCGTCGTCATGACCGCCTATTCAGACCCCCGCGAGGCCGTCGAAATATTGAAGGGTGGAGCCGATGACTACCTGGTCAAACCGACAGATGCCGCAGCCATACAGCGCCTGATCCTGCGGATCCATGAAAAGAATGTGCTCATCCGGGAGGCCTTCCTGCCACCGGCCGATAGTCCCGCGCCTTCTCCTGTAATGGCCGGCATCATTTACCGGGGCGACAAGATGGCCCGCATCATGCGGACCGCCGCACGTTGCGCCGAAAGCGACGCGACTGTCCTGCTATCCGGGGAAAGCGGCACCGGAAAGGAATTGGTGGCCCGGTTCATCCACGATCGGGGCCAGCGGCGCGACAAGCCCTTCATCGCGGTGAACATATCCGCCCTGTCCGAATCGCTGGCGGAAAGCGAGCTTTTCGGCCACGCAAAGGGCTCCTTCACCGGAGCCGCCGCTGACAGGATCGGCCGTTTCGAGGAGGCCGACGGCGGAACCCTCTTCATCGACGAGATAGGCGATGTCTCCCATGCCATGCAGGTCAAACTGCTCCGGGCCATCCAATTCGGGGTGATAGAACGGGTGGGCGAGAATAAACCCCGCAAGCTGAACGTCCGCATCATCGCGGCGACGAACCACGATCTGGCCAAACTGGTGGCCGAGAAGCGTTTCCGCACCGACCTGTATTACCGCCTGAATGTGATCGGTCTTGTCCTTCCTCCCCTCCGGGAACGCAAGGAGGATATAGGCCTGTTGATCGACCATTTTATCAAGGTTTTCAACGCCAGGAACGCCCGCTTGGTACAAGGTTTTTCCCGCGAGGCCCTGGATCGCCTGATGAAACACAGTTTTCCCGGCAACGTGCGGGAACTGGAAAACCTCATTGAACGCGCCGTCGTACTTTGCGGCGGTGACCTGATCCTGGAGCAGGACTTGCCGCTTCTGGAGGAACCGTCGACTCCAGAATGCACCGATGGGGGTGTGGAAATTCCCCCCGGCGGTTATGAGGATGCCATGATGCACTACGAGACCGAGTTGATCGTAACCGCCCTGGCCAACAGTAAGGGTAACAAGAGCGCGGCAGCCCGTTTCATGGGCATCAGCGAAAGGCACCTGCGATCCCGCATTGCCCGCCTGGGCGGAGAAGCGGCGTTTAAGGTGTAATCTGCCGGATACTTAATCGGCCTTCACCATACCGCCCCGCCTGAGTGTGGGCCAGACTTTGGCCAAAGAGGCTTGATCCAGCAGGGTGGATAAGGCCGTGACGGGATCGGGCGAGTTGATGGCTACCTTGATGGCGTTCGCCCGTTCCAAGCCCCCCACTTCAAGCTCATGGCTTTCCAGGCGATAATTCCAGCATAGGCGCACCTGGGGCCGTCCCTTCCGGTCCAGGACGGTTTCCGCTATGGGTTCGCCTCCCAAAAAGAGCCACGACGCTTGGGTCGCCGCTTGGCTCGCCTGTAGCGGCGCTGGCAACGTATCGAGCGCATCGTCGCGGTCGCGGGCATAGGCTTCCAATAGGGATTCAACCGTATCGGGGGCAACCCGAGGGGACGGGGTTTTGAAAGGCACGATGTCTTCGATGCCGCTGCCGCCAACAACTCTACTGCCAACCGGCCCCTCGACCTGCTCTCCGGACATCCACAGGCCAGCCAGGGTGTCGAGGGGTGCGGACCAGCGCTCATGGCGTTCTTCCCCCCGAAAACGCAGGTCATTGTCGGCAAAATCCGCTATGCCGCCTGTTTCACCCCCCGTTTTTTTTCCCGCTTCCACCAATTCCAATTTCGGGTGGCGGCCCCTTTCCCACTCGGCGTATATGCGCGAATGACGTGTCAGTACAAACTTGTGCCAGAAAGCGGAATCTACCAGACCTGCTGCGAATACTTGCCGCATGGTTTCCACCGAATCGATTATTTCCTGGTCGTCCTCGTCCCAATACCCAAAAATGAGGTATGCGTGTACGAGGATTCCAGCCTCCTTGAAGGCGGCGCAGGCGCGGACAACTTCCTTCAGGCCTATACCTTTCCCCACCCGCTTGAAGCCCCGTTCGGTGGCCACTTCTATGCCGGCGGAAACCCCCAGCAAACCTCCTGCTGCCAGAGCGGCAGCGCGATCGGGGGTAAAATCCCTCTCGAAGCGTATGTTCCCCCAGAACACGAGGGGAAGCCCCGCTTCCCGGTTGAGTTGAGCCAGGCGTAGCAGGCTGCCAACCGGAGCCGCCTCGTCCACCAGATGGACACCCCGAACCCCGGTCGCCTCGGCCTGCAACAGCAGATGGGCGAAAAGTGCGTTGGGATCTACAGGCAGATAGCCTGAGATATAATCCAGCTGGACGTCGCAGAAGGCGCAGGCGTGCCAGTAGCAGCCGTGGGCAAGGTAGACCTTGAGCCAGCGTCCGTCCGACCAAAGCCGGTGCATGGGGTTCGCGTCGTCCAAGGGCAGGATATAGCGCGAGAAGTCCACGCTCCGGTAATCGGGGAAAATCCGGACGGGTGCTTCCGCGTCCACCGACCCATATCGTTCCATGGCCACGGAACCGATGGTGTCGGTGCTTGTTCCTGTTTTCGATCCATCTACCAGCTTACCCGTCTCGGGATCGCGGAAAATGGTCTTATAAAGAGGCAGGGGGTTTTTATTGGGGATGGAACCTGTGACGAAGCTTGCGACGAAGCCTGGGGCTCCGAGTATGCCTTCCGTCTCCAGCACTGCCTGGAAGGCGCCATAGCCCCGGTCGAAACAGAGGTAGTCAAAGTAATCGAAAAAGCGGGTGGAGCTGATGGACCGAAGTTCGGTGTTGACGTAGCCGCCTCCGGCCAGGGTGCGGACCTTGTTGCCGAAGTAGGCCTTTGCCGAGCGGGATGCGGCGAGGGCGCCGGCCAGGCAGCCGGGGAAGGGAAGGGTGCACGCCAGAATGAGGGGCTTGTCTGCCGAGGGTGGGCCTTCGCGTTCGACGCGTTGCCATTCTTCCTGCAATAGGGGTTCGTAAAAGGTTCGCAGGATCCAGCCGTCCACCGCGGGTTCCACTTCCGCGAAGCTGTGCACGCTGGCGGCCAGGTTCTCCGCGTAGCGGACCAGCGAAAAGCCGGGGTCCAGCACGACGCGGATCAGGTCCGCCAGGTCCGCCAGCATGAGGGTGGCCATTTCGCGGGCTTCGTTGGGCGAAGGACTACCGTCCACCGAGGCCAGGAAGCGCTCGACCCTCGCGCCGGAAGGCAGGGTCCCGTTGGCTGCGGACAGCAGGTGGCCGAATTCACTTTCGCCGCCGCGCAGGAATTCCACGACCCTGTCTATGGTGGCTATCCAATCCTTCGATCTGGAAAGATAGCGGGACAGGTTCAGCCTGGCCTGCGCCTCTTCCGCAGCAGTCAGGACGGATCGGGCTCCCCTCCCATCCTGGCCGGCAGCCGGGGACAGGCGGGCCTCGATGAGCGGCCGCGCCGCCGCAAAAACCGTAGACAAGCCCTGTCTGCAGAAGATACGGGAAAAGAGGCCTATCGAATGGTCGGCGACGCGGGCTGCCAGGCCTTTTTCCACCAGGAAGGTTTGCAGGTAATAGGGTGCCGGGTAGGGCGCGTTCAGCTGTACGAAAGGCGGCTGCAGAAGCAGTATGCTGGTTTGACCAGGCGGTGGAGTCGGTAAGGGCTTGGGTACGGGCTCCGGTGAATGCATCGGTGATAAGTAAGGGGTGTCGGTCATTTTAATCCCGATTTTCGTTCAAAGGCAGGGCAATGGTGGCCGGTTGCGCGAAAAACTTCTGCTGAGGGCAAGGCGGCGCTCTTGATCCCGAAAATGTCACAGGAACGGGGAAAGGCTGGATCCCAGCTCACACGGAAATAGGCGCATTTCAGGCAATCCGGGGCGCGTCCCGCTCGTTCTTCCATGCTGAGGACGGTAACACCGCTCTTGTGTCGCTGTCTACCAGAAAAGGGCACATGAATATGCTGGACGCGCGGGGCATCGCATCCTATACTTTCCACGATGAACTTTGTCACCTCCCTTGGTCACCGTACGATAGATCGTTTCCGCGAAGCAGTGTACGCGTTGGGCTTTTTTGGGCGTGTGCTTACGGAGACAGCCTTGTTTGTCCGGCGCAAGCAGGTGGGTTTCAAGGTCCTGGTGATGCAGATCCTGTTCACCGGCGTGGAAGCCCTCAGCATTTCGGCCATTCTGGCGATGGGCATTGGGGCTGTGGTCAATATCGTAGGTCTGTCACTCCTGCCCCAGTTTGGTCAGGGTCGGCTCATGTACGTCATCCTGATCGCCATAATAACCCGCGAACTGGGCCCCCTGCTGACAGCCTTCATCATCATCGCCCGCTCGGGGACTGCCATCGCGACCGAGCTGGGTGGCATGGTCGTATCCCACGAGATAGAAGCGTACATATCCATAGGTGTCGATCCCCTGTCGTACCTCGTGGTTCCGCGCTTCCTGGGAGTCACGATATCCTGCTTTTTTCTGAACATCTACTTTAACTTCTTTGGACTGCTGGGTTCCTACGCGGTCCTGCGGATAGTCAAACCCCTCCCCTTCGCCGAATATTTCCAGGGTCTCGTGGGTGCGCTGAACGGTATCGACCTGGCCTCGGGGCTGGTAAAAAGCCTTGTTTTTGGTGTGCTCATTTCGGTTGTGGCTACCTACCAGGGTTTTTCCGTGATGAGGGCCACCACGGAAGTACCCCAGGCAGGAATCCGGGCGGTGGGGCAATCGTTCACCGCCATCATCATAGCCGACGCCGTCATAACCACGGTATCCTACCTGGTATGAACGAGTTCGATCTCAAGTTGGAGGATGTCACGGTCCTCTTCGGCGATTACGAGGTTGTCTCGAATTCTTCGGTGGCCTTCCCTGCGGGTCAGGCGAGTTTGGTTATCGGCAAGGCCGGTTCTGGGAAAAGCACCCTGCTCAAGGCCGCAGCGGGTTTGGTGGTTCCGGAACATGGCAGGGTCCTCTTTGCGGGGAGCGATCTGGCGCGGATGTCCCATACCGAGAATATGGCTTTCCGGAGAGCGAGTTCCTTCGTATTCCAGGATTCAGCCTTGTGGGCGAATCAAAGCATCTACAACAACCTGAATTTGCCCCTCGCGGTCCATGAGCCGGGTCTCCCTAAAAACCAGGCTGACGCACGCATCAAGGAGGTCGTCCGGCGGGTGGGTTATAACGAGGGCTTGGCCTTCCGTCCCGCGGAATTGTCATCGGGGGAACAAAAACTGATATCCCTTGCCAGGGCGTTGGTGCTGGATCCCGTGCTCATTTATCTGGACGAACCCGACGCTTCCCTGGACGAGGAAGCGGTGGAGCGGGTGCTGGAAATCCTGAAGGAATGCAAGCGGGCGCGTAAAACCATCATAATTGTGTCCCACAATACGCGACTTATCGCCGAACTGGCGGATTTTATCTGCGTGATAGCGGACGGAAAAGTGGTGAGTTCCGGTCCTGCCGACCAGGTAGCCCAGGTCCTGGGCGGTGAATTGCTCAAACGCATCCGCTTGGTACGTGAACGCGATGCGGCCACACACGCCGCCGACCCAGCTATCGGCGAGGCTATTGACGAGGAATCCGGTGGGGCCTAGAGTTTACGCATGAAGTTCCGAATAAGGTACGCGGACCAGGTGGTCGGCGTTTTTGTAATATTTGCGTTCGTCATTCTCGCGGGTACCATCGTCCTTGTGGGCGCCAACAACCGTTGGTTTTCCAGGGATTATCATTTCGAATCCCGCTTCGCGTCCAGTTCCGGCCTTACGGTGGGGACTCCCATACTTCTGAAGGGGTTCCAGATCGGCCGCATCAGTTCCATCGCGCTGACCAGCCAAAACGAGGCGAGGGTGACCATTGCCATCTTCGATACCTACGCTGACCGGGTCCGCCTTGATTCCTTGCTGGAATACGTGACAAGTCCCATTGGCCTGGGGAGCCAACTCCTGTTCCATCCGGGAAAGAGCAGCGCCCTCGCGGAAGAAAATTCTTTCATTCCTTCCTTCGATACTCCGGAAGGGAAAAACTTGGTGGATGCCGAATTGGTGAATAGGCCGCCGAAGGACGATACCATCACCCGCCTGCTTTCGAATATGAATCCCCTCATCGAGAACGTGAACGCGACGGTAGAAGAATTGCAGATAACGGTGGGTTTGGTGAACGCCGTCCTTGCGGGTAAGGGCACGGGACCCATCGCAGAGGCGTTGGATGATACGGCGAGAACCGTTTCCGGCGTCAAGACACTGGTCTCGAACGTGGACCGCCTGGTCGTAAACGCCGACGACTTGCTGGGTACGACGGGGACGAGGGCGGACGGAATAATCTCCGATGTCGAACAATCGGTACCGGCCTTATTGGCCCAGGTAGAGTCGGCCGTGCTTTCCGCGCGCAACGCGGTGGATTCCGTATCGGCCATCGCAGCCAATCTGGAAAAAACCAGCGCCAGCCTGGCGGATCCCACCGGTTTGGTCCCCAAACTGCTCGACCCAAAGGGATCCATCAAGACCCTGTTGGACGATAATGGAGTACTCTTCGGACGCGTGGACGGCTCCCTGGCCCAGGTGGAGGCCGCCTTGACGAACCTGAGCGAAGCCACCGCTTCCTTTTCGGATCAGATGCCGCGAATCGTGGGTGTGATAGAGCAAGCCCGGGGGGCCATAGTCAAGGCGGAGGACGTGATGGAGGGGCTCAAGAACAATCCGCTCCTGCGCGGTGGCATCTCCGAACGGGTCCAGAATACCTCGGCCCCTTCCAGCGCCCGCACGACGGATTTTTAGGATGGAACACATGAAAGTCCTTAAAACCATGTCTCCAACCGCCCTGCATCGTACCACCCTCCTGTGTACTGTCTTGTGTGCAGCACTTGCGGCCTGTTCCTCTGCTCCCAAAGCCCCCGATGGCATCTATGCGCTACGGAACGAAGCTGCAAGCCTGGCCGATTTCGGAGCCAAGGCCCTGCGTGAAGGGATCCGGAGCGAGGCTTTGCGTTTCTACGAGGAATGTTACCGCATGGCGACTTCGGTTGACGACCCGGCGCTCAGGATCATGGCTTTGGACGGTCTGTCCAAGCTCCTTCCCGAGGGTGGTGTCACGGGGGATACAACAGTTGATGCCGCGGGCAAGCCCCTCACAGAGAGCGCGAACCAGTCCACACTCCCTTCAGCAGCGGATGTACGCTGGGGCAGGTCTCCGACAAGTGCGATTGAATGCCGTACGGTGGCCGATGGGATAGCCGCCGACTCGGGCCAGCCTGTTTTGGTCGCTCTGGCTGGCCTTATTCAGGCGGAGGCTTCCCTGCGCAAGGGTGGCCAGGACGATTTCAGGCGGGCCGAGACAGCGGCACTGTCGGCTGTGATTGTGTACATCAAAAAACCCGCAGAAAAAGCCCGTGCCCTGCGGGTGCTCGCGGAAGCCCGCAAAGGTCTGAACGATACGGTTGGAGCCCTTTCCGCCCTGGAAGAAGCCGCAACCCTCGATCTGAAACTAAAGCGCTTTGCCGATTACGCCGCCGACCGTTACCTGGCAGCCTCCATCCTTTCAAAAGCCGGCAATTATCCGGAAGCCCGGGCCGCCCTCCTGCAGGCCCTCGAAGCCGACCGCCGGGTGGAACATTCCGCCGGTATGGGGGCGGATTACCTGGCCTTGGGGCTGGTAGCGGAAAAAGAGGGCAATAAGGAAGAGGCAGCCCGCTATTACGGATTTTCCCGTGAAGTTTTCGCGGCTGCCAACTTTCCCCTGGAAGCAGCGGACGCCGAGTCGCGCCGTTCCGGTTTGGAGTGAAGCCTGGCCTGCATTGTGGGTATTGATAAGAGTGCGTATCAGCAGGGGTTCGACTGGAAGGGCTTGCGGGACTTGTGCTATTTTAGGAGGCACAAACCAGCATGAGAAAAACCTTTTTGCATCGCATTGCTGAATTCGGCAGGTATTTCGAGTTCATCTCGGATATAATACGCAATACCTTCCGCAGGCCGGTCCGAATCAAGCTCATATTTGACGAGTTGGAGCACTTGGGCGTGGATTCCATCCCGGTAATAGTGCTTGCGGGTTTGGCGATAGGCATGATCTTTGCCTTGCAGATGGTATCCCTGCTCCAGCCCTTCCAGGCCGAAATTGGCGTTGGAGCCGCAGTGGCCGTGGCTCTGGGCAGGGAGTTGGCCCCCATCATAACTACCCTCATGCTGATCGCGAAAAACGGTTCGGCCATGGCCGCCGAACTGGGAACCATGCGCGTCACCGAGCAGATCGACGCCATGGAGTCCATGTCCGTGCTGCCCGTGCACTACCTGGTGGTTCCCCGGGTAATAGCCTCGGTGATCGTGTTTCCCATACTTACCCTGCTGGCGGGTATGGTGGGTGTCGCGGGGGCCTATGTGATCGCCACAAGGCTCTACGGTATCGACGCCGCCAGCTATGCGGACTATATGTTCAACGTACTCAAGCCCAAGGATATCTATTCGGGCATGATAAAGGGGGCGGTGATGGGTTTCATCGTATCCTCCATAAGCTGCTTTTTCGGGCTGAGCGTCGCTCCGGGAGCGAAAGGTGTGGGCGATGGAGCTACCAAGGCGGTGGTGGCTTCCTCGGTGGCCATCCTTCTGGCGGATTACGTGATGGCTACCGTCATGATGGCGTTCTTCTTCCCATGAGCGCCGTACTGCAGGTTCGGGGCCTGTTCAAGAGCTTTGGTAAATTGAAGGTTCTGAACGGGGTCGATATAGACTTCGAGGAAGGAAAAATCAGCGCCATAGTGGGCCAAAGCGGTACCGGTAAAAGCGTGCTTTTCAAGAGCATGATTGGCCTGATGAAGCCCGATGCGGGCACGGTCAGGTACCGCGATCTTGAGCTGACAACCATGGAGGGGGAGAAGCTGTTTGCTTTACGCAAGCATATCGGGTATGCTTTTCAGAATGCGGCCCTGTTCGACTCCATGAGCGTGGCGGAAAACATCGAATTTCCCCTGCGCGAGGTATTGGGGATCAAGAAGAAACCGGAGCTCCGCAAGCGCGTGGCCGAAATGCTGGATTGGATCGACTTGCCGGGCATTGAGGACATGCGTACCGACGAATTGTCCGGTGGCATGCGCAAGCGCGTCGGCGTCGCCCGGGTTCTCGTCATGAAACCGGACGTCCTGCTTTTCGACGAGCCGACGACGGGCTTGGACCCGGTCTTGGCGGAAACGATAAACAACCTGGTCATCAGGGTGAACCGGGAGCTGGGTCTGACCTGCCTGCTCATAACCCATGATATTCCTGCGGCTTTCCGCATAGCCGACAGGATCGCATTCCTGGATCAGGGCAAAATCGTAGCTGAAGGGGAGCCGTCTGTCGTGGCGGCTTCGGAACATGAACTGGTGCGGAATTTTATCCGGACTTCTTTTGGTGAGCTGAAGGTATGAGCATAGCGAAATACGTAAAAATAGGACTCTTCTTCGTCACCATGGGGGTTGGGGGAACCGCCTACGTCATCATGGCGGGGGACGGATTCTCGGCCTGGAATACGAAAATGTACGAAGTTGTCCTGGACGACGCCACGGGCCTCTCCCTCAACTCCAAGGTTTTCCTTGCAGGTGTTCCTGTCGGCAAAATACAGGATATTGCCCTGTCCGAAGGCAAGGCCATGCTGAAGGTCGCCTTCCTTAAGGATGTGCAGATCCGGGGCGACGCCTCCATCTCACGCCAGTCCTCGTCCTTATTGGGAACCTCCATGCTGGCGCTTGCGCCGGGAACCGCCGAAACACCCTTGCTGGAGCCTGGTTCAAGGGTAGGTACCGAAGCTGCCGGAGGCGATTTTCGCGGAACCCTGACCACCGTGAATGATCTGGGCGCGCAGATTTCCGCCCTGATCAAGGAATTCCAGGAAAACCACCTGAAATTGCTGGCCGTCTCGCTGGAG
>CAXNJE010000007.1:0-41731 GCA_964202565.1 Breznakiellaceae bacterium | reverse complement strand
ACGAGTTCGTTACGCGCCGTCGCCGACGGGACTGCAGCATATAGGCGGTGTCAGGACCGCCCTGTTCAATTACCTTTTCGCCCGTTCGATGGGGGGGAAATTCATCCTGCGCCTGGAGGATACGGACCAAACCCGGACCGAACCCGCATTCGTGCAGAATCTGTACGATACCTTTGCGTGGTTGGGTACCACCTGGGACGAGGGTCCCGACATTGGCGGACCCTACGCTCCCTACGTCCAGTCCGAACGTTTTGAACTGTACCGGGAACACGCGCAAAAACTGCTGGACATGGACAAGGCGTATTATTGCTTCTGTGACGAGGAGCGCATCGGGCGCATCCGCAAGGAGCGGGAAGATTCCAAGTCCAGCGAGACCGGTTACGACCGCCATTGCCGTATCCATTCCCGCGACGAGGCCGCCAAGCGCGCTGCTTCGGGCGAGCCCTACGTGGTCCGACTCAAAATTCCTCTGGGCGAAAAAACTATTTTCCGTGACCACCTTCTGGGCGATATCGAGTGGAAGAACGACGACGTGAATCCGGATCCGGTCCTGCTCAAGAGCGACGGTTTCCCCACCTACCACTTGGCCAATGTGGTGGACGACCACCTGATGAAGATCAGCCACGTCCTGCGCGCCCAGGAATGGATACCCTCCACCCCCCTCCACGTCATCATGTACAAGGCCTTTGGGTGGGAGCACCCTGAATACTGCCACCTCCCCATGGTCATGGGCCAGGACGGCAAGAAACTGTCCAAGCGTCACGGTGCCACGAGCGTCGACGAATTCCGACGTCAGGGCTACCTGCCTGAAGCGCTCCTCAATTATGTCGCCCTCCTGGGAGCCTCCTACGAGGAAGGCAGCGACCTGTTCACCCTGGACCAACTGGCGAAGCTTTTCAGACTGGACAAGCTGAATAAGGCCCCTGCGGTATTCGACTACAAGAAGCTGGAATGGTTCAACGGCCAGTACATCCGTCTCAAGGCCGATTCGGAACTGGCTGATTTGACCCTTCCCTATGCGATCGCGGGCGACCTCTTCGGTCCCGGCAACGCCGAGCCGTCGAAGGCCAAGCTGGCCTTCTTCACCGCCGCAATGCCCCTCGTCAAGGAACGGCTTTCCTTCCTCCACGAGATACCCGGCAAGCTGGCCTATCTCTTTACCGAGCCGCCAGTCGCCGCGGTGGAGGAATTCATCCCCAAAAAGCTCGACCTCGCCCAGGCCCGCGAATTGCTGGCCATTGGCCGCACCCTGATTTCCGGCATGGCCGTTGGCGACGACGCATCCGCCGAGGAATTGCTGCGTGCCGAAGCCGAAAAATGTGGCGCCAAAATGGGCGACCTCATGATGCCCCTCCGTGTAGCCCTGACGGGTACGCGGGTAAGCCCACCGTTATTCGGGTCGGTCCGTATCCTGGGCGTGGAAACCTGTTACGCGCGAATCGACCGCGCCGCCGCCGTCCTGGATGCCGCAGCCGCTTCTGCTTCCGCCGCTAAATTGGACGCATAGGAATCCGCGTGATCCAGAAGGGCCTACGGCGGTTTTCGGTTTTCGCGGTTGCTGTCTGCTTTCTGGCAGGCGCGTCCGCCCAAGCCCAGGACCTGCCGCCGGAGCAGGCAGCGCGTCTGGTGAAGGAACGGCTCATCCAGGTGTTCCAAACCCGGCCAAAAACGCTTACGCTGCTTCCAGCCTTCCCCGGGGCGGATGATTTCCGCGCCAGACACGCAGGGCTTAGACCCCACATCACCCAGGAGGGGCTTTTTCTGATGCCGCCCGCTCTGGCACGGGCAGGCATGGAGCAGGTGCTGGCCGTTATGCGGGATGCCCGTTCGCTCTCGGGTCTGGCTTTTCTGCCGGAGTCGGCTGCCAATCTGCCCAAGTCGGCTGCCAATCTGTCAGAACCAGCCGCCAAACCCATTCCCCTGTTCGGCGAGGTGAGCTTCGTGTCGCCACCAGTCGATCTACCTGCTGGAAATGAAAGTTCCTTCTCGTACACCCTGATGGTGGACGACAAGGATTTCGGCCGAAGCCGTTTCGAGGTGACGGTTTCTTCCAGCGGGAAGGTCGCACTGTTCCGGATGGTCAACCTGGATTCCCTGCATTACTGGATACTGCCAGCCGTGCCCCCGGGGCAGGCTCTCATCGATTTGGTATACTTTGCCGATGCGGAACGTGGTGGCATGCTGTACGCTGCCTGGAGCGTGCGGGCCTTGCTCTACGTACCGGGCGTCGTCGATGTGAAGACTCCCATCGAAAGACGGGCCTTCGCGCTCAGGGACTGGTTTCTGAAACGCATGGCACAATAGTTGTAGCCCGCCGGATCGCGGTCATACGTCCGACACGCTCCTTGGACTGGGGCATTGGAAGGTTCGCATGAAAGTCAGGATAATCGAGTTGCCCCTGGACTTCGGCGCGAGCCGCCGGGGCAGCGATATGGGTCCCTCCGCCATACGCCTTGCGGGGCTGAAGCAGACTTTGGCCGCGCTTGGCCATGAGCCTGAAGAATCCCTGCCCGTCATTTCCGTACCGCCGCAGGAGTTCGTTGCTGAAGGCGATACCTCGGCAAAATTCCTCGCCCCCATAGCACAAGCCTGCGGCGAGTTGGCTGTACGTGTTGAGGCTGCCGTGGACGACGGCGTTTTTCCCCTGGTGTTGGGCGGCGATCATTCCATCGCCATCGGAACGCTCTCCGGTCTGGGCGCGGCGTACAAGGTCCGCGGCTTGCGTTGGGGCGCCCTCTGGGTGGACGCCCACGGCGACTTCAACACACCCGAGATAACGCCTTCCGGCAACATTCACGGCATGAGCCTCGCCGTCGCCTGCGGCTTGGGGCGGCCGGAACTAACCAACCTGCACGGCGCATTCCGCAAACTGGACCCCCAGAAGGTCGCCTACATCGGCGTCCGCGACCTGGACCCGGGCGAACGACTTTTGATGCGCTCCTCCGGCGTCACCGTCTTCACCATGACCGATGTGGACCGCCTCGGCATAGCCGAAACCATCCGCCGCCTCATAGCCTTCTTCAAGGAACGCGTCGACGCCCTGCACGTCAGCGTCGACATGGACGTGATGGACCCCATGTTCGCCCCCGGCGTCGGCATCCCCCTGGCCGGCGGCTTCTCCTACCGCGAAGTCCTCCTGTTGGCGGAAGACCTCGCCGCCTCCGGACTCCTCCGCTCAGCCGAAATAGTGGAAGTGAACCCCGTCCTGGACGTTCGCAACCAGACCGCCCACATGGCCGTCGAAATCGCCGCCAGGCTGTTGGGGGCGAGGTTGTACTGAGCCTTTTTCCCCGTTGCCCCGCCATGGCCCTTCGCGCTATAGTGGCGACACCGCGCCCCTGAAGCGCGGTAGGAGCAAATCATGACCCCAGCATCGAATAACGAGCCCGCATCTGTTGTAGCGAACACCACCGAAAATACCGAAAACGCCGCCCCATCGGACTTCATCAGGGATTTCGTGAAAGAGGATCTGGCGAACGGCCGCTTTTCGTACGTGCATACCCGCTTCCCGCCGGAGCCGAATGGCTGGCTGCATATCGGGCACGCCAAGGCGATAAGTGTGGTTTTCGGCGTGGCCGATCAGTTTAACGGCCAGTGCAACCTGCGTTTCGACGATACGAACCCGGAAAAAGAAGATCTTTCCTACGTCGAGGCGATCAAGCGCGACGTAAAATGGCTGGGCTACGATTGGGAAGACCGCGAATACTACGCTTCGGACTACTACGAATATCTCTATGAACTGGCGATCAAGCTGATCAAAAAAGGCAGCGCCTACGTCGACGACCTGACCGACGAGGAAATGCGCGTGTACCGGGGCACGGCCGTTCCCGACAAGAACAACATCACCCACACCCCCCCCGGAAAGAACAGTCCCTGGCGGGATCGTCCTGTTGAGGAAAACCTGGATTTGTTCGCCCGCATGCGCTCGGGCGAGTTCCCCGACGGGGCCAAGACACTGCGGGCCAAGATCGACATGGCCCATCCCAATCTGGTGATGCGCGACCCGGTCATGTACCGCCTGCGCCGCATGCCCCACTACCGCACCGGCGACGCGTGGTGCATCTACCCCATGTACGATTTCCAGCACCCCCTGTCCGACGCCAAGGAAGGCATCACCCACTCGCTCTGTTCGCTGGAGTACGAGATACACCGGCCGCTTTACGATTGGTTCATCAAGGAAGCCGAGGTTTTCCCGAGCCGCCAGATCGAGTTCGCGCGGCTGAACATTTCCCGCACCGTCCTGTCCAAGCGCTGGCTGCTCCAACTGGTGCAGGAAAAACGGGTCTCCGGCTGGGACGACCCCCGGATGCCCACCATTTCGGGGCTACGCCGTCGCGGGTACACCCCCGAATCCATCCGGGACTTCATGTCCCGCATCGGTGTCGCCAAAACCGACAGCATGGTCGATGTTGCCCTGCTGGAACACTGTGTGCGCGAAGACCTGAACAGGAAGGCTTCCCGCGTCATGGCTGTCCTCCGGCCGCTCAAGCTCATCGTGGAAAATTGGCCAGAGGGCAAGACCGAGGAGCTGGACGCACTCAACAACCCGGAAAATCCCGAAGCGGGCAGCCGGAAGCTCCACTTTGGGCGGGAACTTTGGATAGAGCGGGACGACTTCCAGGAAGTGCCGCCACCCAAGTATTTCCGCCTGTTCCCAGGCAACGCTGTGCGCTTGCGCTATGGCTACATCGTCACCTGCACCGGCTTCGACAAGGATCCGTCCACCGGTGAGATCACCGCCGTGCGCTGTACCTGCGACCTGGCTACAAAGGGTGGCAACGCCACGGACAACAAGAAAGTCAAAGGCACCATCCACTGGGTTTCCGCCGCCACCGCGCTGCCCATCGAGGCACGCCTGTACGACTACCTCTTCTCCGTGGAGCGCCCCATGGACGTCGCCCCCGGCGGCTCCTTTCTGGACAACCTGAACCCCGCCTCCCTGGAAACCGTGCCCACCGCCTTCGCCGAACCCTGCCTGGCTTCCGCCAAAGCCGGCGACCGCTTCCAGTTCGAGCGTGTGGGCTACTTCGTCCGCGACCCGGACAATTCTGCCGGCAAGCCGGTATTCAACCGTACCGTCGGCCTGCGCGACTCCTGGGCGAAAATCGAGAAGAAGGCGGGATCGTAGGGAGAGACACCCCAGGCGCGCTCTGGTGGCTGAGCTGTCTATTTGTTTTCTGGCAAGCCGTGTTCGAGAAGGAAAATATCGAGCACGGTGAGGAAAATGATGACAATCATCGGTCCCAAAACCAAGCCGTTGAAACCGAATACGGAGATTCCTCCGAGTATTGAAAAAAAGATGATCAGTGGATGGAGCTTGATGCGATCCTTGAGGAAAAGCGGGCGGAGCACGTTGTCCAGGGTGGATATGAATACCGCGCAGATTGCGAGAAAGATGATGCCGCCCATGAAATCACCATTGATTATCCTGAGCACGCCCAAGGGACCCCAAACCGCACCAGCACCGATCATGGGTATGAACGAACAGAAGAACAGTATTATGGCAAGCGCCAGTGATCCCTCTACTTTGAAGAGCGAAAAAATAAGGAGGGCGACCAGGGCTTGCGCGACGGCGACGAGGATATAGCCAAAGACCAGGTTCCGGGTGATATCGCGGAACTTTCCGACTAGTTCCTTCATATAATCATTACGGATGGGAACCGCCCTGACGACGAGCTTCAGCAGATAATCCCCGTCGACATAGAAGAAAAAGAGCGTAAATACCATGAACGCCAGGCCCACGACCAGCAGCCCGATATTCTTCACTATTCCAGTCGTGAGATGCATGAGGTTGTCGAAACTACCGGAGAGCACTTCGGAAAGACGATTCTTCAGATCAAAATCCGGCATGTCCTCCGGCCGTAATCCCAAGTCTGCTAGAAAGCGGGTAACCAGGGCGAGCTCCGCATTCAGGAAATCGGGATTGTTGTTGATGAAAGCCAGACCTGTCCGAATGAGGGTGGAGAGTTGCCGTGCAAGCTGTACCATGACAAAGCCGAAGGGCACGACAATCACTACGACGGATGCGATCGAAAACGCTCCGGCGATAAGATAGCGCAGGATGCGCGCCGTTCGATGGGATAGATCCAGAGTGCGGATGGTCCAATGGTAGAGTGGGCTGGACATGATATACAGCAAGGTCGACCAGAGTAGGATCGTAAAGAACGGTGAAAAGATGCGTGCGACGGCTGCGAGCAAAAGAATGAAAACGGCAGCAAAGAACCAAGTCTGGACTTTTTTCGTTTCCATCGACTCTCCAGTGTTCATAGTAGCATGACAGAAACTCTTGTCAACCCAAGGTGGAGATACGCGAAACGGGCTATTCGGCAGGGATAGGCATAAAAAGCTTGAATTATGCGCAATACCCTTTTACCTAATCGGATCAATCCATGATCCGTGAGTTTGCGCCATGACTTCATGAATATGCGCAGTGTCCTGGCGAATTTGGAGTCTTGCGGTGCGTGTGGACTCGGTCTATTTTTATTAAAACATTATGTACGAAAGTTGGGGAATGTCTGGCCGCGGCGGAATCCGTTTCGTCGCGGTTGGACTTCCAACCGTTCCTTACCTGTTAGGTCCAAGCCTGTGTTCTCCATGCCTTACAATTTTATGACCGACAACCAAGGAGCTTCAAAGATGATTACGATCAGACGATCGCGTGCCGTACTGTTTGCTGCCTTCATGCTTATCGCGGTTTTCGGGCTGGGTGCGCAACAACAGCAGTTCAAGGATGCGGCGGCCGGACGATGGCCTGCCGTGTACAAGGCCCTGGATGCGAAGACGGTGGCTCCCACTGCGGTGGATGCAACAGGCAACGGGTTCCTCCATATCGCCGTCGGTTATGGCGATGATCTCATCCTGCAGGAGCTTCTCAAGCGTAAGGTACCCCTGGATCTGAAGAATGCGAAGGGCGAGACGGCCCTGATGCTGGCGGTGAAAAATGGCAATTATGAAAAAGCAATCGTCCTGGTCCGGAAGGGAGCCTCCGTCGAGGGAAAAATTGACGGAATGAACCTGGTGGAATATTCCCGGCAAGGCCAAATTGTCGCTGCCAGGCTTTTCTACGAACGCGCATTGGCAGCAGGCAAGCCTCTTGCGATGAACCCCAAGTTGGCTGAGCTCAGGCTTTCAATACTGACATCCAACGTCGCAGATGTCCGTGGGCGCCTCGAAAACGGGGAGGTCCCGGAAACTGAAGACCTTGTCGCCTGTCTCGTGACCGAGGATGCCAAACTTATTGCCCTGATGGCTGAAGCCGGTTTTATCGACGCCCGAAATGCCCAGACCTTATTGGCAATTGCCCTGAATCATAAAGCTCCCGGAGCCATTTCCCCACTTTTGGAATACGGGGCCGACCTGACAAAAGAAGCCCTGGGCCCCGATTCATCCGGCGGCGAGATCGAGAGACGCTTGGCTCAGTTTATACTTCCCGGCAGGACGGGGAAAACCACCTCCTACGAGACAGTAAAAGCCTTGGTCGCTTCCGGTTATGAGTCTGCCTCTGGGGATATTTATGTCGCGCTTCGCGAGAATGCGGACGATGAGTCAGTCATTGCGCTCCTGGCCGCCTGCAGGGATCCTGTGGCCCAAATCCCCTGGGATTTGGTTGCGCAGGAAGGTGTTACGCTGTATTCGACAGCCATGAATCTAAACCGGTCTCCCAGGCTTCTGGCGATGCTGAAGGAGTCGGCGACAAGTCCTCTGGAAAAGGCGAATTCCGCCATCGAGGAAGGAAATTCCGGACTTTTTGTGACCTTGGTTTCCAGGCTTGGACCGGATGACCGGCGGTCAATCGAAGACAGGCTCGCATCCTTGATCTGGAAGAATGAGAGCGATGCCTCTAGGACCATTGCCTTCCGGAAGATGGCGATAAGCCTCTTCGATCTGGGTATGGATCCTGACCGGGGCTTGGACAATTACGACTACGACGCGCCTCTCAAGTATAGCGGGATCAGGATAGTACCCCTCTGGGTTTACTTTTCGAAGGATGCTGAATTACTGGACCGGGCGAAGAAGGGCAACGCCGACTTCGGAAAGATTTTCCAGGAACTTCTCCGGAGCATCAACAAGGACAATAGGGCCGAGAATTCCCTTGTCCTGGCCAAAATCATCCCCCATATCGTCAATCCCAACGCCTCGATCTCAAAATATCCGGATCTCATGCACGCGCCGATTAACGATTTTGTAAAATATCCGGAACTGTTGGCTGCCTGGCTCGCGAGGAAGCCTGATCTTTCATTGCGTTCCTTCGACAGGGTCGGAAGCGGCAAATCCGTCGATGGGGGCGAGGTGCTTTGGAGTGGCTACTTCACTCCTTTGGGAATGGCGGTGTATCTGGATAATCTGGATGCCATCAGGCTGCTCGTCGATGCGGGTGTCGACGTGAATGGCAGTTTCTTCATCGAGGATACCGAGTACACACCCTATGCATTGGCAGTGGAGCGGAAGGCGAAGTGTACCTTCTTCCTGAAGTCCAAAGGCGGAATCGAGAAAAAAACCGAAGCGAAACAGACGTACGCATATTGGGATTACTGATACTATCCTGAGTTGCCCTGCAAGATTTCCGTTGGTGGATTATAGTGCTGGACAGAGGTGTTCATGCACGTTGCCGGTTCGAGCTTGGAAAATATTGCAGGTGCGCTTGTACTCTCCATGTTGGTATTGCTTTTTGGGGTTGCCGTATTTGCTTTGGCCCGTATCGATGATGAGTACGAGCAAATGCACAGGAATATTGAGCAGGCGATCCGATCCGCCTTGCGGGGCCCCGTGCATGGGGCATCTTTTGAGGCGGACCTGGACAGGCTGTTAGCTTCCCTCGAACGACTTGATCGGGTAGCCGTACGTTTCGGGCTCGAGGGCTCCAAGGCCGAATTGGTAAGGCTCCGGGCTGAAGGTGCGGTGGACGATGCTTCGATCGACGGGTTTCTCGCATCTTTTGATAAGCTCGAGGGTGCGCTTGTCATGAAGCAGCGGTCCATCGCCAATTCCTTCTACGCGCTAATCCTTGCCCTGGTGGCATGTCTGATAGCCTCTATCGGTATCGGCACCGGCCTTGGTTTCAGGCTGCGTCTGAGCGGTCTGGAAGCCGAATGGACCAAAAAGAGCCTTGCCGGTGCGCTGGCGTCGGAGGAAAAGCTCAGGCGGCGCATCTCCCGGGAACTCCACGACGATGCGGCCCAGGATGTGGCTGCAGCAAAGATGCTCTGCGAGCGCGCCGCGCTGCCCGGGGCGGACTCTTCCGCTGTCATGGCAGGGGAGGCCGCAAAACTGCTCTCCGCCGCTGGCCGGAAACTCCGGAATCTGGCCATGGACCTTCGTCCGCCGGAGTTGGAGAACGCGGACCTGCGTTCAGCTTTGGAAGCCCTTTGTGTCCGGCACGCCAAGCTTTTGGGAGGAGGCGTTTCGTTCTTAAGCAAAGATGAGTTGCCGAGACTTTCCGAAGTCACCACCATCCATGCTTACCGGATATTTCAGGAAGCCCTGTCAAACGCCGTCAAACATGCGCCTGACCACCAGGTGCACGCCTCCATCGGCAAGGACATGCAGTCTGGCGAGGAAGGAATCGTCCTGGAGTTGCAGGACCGTCCGGCCGACACCAACCGTATTGGAGCCGGGGCTCCAGGCGCCGGGTCTCAGGGGGGTTCACCGACTTCAATAGACCCATCGGTCTCGAGCGGCATGGGAATTGCCATCATGCGTGAACGCAGCATCCTCATTGGCGGCAAACTCACCATCAATCGATCCCCCACAGGCTTTAATGTCCGGCTTTTCATACCGTTGGCACAGAACAGGCAAGGAGTAAAAGCGTGAAGCGCCTTTTGATGGTTGACGATCATCCGATTTTCAGGCATGGCTTGCGGCAGGCCTTGGAAGAGGCTGGCGGTTTTGACGAGATAGTCGAGGCTGGAAGCGGGGCGGAAGCCCTTGTGGAGCTTAATTCCGGGAGCTTCTCCGTGGCGGTAATCGACATCGGGCTTCCGGACATGCACGGGCTGGATTTGCTCGGTTCACAGGTTGCTCGTTCCGGGAAACCGTATTTTTTCGTGTTGACCATGAATGCCGATCCGACCCTTGCACTCCGGGCTTTCAGGCTCGGCGCTTCCGGTTTCGCTTCCAAGAATATTGCCCTTGGCACCTTGGTGCTGGGGCTCCGCCTCGTAGAGCTCGGGGAATTATACGCCGAAGGAGAGCTCCTGCGGCCCATTTTGATTGCAGAGGTAAAAACACCAAGGATCAATTCCGATCTTAAGGAACGGTTGGAGCTGCTTACCGACCGGGAACGCTCGGTACTTGATGCCCTCTTGGCAGGACTGAACGCCAAGGAAGCTGCAGGGAGTTTGGGTGTCAGCAGGAGGACTGCGGAGAATTATCAAAGCCTGGTCTACAAAAAACTCGGAGCCCGGACGCCAGTGGAACTGGTCCGCTTCGCAATGCAAGCGGGCTTGATACCTATAACACTGTAATCCCGGGCGTCTGTTCCTATATTATTTCAGTGTCCGGCTTTCCTCTTTTATCCAGCGTTGCGGCCAAGGCCAAAGCCGGTGCGACGGCCAAGGCCTTATCCACCAGGTTGATGGGCAAGCGCGCCAGGAACGCGGCGGCGAGCACCGAGTCGGTAAACAGAGCGAAACCGGCAACAATGTTGTCCAGGTTCATCCTCGTCGCGCCGTTGAACACGAAGGCCGCTATCAGCGCCCCAAGCACGGAATTCGCCAAGGTCACCGCCCCCACACATAAACTCCACGCCAGCGTCCCCCGATACCGGCCTGAACGCACAAAGGCGTCCACGATAAGGGCTGTGGCGAACCCACAGATGGCGAAGGGAAGATGAAAGCCGGGGAATCCGTCGAAAACTTCGTGCCATCCGTTGGTGAGCAAGGCTGTGGCGAGTCCGTAGGGAAGGCCGAAAACGGCAGCGGCCACGGCAGTGAAGATCGAATCGAGGAAGAACGGAACCCTATCCCTTGCCGCAAGGCTGAGCAGGGCATTCAATAGGGGAAAAGCGATGATACTCAGCACCCATGTGAGCGGCGGCCGCGACTTGAGATAGGCTAAGACCCCGCTATGGGCATTTTTCATCACGCCCCAATAAAATACGTCTTTATGGGCGGGAATCCGTTGAATTCGACCGAGGCGTAGCTGGAGGTGTAGGCTCCGGCGGATAGCCAGTAGAGGCGGTCACCGGACACCAGGTTCAGGGGCAACTGGTAACGGGCCTTCTCGTACATGATGTCCATGCTGTCGCAGGTGGGGCCGGCGATGATTACCTCGCCCTGCTTGGTGGAGGCATCGTGGTCGGTCACCACGGGGTATTTGATGGATTCGTCGAGGGTTTCCACCAGGCCGTTGAATTTGCCCACATCGGTGTAGACCCAACGCTGCAGGGCTGTGTTGTTCTTGCGCGACACCAGGACAACTTCGCTCACGATGATTCCGGCGTCGCCGGCCATGGAACGGCCTGGCTCCAGGATGATTTTGGGGAGCACCTCGCCGAAGTCCTCGTGCAGGTAACGGGTTATTTCCTTGGCGTAGACGTCCAGTTCGTGGGCCGGTGTCGTGTAATGGGCCGGAAATCCGCCGCCCATGTTGATCATGTCCAGCGAGATGCCTTCCTCTTCTTCCAGCGCCCGGAACAGGTAATTCGTCTTGGCAATGGCCTCGTCCCACTGGCCTATGTCACGCTGCTGGCTTCCCACATGGAAGGAGATGCCGTAGGGTTCCAGCCCCAGTCTTCTGGCTTCAACCAGCAGGTTATACGCCATGTCGGGGTGGCAGCCGAACTTGCGCGAAAGGGGCCAGTCCGCAGACTGGGAACCTTCCACCAGGATACGCAGGTAGACCCGGGAACCCGGAGCTTTCGATGCTATGTTGTACAGGTCGGTCTTGCTGTCGGTGGCAAAAAGGCGCACGCCCTTTTCGTAGAAGTACTCGACGTCCTTGGCCTTTTTTATAGTATTTCCAAAGGAGATCCTATCCGGTGACACGCCCAGGGCCATCACCTTGTCCAGCTCCCAGCGCGAGGCAATATCGAAGTTGGAGCCCAGATCGCGCAAAAGCACCAGCATCTCGTTCGCCGGGTTCGCCTTGACCGCGTAGTACTGGGTGGCATACGGAAAGAGTTCTGTCAGACGCTCGTAGTTGCGCTTCACGATGGCCAGATCCACCAAAATGAAAGGCGTTTCCTTGCCCTCGGCGGCGGCCATGAAGCGGGCCCATTGCTCGTCTGGATAGAACTCGGCACGTTCAACCATGAACGCCTCCCGCACGTGAAATCTTGAGGCCGATAATAGGAATCAGGAGCCGCTTATGTCAATGGAAAGTGGAAGGTTTTTCGTGACATTTCTGAAGATTTTGTAAAGCTGAAGCATGAGAAGTTATCGCGCTACGCGACAAAGCCTTGCCTGAAGAAATCTCCCGTTTATTCCCTATCCCGAAATAACCGTCACCTTACCTCCCGACGCTTCCCGCTCTTCGCGGGTAAGGCGTTCCTCCCAGGTCTTGGCCCGCCCCGCCGGGGTGCGGTCAAAGACGACCAGGAAAGCAGGAGCCGACGGATCGATGTGGTCCCGGTAGCGGGCAATCTGTTTCAGGCCCTCCAGGATGGCGGCCTCGCGGCCCCGGTTGCGGACGAGCTTGATTTCGATGATGGACCAGGCCCCGCCAAACCAGATCGCGATGTCGATGCGTCCCCGGCCCGCGGCGTATTCCCGCTCTATCCTGCCGCCGCCGTTCACGACCCGCTGCAGGAAGGCCATAAGCAGCAGGTGGGGAAAGGCTTCGGTATAGTCGGACTTTTCTTCCCAGATGTCGGCATGCTCGCCCCAAAAATCCTGAAACGCCGAAAGGAGCGCGTCCAAATCAAGTTTGCCGGTATCGGTGGTCCAACGGAATTCCGGCGCGGGGATCATCAGCTGGTATTCCTCCGAAAGGATGCGGATGATTACCTCGCGATATATGGGATTTGCGATCGACGGAGTACCCGCTTCGATGGCCACAAGCCCCAGATCGAGGGTATACCTGAAGTCGTCGCCACGCAGGATCTCCGGTTTGGATTCGCCGGTGATGATGGTCTGGATGACCCTTTTGACGCGCGGGTCCCGCAGTCGTTCCGACAGGCTGTCCAGGTGTACCGCCCGGTCGCTGATTAAAAGCTCCCTGGCCGCTTCGATATGGTCCCTGGTAACCGGCTCGCCCTTCTGGCAGAGGGTCCAGACGCATTTCAGGCAAAGTGCGTTTGTCAGCCAGGGCTGGCCCCGCGTGAGTTCCCAGATCCGGTCGATGGCCTCCGGCGAGAATGACTGCCCGGTGTCGGCAAGATGTTGACCCACAAGGATGGCGATCTCATCACGGGTAAAGTTGGATAGGGTGGCTGAGTCCTGTTTTATATTGAATGGGCTGCCCGGATTGAGGGCTACCCCATCCTTGCTTCGGACCAGGTAGTCCCGCAGGTCCCGCATGCCGACCAGGGCCACCGAGACCGGGAATAGCCCGATGCCGCGCGCCGCAAAACCGCCCCGCAACTGGCGGAGGAAGCTTACCAGGGCCTGGTCCTGCAGCACATCCACCTCGTCGAAGAGCACCACCAGCGGCTTGGGGGCCACCAGCGCGGCCCACTCGATGAGTATCGAGGACAGCATACTTCCCGCCTCGATATCGGGACGGGCGGGCACGTAGCCCTCATCCAGAAAGGCCCGGGCGTATTCGATTATCGCGGAACAGATGGCTGGCATGGTATCCGCAGCCTGGGGAAATTCCTGGCAGCGCTCCACGCTGACGTAACACGCTATGGCCTGGCCGGAAGCGTTGAGCTCCCTCATCCAGGACTGCAGGAAGGTGGTCTTGCCCGTCTGCCGGGGGGCGTGGAGTACCCAGTACAGCTTGTTTTCGACATAGCGTGAAAGGTGCGCACCCACGAGGCGTGTTTCCGGGGGCAGCATGTAGTGGTCTTCCGGATTGCAGGGGCCGGTGGTGTTGAAGAAGCGTGGCATGGAAGAAAGTATACACTAATTCGCGGGAAGATTGGAGATGCGATATGGGCCACTTATCCCTTAATCAACCAGCATTTCCTTTAGGATTGCCTTGGTTTTTAGAATTGTGGTGCCTTCGATCGTACCCAGCCTTTTTAATAGCCTTGTTTTATCAACAGTCTGGATTTGGTCAAGCACAATCCAACCCCGCTTCTCCTGGAAATCAACTTCCACACGTGTTGGATACTCATGTGATTTTGTTGTCATCGGAGCAATTATCACTGTACCAATGGTCTTATTCATTTCATCCGGAGAGATTACAATGCATGGCCTGGTCGTCTGTAATTCATGCCCTTTCGTTGGATCTAGTTCTATAAGATACACTTCATACTGATGTATTACCATTCCCATTCAAAACCCTCCGGATCACCGGAGTCGGGAAGGATCAGCACATCATCATGATTCGAACCCATTTCTTTAAGTTCAAGAGCCCATCCCTCGCGGGGTTTCCGGATGATAGGTTTCAGTACAAGGTGCTTGTCTTCGATCTCAAGATCAAGTTTATCCTTAATGTTGAGCTGCTCAAGGATTGCCTTTGGGATTCTGATTCCTTTGGAATTGCCAATGGGAATAACCGAAACCACCATGATGAACTCCTGACGTAATTATAAAGTAATAACATGGGGGAGGCAATCATAAAAAAGACCGAAGCCCGATGGCTCCGGTCTTAGGAATTCCATTTACTGAGACTTACTTTGCGAACTTTACCTGCTGCTCGGCCAGGGCCATCTTGTACGCTGCCTGGAGTTCCAGCGAGTAGTGCTGGAAGTCAGAGTAGGTGGCGCCGGATACGGCGTCGGCAACTGCGTACACGCCATCATCGGCAGCAACATAAGTGGCTGCGTCTGCAACAGCGTCGATGCTCTTGTCGTCCTTGATGGTTACTTTGGATTTCTTGACTGCGGCAACCACGAAATTGGCGGTGGGGTTGGCTTTGAAGAAATCGAGGGTGGCCTTGTTATTGTAGCGGTACCCAATGCCATCTTTGGTCAAAGGCATGTATACAGACGCTTTATTGGCCTTGTCCATGTGTCCGTAGTGGACAGTCTCGGAAGCTTTTTTACCGACCATCACCTTGAGCCCATCAATCTTAACGTTCACCAGGGTATCAGCCTTGGCAGCGACAGCGTATGCGGCGGCGCGGATGGGGTTGGACATCAGTCCTTCAAAGTCGCGTTCGTACTGACGGGTTGGGCGGGTGAATCCGTCTTTACCGGGGGTAAATTGGGACCAGACTCCTGGACCCTTTTCAACTTGGTTCAGCACATAGAACATGTAACCCTTGATCTCAGGGTTGGGGTTGGAAAGGTTGGCGAAGGGATCCGGCACACGGACCACGGCTCCGTCCACGATGGCTTTTCCGTCGGTGGAATTGTTATCTGCCCATCCGCCCGGTCCCTGCCATTCGGCGATGCTGGCGGCGGTGACTTTTCCTGCCTTGTCGATGGAAACCATGGCCTCTCCGATATAGCCGCCCTGATGGGCGACGAAGTACTTGGTGGCGGTGGTTTGTGCGAATACGCTCGCGGCGATCACGAGCATGGTGACGATGAGGGCGATCTTCTTCATGAAAAGGATCCTCCTGTGGATGTTTCAGACTCGTTTGCCTGAATATGAGTGTTTTACTCTAGAGTTATCGATTTGGCAAGATGCTTTTTCGATGATTTATGCCGATAATCACGACAAAATCGCGAAGGATCATCTTCCACAAACAAAACTAATAATCTATACTACTTTCAAGACCCACTATTTTCCAGGAGGAAGACATGAAGAAGATTGCCATCGCCATTTCTTTGCTCGCCCTTGCAGGTTTCGCCTTCGCGCAGGCAACTCCGACGCTTAAGATTGACTACCAGGTCAACGCCGTCGCTGCCGACGATGCGAACAACTACCTCACCTTCACCGGTCCTGTATCGTCCTCGAACAAGGACGGATTCGACGCCGTCACCGGCGCTTCCAAGCTCGAATCCACCTTCACATTCAATTACTACCGAAACGATATCTTCGGCAAGAAGATTCTTCCCGGTGGACTCCGCGGCCTGTTCCTGTATCCCATCGCCGGCGACAAGACCCGCACCGACGATGCCCTCAAGGTCCTTAAGAATGCTGATGGTTCCATCACGGTCCGTTATATCCACCGCGGTACCGCCAACGAAGTAACCACCGACACGAGCGGCAAGCTCGTATTCCCCGGCGCCAAATTCCTGGCCCGCAAGGTCGGCTATATCGTAGGTGAGGGTCCCCAGGTTATCGCCTCCGACTTTTATATCGACGACATGGCGACCAAGGTCGATTGGGCCAAGGTCACCGACAAGAACATCAAGGGCGGCAAGGTCATTGGTTCCACCACCCAGAAGACTGGTGATCTGATTGACGATGTAGCCACTTCCGACATCTTGGGTTACGAGGGTGCCCTCCAGTTCGTCTTCGACGGCAAGATCCTCAAGGTCTCCGGCGAGCTCAAGATCCTGAAGAAGTAAGACCAGCCGAATAGTTTCCCGCTCTGGCGGGAAAAAAGCCCCGGTTCCCATACGAGCCGGGGTCTTTTTTTGCGTTTTTGGTTTCTATTTCCCCAGACGCCAGGCTCTGACCAGGTTGGCAGCAGCAAAGCGAAGGTTTTGGGGCGCTGCGGCCATCATGGCTTCCAGGCCGACCTCGCCGCAGGCTATGGAGGCTGCGTAGTCAAATTGGGCAAGCATGGTCTGCAAGTCGCCGGATAGGGCGCCAGAGAGCAGGGCTACGGGTACGCCTCGCTCCTTGCACGCATCCGCTACCACGGCGCATAGTTTTCCGTGGGCAGTCTGCGAGTCGGTGCGGCCCTCGCCGGTTATTACCAGGTCTGCGTCCCCGAGTTGGTCGAAAAAGCCAGAATATTCCATGACGGTCCGCGCGCCGGAACGCATTTCGGCCTTGAACTGTACCCGGAGCATGGCACCTACTCCACCGGCAGCACCGTCACCAGCCTGGTTCACATCGGGTGCCAAATCGGCCTTTTTCCAGGCTGAGGCCAGGCTTGCGAGGCCCGCTTCCAGAAGGGGGAGGGTTTTCGGTGTCGCACCTTTCTGGGGTCCAAAAACCGCGGCGGCACCCTTGGGGCCGAGCAGGGGGTTGGTGACGTCGCAGGCTACCAGAATCTTGGTGGTTGCCAGCCGGGGGTCTGCGCCGGTACTTCTGATCGAGGCGATGCCCTGCAATGCCTCGCCGCCCCGGCCTATCTCCGCGCCCTTCGCATCCAGGAATTCGAAACCCAGGGCTTGGGCCATGCCGACCCCGCCGTCGACAGTGGCACTTCCGCCTATGCCCAGCAACAGTTCCTTGGCACCCGCGTCCAGGGCCGCCCGTATCAGCTCGCCGGTGCCGTAGCTGGTGGCTTTCATGGGGTCCAGTTTGTCCACGGGTACCAGTTCGATGCCGGATGCGCTGGCCATATCCATGACGGCAGTCTGCCCGTTGCGTATCAGCACGAACTCCGCATCCACGCTTCCTCCGAGGGGTCCGGTAACCCGGGCTTTGCGGAATTCGCCTTTTGCGGCCAGACCGATGGCGCGGGCGGTACCCTCGCCTCCATCCGCGAGGGGAATGGCGACCGCCCGTATGGAGGGGTCCGTATCGTGCAGGCCCTGGCTGATGGCTTCACATACCTGGCGGGCGCTAAGATTGCCTTTGAACGAATCTGGTGCTATGACAATTTTCATTTCTTTTCTCCTTTTGTCTATTTCCTATTGTTGTTTGCCTTGGCCTTTTCGATGGAATTCTCAGCCAGTTCCTTGTTGTGCCTGAGCGAGTCGATATCGCAGAGCTCCATGGCCTTCATGAAACATTCAAGAGCCTTTTCAGGCTGCTTCAGGCTATTCATCAGGATGGCGCCTGCGTTGTTCAGGGCCGGCCAGTTGGTAGGGTCAGCCTCGTGGGCCTTCAGAAAGAGCCCCACCGCATCCTCGGCGGCTTTTATCATCAGCGCGGGATCCTTTGCAAGATCAGCCTCCTCGGAGCGGTCCCTCGCGTGTTCTGCCTGGATAAAAAAGTCGGCGCTCCCGATCCTGCGGGCGAAGGTGGTTTCGTCCGCGCATAGGGAGATACGCGCTTGGAGGAAGCCGCGCTCCTTGGGATACCGCTCGGCCGACTCTGGATCCGCCAGGGCGGCTTTATAGCGCCTGATGGCGTCAGTCCGCTTGCCAAGGGCGTACGCAGTGTCGGCCAGTGCCCGGTGCCGCTGGTATGAATCGCCGAAGCGGGCTTCTTCCTGCAGGAAATACATTTCCGCATCTGCATACGCACCCTGTGCGAAACGTACCAGTGCGATATTGCGTATCACCCGCAACGAGCCTGGTTCCCTCTTTTCCAGCCGTCTGAACCATTTTTCGGCCACCGGGTACTTGCCCAGGGTATAGGCGTTCAGGCCCAGACGTTCAAAGAGACTGCTGACAATGTCGTGCATGTATTTCCGATCATTTTCGAAGAATCCGGGCGAGCTGTGCGGTTCCGCAAACAGAACCGCACGTCCGTAGTCAGGTTACATGAAGAAGGACATGATCAGGACAACAAGGAAGGCCACGATGCCTTCCACCGCAGTGGCGGAGCTGTACGCCTTGTACGCTGTGGCGACCGGCATATTGGAAAACTGGGATACGACCCAGAAATAGGAATCGTTGGCGTGGGAAACTACCATGGAACCGGCGCCTATGGCGATGACCGTAAGGGCGGGATCCAGCCCCAGTTGCGCGAGCATGGGGGCGAGTATGCTGGCCGTGGTTACGATGGCCACAGTCGACGATCCCTGGGCTGTCTTGAGGGCAGCCGAAATGATGAAGGGCAGGAACATGCCCAGACTCAGACCGGCCATGTTGGTCTTTATGAAGTCGACGATGGGGCTTCCCTTGATGATCTGTCCAAAGGAACCACCCGCGGCGGTAATGACCAGGATAATGGCTGCGTCCTTTATGCCCTTGCCCACCCATTTGTCCCGGGCATCCGCAAGGCTTGTCTTCTTGACCAGCAGGAAGGAACAGAGCACGCCTATCATCAGGGCGCTTACCGGATCACCGATAAAGGACAGGAACTGCTGAAGGCCCTTGTCTCCGAAGGGTTTGGAGGGGAATTCGGCTACTGATTTGAGCAGTATAAGTACGATCGGAAGGATGATGGGCAGGAAGGACAGGAAGGTGCTGGGTAGTTTCCCGTACCGTTTGATGATGTCCGAATAGGATTCGTGTACGTCAGCTTCAATCTGGTACTTTTTTGCGACCTTGGTCGCCCAGAGCAAGCCCGCCAGCGATGCGGGAATGGCTGCGATCAGACCCAGGATGATGACGCGTCCGAGGTCGGCGCTCAGGGCTCCTGCCGCGGCGATGGGGCCGGGGGTGGGAGGAACCATGGTATGCGTCGCATACAGGCCTGTGGCAAGGGCTACGGCCATGACGGACATGGAAGTGCCGGATTCCTTGGCCAGGGCCTTGTTGAGCGGATTAAGGATGACATAGCCCGAGTCGCAGAATACGGGGATGGAAACGACATAACCGGCGATGTTCATTGCCAGGGGCGCCCGATTCTTGCCAACCAGCTTCAGGATGGCCTGGGTCATGGCCAGGGCAGCGCCGGTTTCTTCGAGTATGGTTCCCATGATGGTTCCGGCGGCGATTACGATGCCGATGTTCGTAAGTGTACCGCCAAAGCCAGCCTTGATGGCCTTGACCACCTCAAGCGGGGCGATACCGATCGCGAGACCATAGGCGAAGGCTACACCGATCAGTACGAGAAAGGCGTGCCATTTGAATTTCCCGGTCAGAATCACGATGAGGACGACAGATACGAGTAGCAGTATGAGGGCCATAGTTCCGGAAACCATATATACCTCCAGAAAAACTCGGATCAATCATCTTATAACCCTTCACAGGTTTGGTCCTTGTTATCGTATCCCAAATGGTCAGTGAAAATTGTGCATCGTGCACAGCATTTGGGTGTAGGGTAAAGGAAAGGTCAAGCCCGGTAGCTGTGGTTGTTGCCCCTTTGTTCCAGGTAACGGGACAGGAATCCCAGAAATTCCCTGGCTTTGGGATCGCGCCTCAGATCCATGCCTACCAGTTGTCGCACTTTCTCGATACGTGCGAGGAGGGTATTGCGATGTACGCCCAAGCGGTGGGCGGCTTCCTTGCCGTTGAAGGCACTGTCCAATAGCGCGTCGATGGTGCTTTTAAGTTCCTCCGGAAATTCGGTGGGGAGTAATCCGAGGAAGGAATCAAAGATTTCCACATAGTCAAGGCGTGGCACCCGGGACGAAAGGTACTCGTCCGCGTAGGGGTAAAAATAGAGGATTTTTTCCACGGGAACCGGAAAACGCCCGGCGAGCCACAGTACGTGCCGATACGCGGCGCGGTAGTGGGCTAGATCACTTTGGAAAGTCCCCGCCCAGGCGCGGAGGTCAGGTTTGGTTGTGCCGTCAGCATCGGGTATGCCCTTGCTCAGGGCCTGTTCCGCAGCCGCCACGTAGCGCACAACCGATTTCTCAAAATCCGCAATGATCCCGATGCCACTAAAAGTGACGGTAAGGAACACCAGGATGCGTCCGTCCGGCGTAATCCAGGAAAAATCCTCCGGACCATGTACGCCGTTCTGTTTGATGGTTGCCAAGGCTGTTGGCACATCGGTCCCATCGCGAAAAGCCAGAAGCAGGGGCACCCGCGGGAGGTGGGTGTCGTAGCCCAGTTTCGTTGCCAGACCTTCCAATAAGTTTCTTGCCGGGGTTTCCTCAAAAAGCAGGTAATTGATCAGCAGGTTTTTCCGGTCAGAACGCTGGTGGGCCCTGTCCTTGTATAGTTCCAATTCCACCATGGATTCAACGCTGGTTTTAATAGCATAACCGACCGGAGCCACCACTTTTGGGTCGCCGGTAACGCCGACGACACCTATTGTCTTGCCCTTGAGCTCAATGGGGAGGTTGACCCCAGGGCGTACTCCGACTGGCAGATTATCACCCGGTTCTACCGTTCCGATATCAGCGCCTGTCTCGATAAGCCGCTGGGCGGCTTCGTGGAAACTGCCTACCCGTAGCGGGTCGCGGCTGGCGATTATGACACCGTTCCGATCCATGATGTTGATATTGTAATCCAGATGCTTGCCCAGCCTGCGCAGGAAGGTTTCGGCTAGTTCCGGGTTGAGGTCCGTTCGTTCCATGCTGGTTAGTATACGCTATGCTTTGTAAAAGCACCGCCGTTTCGGCTGAAACGGCGGCAGGGGAATTTATTTTGGCTGGACCAGTTTGGCGGCAAGCTCGTAAATGGTCTGGTACAGGCCCGGGATGTGGTCCGCATCGACGCTGGAGAAGGCTACCCGCAGGTACTTTTCGCCCAGCGCTATGGTGCCTATGCCGTGTTCCTTGAGCAGGGACTGCCGGATCGTTTCCGCGCCCACCCCTTCGCAGCGGAAACTCATGAAATAGCCGGAATTGAAGGGTAGTGGCTTGAGAACCGGGTGGACCGGGTTGGCTGCCAGGAATGCTTTTACCGCGTCATAACGCTTGTGCAGCAATTTTTTGAACCGTAGCTTCTCATCTGCCGTGCGGGGGTCCGCCAGGGTTTTCAGGGTGAGGAACTGGGCGGGGGAATTCGAACAGGAAACCGACGAGCGGATGGCGCCCATCAATTTTTTCACCAAAGCGTCCAGACAGGCTTCATCCAGGCCCTTGGATCCGAAGGTCACGAAGCCCATGCGCAGGCCCCAGACGTAATCTTCCTTGGTGGGTCCGTCTATCTTTACCGCCAAAATGCGATTGTGCAGGCTTGCGAAACGGCCAAACAGCGACTCGGGGTAGATGTCGCCCTCGTAGGCCAGCCCGAAGTAGGCATCGTCGCAGATCACCAGTACGTCGGCTCCGTCTTCTGCCGTTTTCTTGAACAGGGCAACCAGTTTTTCGGCTTCTTCCGAGGTGGCCGAATAACCGGTGGGATTCTGGGGGAAGTTGAGGATAATGCGGACAGTTCCAGTGGTGGCTGCGGTTTTGACTGCCTTCTCAATGGCTTTCATATCCAGGCCGCTCATCTTTTTGTCGCTCTCGTTGAATATATTCACATCGATGGCGTTGGCGCCCCGACGATCGACAAAAATCAGCGGATAGTTGTCCCAGCTGGGTGAGGGTACCAAAATGGGGGTTCCCTCGTCCAGAAAGAGGTCCGCTATGTACGAGATACCGGCGGTAAGCCCCGGAACTACGGCTGGCAAAGAAATCCGCGCCGGATCGACCGAGGGGTTCTTTTTTGCCATCGAATCTTTCCAGGCGTTGCGCACCTGTTCGATTCCCGCTGTGGGCGAGTAGGCCACAGCTTCCGCACTGGAGAGGGTTGGCATGCCATCGGCTATGGCGGACAGGATAAGAGGGCGTCCGCCCTCGTAGGCCATCCCTATGGTGGCGTTGGCGCGATGGGCGAGTTTTTTTGCCTCCGCCGATTGGGCGATGATCCCTTTGGGGAAGTACAGGCGTTTGCCAAGCCCGGAGAGCAGCCTGCCGGCGATGGTCCCTTCGAGGGTCGCATTCAATTCTTGAGCCAAGGTATTCATTTGGCGAGACTAGCCGTGGGGATGCCCCGCTGTCAATAGAGCGACAGCGCCCTGTGATTGCCAGACCAGCGTCCGGACAGTAGAATATGGGCATGCAAACCAACACGGAACTATCCGTCGCCGAATCCGCTTCGGATCCGGCCATTCAAGCCGCACTTGGTTCCCTTAGACTTTGTCGGGCAGAATTGGCCAAACGGCTGATAGGCCAGACCGGCATGGTGGACGGCTTGCTTACCGCCCTCATCGCTGGTGGTCATGTCCTGTTGGAAGGTGTTCCCGGGCTGGCTAAAACCTTGGCGGTGCGTACCATCGCGGAGCTTACGGGGCTTACTTTCCGGCGTATCCAGTTTACCCCGGATCTGCTTCCCGCGGATCTTACCGGAACCCTCGTATGGGAACAGTCCACGGGCAATTTTTCCGTGCGGAAAGGTCCGGTTTTCGCCAATGTGGTGCTGGCGGATGAGATAAACCGGGCTCCGGCAAAGGTCCAGTCGGCCTTGCTGGAAGCCATGGAAGAGAAGCAGGTCACCATCGGTGATGAGACCTGGCCGGTTCCCTCCCCTTTTTTTGTGTTGGCCACGCAGAATCCCATCGAACATGAAGGTACCTATGAGTTGCCGGAAGCCGAACTGGACCGTTTCCTCATAAAGATTTCAGTTCCCTACCCCTCGCGGGAAGAGGAAACCCGCATAGTCCTTTTGGCTTCCGCCAACCGGCTTGCCCCGGTATCTCCGATCCTGGACGCAACCGCACTGGCAGCCCTGTCGTCGGCGGTTTCGCATATTACGGTGGATCAAAGGATAGTTGACTACATGGTTTCCGTCGTGGCCGCGAGCCGGCCCCCGGCAGACAGGAAACGTCCGCACAGGGAAGATCTCTATCGGTATATATCCTTTGGCGCTTCTCCTCGGGCGTCGATCGCTTTGTACCGTTGCTCGCGGGTCCAGGCCTTGTTTTCCGGGCGTTCCTATGTCCTGCCGGAGGACGTTAAAACTGTGGCGTCAGCAGTCCTGCGGCACCGGATAGTTCTTTCCTACGAAGCCGAGGCTGATGGTCTGGATACGGATGATATGATCGCGCGCATTTTGGCCTTCGTGCCAGTACCATAAAGGATACGCCCCCATGGACCGTCGGGAGCTCCTCTCCCGGATCGCTACTTTCCCCCTCGTTGCCCGGGACCTCTCCGAGGATCTTTTATCGGGGAACTTCCGTTCCGTTTTCAAGGGCCAGGGCATAGAATTCGACGAGGTCCGGCGCTATGAACAAGGCGATGACGCCGGGTCCATAGATTGGAACGTCAGTGCCCGCTTCGGCTCACCCTACATCAAGCTTTTTCGGGAAGAGCGTGAATTGACGGTGTTCATCGTGCTGGATTCTTCCGCTTCCATGGATACCGGCAGCGGTCCTCTGAGCCGCCGCGAACAGGCGGTTCTGACGGCAGCCCTCATCGCCCTTTCCGCCGAAAAAGCCGGCGAACGGGTTGGCTGCCTCATGTTCGGCGGTACTGCGGAGCGCCTGTTTCCCCCAAAAAAAGGACGGGCCCACGCCCTTGCGCTCGTGAATGCGGCTGTGTCGCTGGCTGCACCCCCGGAAGGTTCCGGGGAATACGCACGTTCGATTACGGGAGCTCTCGGACGTGCCCTGACGGGAACGGCACGGCTGCTCAAGCGCCGGAGTCTGGTGATCGTCATTTCCGATTTTCTCTGTATCCACTGGGAACGGGATCTGGGCTATCTCGCGCGCAAGCACGACCTGCTGGCCATCCGTGTGAGCGATCCGGTGGATACAACCCTGCCGGATGCCGGACTGGTCTTGCTGAGGGATCCCGAATCGGGGGAGGAAATGCGCGCCCCCACGTCCTTCTCCTCGTTCCGGGATGCCTGGAACGACTACCACGAAGACCACGAGAGCGCCTGGCGGACATCCTGCGCCCGCAGGAACGCCGCTTGTCTGAATCTTTCCACCGCGGACGACCCTGTACTTTCCCTCAGCCGCTTCTTCGGTTCCCGGCGGCGCGCATGAACGCCCCAAAAGGGTTCCGGGATGGAGCTCCCGTCACTTTCGCCTTACTGGCATGTGTGTTTTATCTTGTCCCCCTGCTTTATCCGCCCATGCTTCACGCGGAGGCCACGAATGTTGCCATCCTGGACGGCGAACCCGTACTGATACCGCAGATAGTATTTGTCGGCGACCGGGCGCGCTTGGTTATTCCTATCGGCGGTGTGCCGGTGGGGAATGCCAGGGGTTCGTCGCTGGTTGATATCAGGGAGCGTTTGCCACACTCGAAGGAAGTCGCCATCGTACGGGCTGAACTGGAACGGCGGGGCGGGGCAGGACGTACCGAATCCGCTAAAAGTGGTGATTATCAGATCCTGCTGGATTTCATAGCCTATGCTCCCGGCGTTATCGTCTTGCCGGATGTCGAGGTAGGCGGGTTGCGTATTTCTGGCTTGCAGGTGGAGATTGCCTCGCTGCTGGACCTGGAAGGTGGCAACTCCGAGCTTTCACCACCGGCCGCGACCTTGGCCGCTGCGGGTACCGCGCCGCTTCTATACGGTTTGCTTTTTGCTTTTATAGTTTTCGCGGCAAGCTCCGCTTTTCTCGCCAGGCAGGGTTTTCCCTTGTTGCAGGACGCGCTCGAACGCCGCCGCAGAAGCTTGGCCGTACGGGCCATGCGTCGCGTGTTGGTCCGACTTCACGAGAAGTTCGCGGAGTTGGATGCGAATACCGTTTTTTCCATGCTTTTGCCTGCCTTGCGCGAATATCTCAGCCTTCGGTCCGGTGTCAACTGCCGATCCCTGACTCCAGGTGAGTTGTCGCAGGCCTTGGACGGTGTATTGCCCGAGGGCAGGAACCGTTTCGTATTCCTTACGCCGGATACTACTAATCTGGAAACCCTTTTTCGCCTGGGCGATGCAGTGCGTTTTGGGGGGGGGGCTGCCAGGGCATCCCGGTTGGACGTCCTTCTTGCAGGGGTTTCCGATCTGGTGGATCGTATCGAGGCTCCCTCTCCAGGCAAGGCTGCGCGCGGCGGGGATGGTTTGCATGTTTAGTTTTGAACGACCCGGATTGGCCTTTCCCAGTCTGGCAATCTTTATCCTTATCGTAATCCTATCCCGCATCCGGCGTGACGCGGTCTCGCCCCGGCTAAGCCTAGGCCCTCCGGGAGGTAGCCGATTCGCGCCTCCAATCAGGGCTGAGTTGTCGGTTGCCATCCTGCGGGCAGCCGAATTTGCAGGTGCTGCCCTCGTTGGCATCGCCGCACTGGGGCCCATTTCGGTCGTAACCGAAACCGTCTGGCTGGACCGGGGGGCGGACGTGATTTTCATAATCGACGCGAGCCCATCCATGTCCGCCAGGGATATGGATGGCAGCAGCCGCTTCGAGAGCGCGAAAACGCTTATCGCACATTTTGCGGCCTCCCGCGGCGCCGACGCCATCGGTCTGGTGGCACTCGGCAGGGATGCGGCGCTTCTGGTTCCTCCCACTACCGACCATGGGGTACTCTTGGATAGATTGGAACGGTTGGCCATAGCCGAATTCGGCGACGGGACCGCCTTGGGTTTGGGCCTGTCCATCGCAGCATTTCATCTGAATGGATCGACCGCAAGGCGAAAGGCCGCAGTTTTGTTGACCGACGGAGAGAACAACGCCGGCGAGGTCAGCCCGCTTACAGGCGCTGCGGCTCTCCGTACAGTGGGTGTTTCTTTATGGGTTATCGGAATCGGTACCAACGGAGAGGTTCCCATCGACTACCTCGACCCCGAAACCGGGTTGCATCGGAGTGGCATGCTCGACTCCCGCTTTGATCAGGAAGGTCTGCGTTCGATAGCCCGTGCAGCGGCTGATGGTGGCGGTGGATACTATTTCCCCGCCAGTTCGCCTGCCTTGTTTTCCAAGGCATTTTCCCTCATCGCCGAGAACGAGGCGGTACCCGTCGTGTCACGGGTTAAAACCCGGACGGTAAGCGCATATTCGTATTTCCTCATCGGAGGGGCATTGCTCCTGCTCCTTTCCCGTTTGGTCCGGCGGATTATCCTGGGGGCTTTCCTTTGAAGCTGGATAGACCGGAATTCCTGCTCGCCCTGCTCTCACTGATCCCCGCGCTGCTACTGGCCCGTTGGCGGTTCAAGCGTAGGACAAAGGCCCTGCTTTATCTCGTCGGCAGGAGGGACGAGCGTTCGCTGTTGAAGGAACTCGGCTTTCGGTACAGCTTATCGGTTCTTTTTTTCCTGACCGCCATGGCGGCGGTGATTTTCTCCTTGGCAGGGCCCCGATGGGGGCAGCGCCTGGTACCCGAATACCGTCGCGGGCTGGATGTAATTTTGGCCTTCGATGTCTCCAGGAGTATGAACGCCCAAGACACGGCTCCGTCCCGTCTGGAAAGGGCTTCGGCTATCGCACTGGAAATGGTAGCCGCCTCCCCCGGTATTCGTTTTGGCGTCGCACTGGGCAAAGGTGGGGGTGTACTTGCGCTTCCACTCACTGCGGATCGCGAGAGCGTCGCCTCCCTGTGCTTGGCGCTTTCTGACGCCTTGATGAGTTCCCGTGGTACCGATCTCGAACGCCTTCTGGACAGTGCCTCCACCGGCTTCCTGGAATCCTCCTCGGCACGGCGTCTGGTCGTGCTCTTTTCGGATGGTGAAAGCCTTTCCGGCAACCCCGATTCCGCAGCATCCCGTCTCGCCGATGCAGGCATCGCTTTGGCGGCGGTGGGACTGGGTACCGTTGTGGGAGCCCCCGTACCTGAATCAATCCCCGATAGGGCGGGCCTGTCGATACGCAGCTCACTCAGGGAATTAACCCTTAGGGCGGCCGTTGCCCTCACTGGCGGCTATTATATCGATGGTAATTCCGCCGGTGCGGTATTGGACCTGAACCGTATCCTGTCCGGCCTTTCTTCCGCGGCGGCGGTAGACGGTTTCCGGAAGGAAACGATTCCCCGTTATCCGGAATTCGCCCTGCTCGCCTTATTCCTGTTCATGCTGTCGAAATGGGTCGAAACCGTTCCGAGGAGACGGCCATGATCAAAGCGATAGTCCGGACACTCCCGTTTTTTCTCCTCATTTTGTTTTCGTCCTGCTCTTCCGCTGGGGCCCGTTTCGCCGTGCTGGAAGGTAATTTCCTTTATGGGGGAGCCCAACATCAGGATGCGGTCGCCGCGTTCTCCCGTGCCTCGGGTTATCCGGCCACCAGTCCCTACGCCGCGTACGGGCTGGGTCTCGTGTACCTTGCCCTTGGAGAATCCGAGGCCGCGCTTGGACGTTTCGGTGAGGCGGCCAGGGCTGCGGCTTCGGATCCTGGCATGCGCGAATTGGCGTATAGGGCTTACTACAACGCCGGCATCACCCGATTCCGTGCGGGAGATTACGAAGGGGCTGTAGAAGAATTCAGGAGCGCCTTGGATCAGGACGGCTCCCGTCCAGATGCAAAACGCAATCTGGAGCTTGGTCTGCGCATGGCAACCCGCAAGACGGTGCCTGCCGCTTCCTTGGCTGAATTGGGAAAGGCCAAAGCCGGACCGGAACCCAAAACCCTGTTCAATTTTTTAAGGGAAAAGGAGGGCGATCGATGGCGGAATCAGGAATGGAGCGCGGACACCGCGGATACCCCGGATTATTGATGTCCGCCCGCACCCGGCTTAGTGCGATTTTTGCTATCTGCCTTATAAGTCTTTGTATGCCAATTCCGTCAGTCGCCCAGAATGGTTCCCCGGCCGAGCTGGAAGAGCCTCTCCGGCTTATCCTGCGAACGGCACCCGATACGCTGGTACCAGGCGGAAACCTGGTGGTTACCATCCTGGTGGATTATCCGCAAGCGGCAGAAGTCAGTTGTGTCCCTCCACCGATCCCCTGGGGGCTCGCGTTGCGCGGGGTCCGTTCGGAGCCTGAACTGATATCGGGAATGTCCGGGACGGAACGCTGGACGCGATTGGAATATCAGTTTGAACTTAAGGAAGCCGGCACTTACTACCTCGGATCCTTTTCCATTGGGGCTGGTGGAAGAAACGCGGAGACGGCAAACCTTGAGCTAGCCGTATTCCCGGCTTCTGTCGCGCAGGCTGAACCTGTGCTCTATTGGTCCGGCATCCCCGCTTCCTTTACTGCCGGAACGCCTTTCGTCCTGGAATTACGGGCTTCAGGACTTGTACTTCAGGAAGATCCCGCGATAGAGGTGGACGTCCCAGAAAACGCCTTGCTCGAAAACCTCAAACCCGAAGAAGGTGATGCCCGCAAGAATGGTTCCGCTCTGGTGGTGGCTCGTTTTCGTCTGACTCCCCTCTCCGCCGGCCAGCTTCGCTTGCCCCAGGCATCCATCAGCACCGCAGGTGCGGATCGTCTACGGATTCGTCCAACACAACTCGCAAGTGTGTACCGTGTGGGAGACACAGCAGCCAATGCTGCCGATCGGCGTGGCGGGCATTCCTCACTTGCCCAGTCCATACCAGAGACCGAACCCAAAAACAAAAAGGGGATAATCTCCGAAAAACCGGAGTATCCCGTATACGGGATTCCTCACTTCCTGCCACGTTCAATCCGCGCTTCGGCAGATGCGGCGGTGTCCCGGTCGCGCCTTTTCTGGGAACGGCAAGATTACCCCGCAGCCTTGGCTATTCTGAGGGGAGCCGAACGGGATACCCTTGCAGGATGGATCTTGCAGCCCCTACGGGCGGGATCGGAGCAGGTCCTTGGACTTCCCGCAGCCTTTGACGAACCCTACGCACCAAGGCTTCCGCTTATGGGTTTGACTTTTGCGGCACTGTTGTTTGCGTTGATGGCGGTATTCCTTTCGTTGCGAAAGCGGTTTGTGGGCAAGAGTACAGACCAGGCATCGGAACACAGACTCAGGCAGGAAAAAAAAGAATCGGTAACCATTTTCCGGTCCCGGGGTTTTTTTGTTGCATCCCTGTGCGCTTTCATCGCTTTGGCTTCCTTTACCAGGCTTGCATACGCCGGCTTCGTCGCTGGCCAGCGGGTTATCCTGTCTTCCTGCACGGCTTTCAGGGTTCCCGACCCGCGCTCTGTCCAGGCCGCTTTCTTTGCGGATGGTGAATGCGTGCGTTCCAGGTCCCGTGCCGGAAGCTGGCTCTACGTCGAGAGTGTCGACGGGCGTGCTGGCTGGATAGACTCGGGTTTTGCCCGAACATACTGATTGCTGGAATGGTGTATGGATTTTGCGCAGATACTGGAGGACTGGGAAAAGAGTTCGGCCTCCCAGAAAAACAAGAGCGGCACCAAGACTCCGGAGGCCTCCAGCCTCACCACCGCCTCGACTGCAGCGCTGTCCGCGACTCAGCCTGCCGCTTCCACCAGCATGTCCGCTTCCGGAGCAAAGCAGGTGCCTGTCAGGCAGCCGGTACGCCAGCACCCCATGAAGGTCTGGTTGCAGCAGAATCCCGTCCATGACAAGGACCGGTTTCCGGATGACAGCATGCCCGCTTCGGAACGGCGAAGATCCTTGCGCTTGAAGGCCCCTGACGCGACCCTCGATTTGCACGGGCTTACCCGTGATGAAGCCTGGGATAGGCTGTTCCTGTTCTTTACCGATGCCAAGCGGCAAAAGTTGGAGAAAGTATTGGTGGTACATGGAAAAGGCAACCATTCCCCGGGTGAGGCGGTCCTGAAGAAGACCACCCGGGAGTTTATCGAACGTTGCCCGAATGCGGGCGAAAGCGGAAAAGCCGATGCCCGCAGGGGCGGGAGCGGGGCAACGTGGGTATTGTTGAAGCTTTGAGTGAGGAAGGGCTCAGCGCTCGCGGTAGATGATGCGGCCGCGGCTCAGATCGTAGGGCGAAAGCGCGACTTTGACCCGGTCGCCGGGAACGATGCGTATATAATGTTTGCGCATTTTTCCGGAAAGATGCGCCAGTATCAGATGGCCGTTTTGATTATCCAATTCGACGCGGAACATGGTGTTGGGAAGGGCTTCCTTGACGACGCCCTCCACCTCTATAGCTTCTTCTTTCGCCACAAGGTCTCCTTAAGCATAATTAAGTCCCCCACATCCAAACAGGCGACCGCGATACGGACGGAAGTGATTTGCTTTTCGGGGACCGTGTTCGTATAATCGTATAGGCAATAGGGAGCCTTTGTCAACCTGTTGACAATTTCCGCTCTGTACGCCATTGTACGCCGACTTTGTGGATAGGGGGCTCGACATGGATCAGAACTTCATTGAAAGGATGCGTAAGTCCTTGATCGATCTCAAGACGGAGATAATCACCAATCTCATCGCCGGCAACGCTGATTTCAAGGAAATCGTGGAGGGCATGGATCCCAAGGACTTCGCGGATATCGCCTCCGACGATATCGATAGAAAAATGATCGAAGCCATCGGGTCCCAGGACCTGAAACGGTTGCGCCTGATCGATTCCGCCATCACCCGCATCCAGCAGGGCAAATACGGTTCCTGCATGCGTTGCAGCAAGAAGATACCCATTGAGCGGCTTGAGGCCATACCGTACGCGCTCATGTGTATCGAATGCAAGAATGAAGAGGAACGACGGAACAGGTAAGTCTGATTTGGGAAGGTGTGGAAACGCACCTTCCACTCATGGAGATCAATCCAATCTTTCGTTGAACCAGTTGAATCCGTCGAACAGTACAACTTCGGCAAATCCGTTTTCCTTGAGCAAAGCCTTGGCTTCCGGGTAATAGCCGCTCAGGTGTTCCGGCCGGTGTGCGTCGGAGTTTATCATGATGCGAACCTTACGGCTCCTCAACTCTTGCAGCATCCAAGGCGCCGGGTAGAATTCGGTCAAGGTGCCCCGATTGAGAGCTCCTGTGTTTACTTCCACTACCAAGCCGGCTTTTGCGATTTCCTCAATGGTGGCCAAGGCCGCATTTCGGTACCGTTTTCCGTCCGGATCGAAGGCGCGTTGAGTTCCGCCGGCACCGTTGTTCTTCTTGATAAGATCCAAGTGGCCTACAATGTTGAACCCACCGGCGCGCACCATGTCACCGACGGTCTCCCAGTACGAGACCGCAGCCTGTTCCCCATCGCCGTCAAAACCCGTTCGGACCCCTTCTTCCCATTCTTCACGTGGTCCATCGACGGTGAAGGGCTTGGAACCATTGAGTGGTTTGAGGTAGTGGACCGACCCTAACGAATAGTCCAGGCCAAGAGCCTTATAACGGGCGTCCGCAGGGCTGCAGACCCCGGACAGGTAGTCTATCTCCAGGCCAAGGAGCACGGTCAGTCGTCCTTTCCAGTCCATGGCGCAGTCGCGGACTGTCCGGATATACGCTTCCAGCCTCGCGTCCGGTAGGTGCCACGAAGTTTTGATGGGCATTGGCGCATGGGCGCTGAAGCCAAGGGCGAAGAGCCCCTGTTCCGCTGCGGCAGAGCACATGGTCTCCACGGTGGAGGCTCCGTCACAAAAATCGGTATGGGTGTGGTAGCAGGCAAACCTCATGTCAGGGAGCATCTCCGATTATCGTTCTTGCGGCAAGGGTAAAGCGGCTGAATATGGCGGGCATGCCGGCCAAACCAGCTTCGGCTGCAGCGCGGTCTTGCTCCTTCGCAGCACCTTCGATCTGGGCCGCCTTTCCGCCCAATTCCTTGGCCGCAAGATTCAGTGCGCTACCCTTGATCGTGTGAGCTTCGATGCGCAGTTTTTCCCAATCATTCTCAGCAAGCAACGCGGGCATCAGGTTGATCTGGGCTCCTGTCCTTTCTATGAAACGGGCCAGCAGGGATTGGACGATCTCTTTTTTCCCCAGGAAATTGTCCAACAGCTCGGCTTCGTCGATGGCGGATTGTTGAGGCTTTTCCGGAGGTTTTGGATTGACCATGCTTTTGGTGTCACCTGAATCCGCCAATTCTTCCAATTCACCCAACTCTTCCAGATCTTCGGGTTCTTCCGGAGAGGCCAACTCTTCTATCACTTCTTCCAATTCTTCGAGTAATTCTTCTTCCTCATCCACCGGTCCAGGTGTGGAAGGTGCGTCCTGGGGATACCAGGTTTCCAATACCTTCTCGATCTCGGGGCGCTTGAAGGGTTTGACCAGGATATCGTTCATCCCGGCTTGGGTGCATCGTTCCCGTTCATCCGATAGGGCGCTTGCGGTGACCGCGATTATGGGCCGTGTGAATCCGCCTTCCCGCAATCGTATGGTGGCTTCGTAGCCATTCATGCGGGGCATCTGAATATCCATGAATATGATCCGGAAATCCGCTTTTGCGACCGCTTCGATGGCTTCGATGCCGTCGCTGGCGATTACCGGATTGTAGCCCAATTTTTCCAGAACTATGGCGAATAGCTTTTGGTTTACCGGATGGTCCTCTACCACAAGCACCGCAGGCAATGACTGCAGCGCATCGGTTTCCGTCGATGGGGGCTTCAATCTCTTATCCGCGAACACGAATTCTTCCGCAGATCCGGTCGTATACGCGGGAGCTATGCCGGGTGTTCTGCCTGGTGATTTTCCCGATGCGCCGACCTGCTCCGAAACCAAACCATCCGCTCCGACGGCCCCTTCCAGGTCTATCGGGCCTTCTGCCGTGGCGGTTATCGCGTCCGCCAGTTCCTTGCGCTTGATAGGTTTGTTGACGTAGGCATTAAACCATTGCAACAGGGTCATCTTGGCATCCGCGCCGAGCAAGCCCTGGGGAACCATGAGTACAAGTCTGACGGCATTGACCGAGCGATCGCGGTTGATTTCCGCCGCGAGGCGCCATCCATCCATCCCGGGCATGATCATGTCGATGAAACAAATGGCGTAGGGCCTTCCGGCAGCCGCAGCCGTATCGAGCTTGCGGATGGCTTCCTGTCCGGAGGCCGCTTCCTCGATGTGGGAGTAACCGAAGGAGAGCAGGTAGGAAACGATAACCCTGCGGGATTCATTGCGGTCGTCGACGACCATCAACCTGGCATCGCTGTCGATTTGCGGGGCAATCCGCGGCAGAGAAAATTCTGAACATTCGGCAGGAATGGTAAAATGGAATACCGACCCGCCGCCTTCGTTGGGACTCATTCCTATTTCGCCACCCATCAGCTGCACCAGGTGCCGGGAAATGGCCAGTCCCAGCCCTGTTCCGCCAAAGCGCCGCGTGGTGGAGGGGTCCCCTTGATAGAACGTGGTAAAAAGCCTTGGTCTGACATCAGCCGGGACGCCTATGCCGGTGTCTGCGACGGCAAAATAGATGGCTTCCTTGCCGTCCAGATCGGTACGACGGACCGATACCACGATCCCGCCTTCTTTGGTGAATTTGACGGCGTTCTTGACCAGGTTCACGCATATCTGGCGCAGGCGTCCGGCATCGCCCCGGATCAGGGCAGGCACGTCGGATGCGACATCGACGGTGATTTCCAGGCCTTTTTTGTGGGCTTCCAGGGTGATCAGGTCCACTGCCTGCTCGACCGTTTTTTCGGGTTCGAAATCCACACGTTCGAGCTGCAGCTGCCCGGCTTCGATCTTGGAATAATCCAGGATGTCGTTGATCAGGGAAAGCAGTACATCGGCCGAGAATTTGACCTGCCGGGCATACTCCTCCTGTTCCCTGTCCAGCTTGGTATCCTGCATGAGCTCGGTCATGCCGATTATCGTCTGGATGGGTGTGCGTATCTCGTGACTCATATTGGCCAGGAATTGACTTTTCGTTTCCGTGGCCTTTTCGGCGCTCTCCTTGGCTGCGAGAAGCCTGCGCTCTTCAAGCCGTTGTTCGGTCTCATCCTCGAAAGCACATGCAACGTAAGGACCGCGCCTTCCCGGAGGTGCATCTTCTGCTTCCGGAATGGCCCATGCCCGTATTTTCAGCCAGCGAGTGTCCCCAGATGATGTCCGGAAGCTCGTTTCAAGACTGGCCGACCGGGTTGACCCAGTAGCCAGCCGAGCGAAATGATAGGCAAAGCGGAATGCGTCCCGTTCACGCAGGAATTCCACCAGGGACTCCTTCATGGACGACAATTCCCTGCCTGAGATGGCTTCGAAGGTTAGTTTGAAGCTTTCGCTTGCATCCAGGACATACCCATGCTCGTCAAGCAGGACCAAAGCCGAGCTCGATTCGTGGAACACCCTCCTGTACGGATCCCAGGTTTCTTCCATGGCTGTCAAAAGTTTGGTTTAAGTATTTCGATGGCTTTCTTAAGAATGGCATCGGGTTTGAGCGGCTTTACCAGATAGCTTTTTACGCCTGACTGGAAAGATTTTACTACCGCGTCGCGCTTTGTGACAGCGGAGAGGACGATTATGGGTAGATCGATATCCTTGTTCTTCAGTTCGGCAAGGACTTCAAAACCGGAGACTTTCGGCATCAGGAGGTCCAGGAAGACCAAGTCGAATTCTTCCTTGCCAGCCACCTCCAGGAAGTCCGCTCCGTCGTCAAAGGTCGTAACGGTGGCGCCCACTTCGGTGAAGGTCATCTTTATCAGTTCCTGTATGACAAAATCATCATCCACGGCCGCGATCCTCAAGCCCTTGCCGGATTCCCTGATTTCTGCGAGATCGGTAGTCTTTTTGGTTTCCGCGTCGAAGCGAAGATGTACCGTTTCCTGCCGGTTGTCACCTGTGGAACTGAGTATGCGGTTTCCTATGATTTCGGCCTTTTTCTCGCCGAATTCCATATTGGGATCCAGTTCGGAAAGCAGGCCTTCCAGCGCGTACTGCAGGTTGGTGACCACTTCGATGTCGGAATAGTCCTTCTGCCCGGCAACATAATCACGCAGGAACGTATCCCTGGTGATTATTTTGATATTGCGCAGTTTTGCCTTGGAAGCGTTGATCACCGTATCAAGAAGATGCTTGATGTTGGGTCCGTCGGCGAAACTGAGGGTCATGTCGCTCAGCATGACCAGTACCTTTGAAGTCTTTATTTCATAAAGGGCTATGAGTTCTGCTATCTTGTACCGAAGGAGTTCGAGTTTTTCCCTGTTAAGGCCTTGGGCTATCTCGACGAAAAGGATGTTGTCGTTGACATGCACTTCGATGATGCTGGGCGTTTTATCCATATCCATCTCGACGCCAAGGATATCCGACATGGTCTTGAATAAGGCGTCAATGCGTATCGGTTTCGTGAAGACCTTCTTCACGTTGTAGTTCACCAACTCGATGATATGTTTTTGGTCGATCCGCTGGGCAGCAATGATGACAGGGATATTGACGGTATTCGGACTCCGTTTCTTTTCTTCAAGGACTTCCATGCAGGTTTTTCTCGACAGATGGTAATCCATGATAACCAGATCGGGCATCAGATTGAGTATTTTCGCGATTCCGTCCAGGCCATTTATGGCGACACTCGCTTCCAGACCGTTTTCTGTCAGTTTTGCCCTGAGATATTCTCTCAACAATGGGGATTCATCTATAACAAGGACATGCTTCATGCCGGCTCCTCTGCGATTATTGTAGGGCAGAGCTGGCAAGGATGCAATATACTAAACCAGGAGGCAATCATGAAGAAAAGGGTAATTGTGTTGCTCGCGGACGGTTTTGAGGATGTCGAGGCAACAACGCCCATCGATTATCTGCGTCGCGCGGGAGCTGAAGTGGTGGTTGCCGGCGTTGGAGGCCTGGAATTGACGGGTGCACGCGGGATGCGTGTAAGAGCCGACACCAGTCTGGCGGATTTGTCCGGAGAGACGGTGCACGCGGGCCGTTTTGCCTGGGACGCGGTTGTGGTTCCCGGGGGTATGCCTGGAGCATCGAATATTGCGGCCTCCGTACTTTGTTCCGGTTTGTTGAAGGCCGCCGCCGGAGTTGATTGTGTGATCGCCGCCATCTGCGCGGCTCCCGCTGTGGTTTTGGCCCCACTCGGCTTGTTGACGCGACGACGCTTCACCTGTTATCCGGGCATGGAAAGCAAGGTTTCTGGTGCCATCTTTTTTGAGGATAGGGTAGTGGTGGACGGAAAGTTGATTACCAGCCGCGCGGCGGGCACTGCGGGGGAATGGGCCATCGCCATAATCGCCGCCCTATACGACCGTGAAACCGCCGACAAGATAGCACAATCCGTGTTGTTGAGGCTCTGAAGTCACCGGTGTTCAGCGAAGAAAGCGACGCAGGTGGCGAAGGCGCGCGGGGTTCAGCTTGGTGCCGGGGACGGCGATGGCTTCCCGCGCGACCCGGTTTCCCAGTGTGGCACAGTCGCGCAGGGGCTTGTTCCTGATCCAGGCTGCCAGGAAACCGGCTGCGAAGGCATCGCCGGCACCAGTCTGGTCGTAGGCAATGGCGCTTAGGGTCGGCGCGTCAATGCGCAGGCCACTCGCATAGACCAGGGCACCGGCTGGACCGCGCTTGATGACTACGATGGGGAAGGGGCCGGCCTCGGTGATGCCGCGAATTGGCCTGAAGCGGTCGTCCAGCTCGTCGTAGGTGTCGGATTGGCTGTAGATATCCACGCAGGCCACCCGCGAGCCCAAGGCGCAGGCGAAGGCCTCGGCCTCAACTTCGTTCATGAAAAGGATGAGCGGGAATTTTAAGGCCAGTTCCGCGATGAGGTCCGCCTTCTCGAAGGCGATTTCGGCGGAGCCTACGTCCAGCGCTACCGCCGTGCCGTGACGTTCCGCCAGATCCAGGGCGCGATCCACCAAGGTCTTCCGTCCCAGAATGAAGCCATCCAGAACCAGTATCCGCGAAACGCGAACCAATTCTTCAGATACTTCTCCGGCTTCCATTCCGAGCGCGGCGGAAGGGCAGGCTGCGATGGCGGCATTTCCGTCCGGGTTTCGCAGGATTGCACAGGCGCCTGTCGGTTCAGGTCCGGTCGAAAGGTGGACCCCGACGCCTGCGTCCATCAGTTCGGTTCTGAACATGCCGGCAAAATCGTCGCTCTTGCCAGTCGCGTCGGAACCAGTGCGGCCAACAAAGGCGCTCCGGATGCCCAGATGGGAGGCCAGCTTGACCACGTTGGCCGCTCCGCCCCCGGAACTGAAAACGGGTTCCGGCATGGCTTCCAGTACCTGCATGAGCCGCGCATGGTCGACATGGACGGCGGTTCCGGAAGCGATGCCGATGATGGATTCCGGATTCCCGTCGGAAATCGAGACTATATCGATCAGGGCATTGCCCACTCCGACGAGTTCCGGACCCGTTTCCATCTACGGCTTTATTTTGCTTTCGCGATGACGGAGGCCAACGCGGGGTTTTTCGCGATGTCCGCCTTCAGTCCATCCTCCCTGCCCTTGTTGATATAGCCCTTCTTTTGGAAGGAATACGTGAACTTCGAGTGCAGGTCGTAGGTGCCTTCCATGAGCGCGTAGGCGTCCTCGGTCATTACCAATTCCTCGTCGGTGGGAATCACGAAGATGCGCACCTTGCTGCCCGGTCCGGTAATCTCGGTTTCGGCGTTCCGGGTTTTCGAGATCATGCACTTTTCGGCGTCGTACACGATGCCCATGGGTTGCAGGCCTTCCAGCACCTTTTTGCGGATGAAGGGCGCCATTTCTCCCACTCCGGCGGTGAACACCAGTGCATCCACCCGTCCTATGACAGCCGCGTAGGCGCCAATATACTTCTTGACCCGGTGAGCCTCGATATCCTGCGCGAGTATGCAGCGTTCGTCGCCTTTCTCGACAGCGGCCTGGATGTCGCGCCTGTCAGTGTATTTGCCTGTAATGCCCAGGAGGCCTGATTTCTTGTTCAGGGCCGATTCGGCTTCCGCAGCGGTCATGCCGGCGGCGCGCATCAGGTAGAAGGGGACCGCCGGGTCCACGTCGCCGGACCGGGTACCCATGACGAGGCCTTCCAGCGGAGACATGCCCATGGAGGTATCGTAGGACAGTCCGTCCTTGACGGCGTTGATGGAGGATCCGTTGCCCAGGTGGGCGATGATCAGGTTCGTCTTGAAGGGATCCTGTCCAAGGAGGACGGCGGCGCGTTTTGCCGTGTAGAGGAAGGATGTGCCGTGGAAGCCGTAGCGGCGTACCGCGTACTGCTCGTACCATTCGTAGGGAACCGCGTACATGTAGCTGGCTGCGGGCATGGTCTGGTGCCAAGCGGTATCCATGACCGCGCAGTGGGGAACGTCGGGCAACACTTTTTTGGCCGCTTCGATACCCATGATGTTGGCCGGGTTGTGCAGGGGGGCCAGATCCTGGACTTCCTTGAAGGTGGCCATGACCTCGTCGGTGACGATGACGGATTTTGTGAATTTCGAGCCGCCGTGGACGAGCCTGTGTCCCACCGCCTTAATTACCGACATGTCCGTGATAACACCCCACTCGGGATCGGTCAGGGTCTTGATGATCAGGTCCACCGCGACCGTATGGTTTGGGCAATCATGCTCGAAGGTATGCTCCGGCTTGCCCTTGGCGCGGTGGGATATGAAGGAGCCGCCCTGGGTGACCCGTTCGACAATGCCCACTGCCAGGACTTCCTTGTTGTTCCAGTCGTACACTTGGTATTTGGCTGAAGAACTTCCGCAGTTCAGTGTGAGAATTACCATCTAAATTACCTCCATTATATAAATTGCATTGTGCCACATACGGGCTGTCAGAGCAAGTCCGGGCGTCCGTCAGCCTTGATCAGGTCCACGATATTCTTGACTTTCTGGCTTTCTCCCCTGCGGCAAACCAATACCGAAGCCGGCGACCCGTCGGCTCCCGAGCGGACCACGACGATCAGGTCCTCGACGCCGCAGAGCGCCACCGGCAGGTCTGAATCTACCCAGCAGTTTGTTGACTCCGAGTTGAAGACAGGGGCAGCGGCGGGTACGGCTGTGTCGGGGGCAGGGGATTGCGAGGCTTGCTGGGTGTGTTCCATGTACTGGGCGTAATCATCCCAGCTGCCGATGTCTATCCAGTCGAAGCCCGCTGCCACCATCGCCGCGTCCCGGGTCTTTTCCGCCACCGCATAGTCGATGGAAATGGGTTTGACCGTAGTGTAGGCCTCCGACAGCCCCTTCCAGCGGTCGAGCAGGCATATTCCATCCTGGTTCTGACTCTCGTCCTGAGTTGGGGTTCGCAAGGTTTCGAAGGGAGCCAGAGTTTCGGGGGAGGATCGACGGAATTCCCCCAGCATGGCGTCTACGGAAAAACCGAACATCCCCGAGTTCCAGTAGAATTTTCCGCTCGCGACATAGCTCTCCGCCGTGGCCCGATCCGGTTTTTCATGGAACGAATCAAGTTTGAATATCCTGGCGGTTCCGGTGACGGATGCGAAATCCAAGGCCGCACCGGCTTCGAGGTAACCGAAACCGGTTTCGGGGTTTCGTGGAGGGATGCCGAAAACGACGAGCTTGCCCAATGCCGCAGCCTTGTCGGCGGCTTCGGCATCGTCGCGGAAGCGATCAAGGGGGCCGATGATATGGTCGCTCGTGAGGATGAGGGCCCGCCGTCCCGCGCCAGCGCTCCGTTCGAGGTAGACGGCGGCGCAGGCTACCGCGGGGGCGGTATTCCGGGCGACAGGTTCCGGGATGACAACCACCCGGCCGCGACGCGCGGGCGACAGCTTTTTGCATTCCCTCAGCACATGGGCGACATGGGACGCTCCCGCGACGACGACGACTTTTCCCGCCGTGCCCGCCATGCCTGTTGCCCCGGTTGCTCCTGAAGGTCCGGGATTGTCCGTTTCAAGGAGGTAAAAAGCCCGTTCGAGGGAGGCCCCAAAGAAAGTGCCGCCCCCGGGGAGGGGAAGGAATTGTTTGGGGAGGCCCGAATTTGAGGCTGGCCAAAGCCGGGTTCCGGACCCGCCCGCCATGATGATGATATCTGTAAACATGGGCGCGATTATAGGCTTCATTGTCGCCCGTAGGCAAGCTGGATATAGTATATGGGTATGGTGGTGTAAGCCAGCACTTTGCATGAATGGGAGGAAAAACAATGGCCAAGGCAGGCGAATGGTTCGAGGAAGAAGCCTTCTGGGACATGTTCGCGCCGGTCATGTTCGGTGCCGAGCGCTGGGCGGAGGTTCCTGCGGTAGCCGATGGGATACGGACGCTTTCTGGTCTTGGCCCGAATGGCGGGCTGGTTCCGGTGACCCGCGTTGTTGATTTGTGCTGCGGCAGCGGGCGGATCGCCGTGGAATTGGCCGTACGCGGTTACCGGGTGAGCGGCGTCGACATCACCGCCTCCTACCTGGAGGCGGCCCGCGAGAGCGCCCTGGACGAAGGTGTGGACCTGGAACTGGTGCGTGCCGACGTACGCCGTTTCGTGCGCCCCGCACAATATGACCTCGCCCTCAACCTGTACATATCCTTTGGCTACTTTGACGACCCCGCCGACGACCTGCTCTTCGCCAAGAACGCACTTTCATCCCTGGTACCTGGCGGTGTCTTCATCATCGAGACCCTGGGCCAGGAACTCGCGATCCGCGACTTCACCCCCGGAGAGACCTTCGAGCGCGGCGGCTGGAACGTAAGCACCTCCTTCGAATCCGTGGATTCCTGGGCCGGCCTTCGCAACCACTGGACCGTCACTCGCGGCACAGAACGTTTCGAGCGCAGCTTTGTCCAGCGCCTCTATTCCGCCGCCGCCCTTAAAGCCCTATTGCTCAAGGCAGGTTTCGGCTCTGTCGAGCTCTACGGCGAATGGGACAAGTCACCCTACGACGACAAGGCCAGAGTGCTGATCGCGGTGGCGAGGAAGTAGGGAGGAGTGTTGATGGAAACTTCGAAAACGACCTATTGATTTATAATAATATTGTTGTATATTTAATTGTATGGATACAAAAGTATGTACATAACAATTAATCATCAAACTGAATTTGAATGGAATGAAGATAAAAACATGCTCAATTATTTAAAACATAAAATTAGATTCGAAGATGCTTTGCCTGTATTTACTGATCCGTTCGCTTTGCAGATGTTTGATGAAGATCACTCGAGTGATGAAGAAAGATGGAATGTTTTGGGCAACGTGGGGGCAGATACAATTCTTTTTGTTGTTTGTACAGATGACAGAAACAAAATTCGGTTGATTTCGGCTAGAAAAGCCACTGCGTACGAGAGGAGGACATACCATGAAAAGATCCATACATATTTCCAGCATCAAGCCGAATGATGCGGAACGTCTTGCGGAAATTGCGGCTATTCCCGAGAATGCGATTGACACCAGTGAGATGAGGGAATGGACCGAGGCTGACTTCGCCCGCGCAGGAAGGCTATATAATCCGATTAAAAAAGATATCCATATCCGCTTGGATGCTGACGTAATCGAATGGCTTAAACGAAAGGGAAGTGGCTACCAGACAAGGGCAAACGAGATTTTGCGACGTGCCATG
>CAXNJE010000006.1:0-50953 GCA_964202565.1 Breznakiellaceae bacterium | reverse complement strand
ATGCTGTAGCTGGCAAGCTTGTCCTCGTCGCCGGCCAAGGGAAAATCGATTATTTCGGTATAGTGTCCTGTCTGGTTGCGGACATTCCGCCAGGTGATGCCCCAGGGGCATATATAGCTGGGCTGATCGTTCAGATAGTAGCTCATCTCAAGGCCGACGCAATCCTTGACGATGTCGTTGCCCATGGCGATTCCCACGTCAAACTCGTCGGTGCCTGTTACTTTCCGCAATAGCGCGGCGGTTTCCGGCGTATAGGACGCGTATAATGGCACCCGGTCGCCCTCGCGGTGCTCGACGGCGGCCCGAACCCTTTCCTTCGAAGTCATCCTGCTCATGTCGTCAGGATATACCCCGATCGGAAGAATCGTCGTTCACGATGCGGGCGGGTTTGAAACGGTCTTTGTGTACTTTTCGGAACCACCAATAGGCAGGGGATCCTTCCTGGCCCGCGCAAGGAGGGTCCGGAATTCGCCGGGGCTGATCCCCAGGGATTTCCTGAATACCCGCGAGAAATATTGGCTGGACTCAAACCCGCTCTCCAGCGCGACCTTGAGTATGGTAGCCGATTCCTCTGCGAGGAGGGTGCGTGCCTTGCGGAGCCTCAGTTCGAGCAGATAGTCACTGATGCCCAAACCCATGCACGCGCGGAACTCCCGGCGCAGATAACGTGAACTAGCCCCGCAACGGGTGGCGATTTCCTCGATCGATACCTTTTCGGTGTATTCACTGCGCAGGATCTCCACCAAGGCACAAACTCGGTGATTTGCCGTCAGTCTGCCCCTGGCCTCACCAAAATGGGCAGCCAATTCCCTCGAAAGAAGTATGAAAAGCTGGGCGAAAAGGAGCCGCATCATTTCTTCCTTGCCTTTCTCGGTCCTTTGCTGTTCTTCCCTTATACGTTTCATGCACTCCGCGAGGGCAGGGCGCGGCAACAGTTTCAGATGTGAACGTGAATGGGCGCGTACCTCGCTCAGAAAGTCCAACGTACCATCTCCAGGTGGGGGAAGGGACATCCAAGGAAAATTATCGAGGGCGAACTCCACCTGAACCAACGTGGAAGGAGCGTTGGGACTGGTAAGGAAATAATGTGGAATATCGGGAAAAATAACCAGGCAGTCGCCCTCGTCGAGCCGTACGTAATCGGTTCCGAACAACATCCGGCAGGAACCCGTTTCGATATAGTCAATTTCGACGAAACGGTGCGAATGGGGTCCAAAGGTATACGCCTTGGGAAAGATGCGTACCGCCGCATTGTCGATGGCCACAAGGATATCCCGGTTTGAGACAAGATCGGCGATAAGGGAGCCTGCTGAAGTGGACATCGATGCCAACGCTAACCCGATTGGATGCGCCCGTCAATACAAGGCTGGAGAGGGAGCCTGATAGTAGTGGCATGCGTGTGACTCGTAGTACGGGCGCACCCAAGAAAAAAGGCCATCAGGGTTTCCCCTGACAGCCTCCTCAAGAACACATCCGGGAACCCGACGTGGTGCCGGGGTCCCGTTTAAGTGCACTTATTTGTAGTCCGGATTCTCGCGGAATACGGCGTTGTTGATGTCGTATATGAAGGCGCCAGCGGCGCGTTTCTTCAAATAGTCATCGCGAATCCACGGTACCATCTTGTTCACGTCCAGCGTCGCCTTGTCGAAGGGTATGAAGTTGACATATACGGCCTTCTTGTAGGGCTTTCCGGCGAAGTTCGCCGTGATCTGCTGGAATGCAATGTCTGCCTCGAGGGTCGGGCACTGGTTCACGTCCATCGTCGTCTGTCCGGTGGCTACCCAGTTCCAGGATTTCTCCTTGCCGTTGCTCGATCCCAGCCAATACTTGCTCGTGTCCAGTCCGGCTTCCTGCATCGCCTGCAGCGCTCCGGTCATCATCTCGTCGTTCTGCACGTACGCGCCGTCGAATCCGTTCGGTCCGAGGGACGTAATCGCATCCTGCATCACTTTCTTCGCAGGATCGGCGAACCAGCCGCCCGAACCCCAGAATACAATTTCAAGGTCCTTGCCGCCGGCGCCTTTCACGCCTACATTCTGCAGCAATTTTCCGATGTCCTTGCCTGCTTTCTGGTAGCCTTGCAGGAAACCCTGGGTCTGCCCGGCTGCCGTTCCCTGGCCCAGCTTGCCCTCGATCATCACGATCTTCTTCGCACCGTACTTCACCGCAGACTGGCCGGCGAGCTCGCCGTCATACACCCAGTCAAATCCCGCGAACCCGGCGAGTCCAGGCTCGTTCGGCGGATTGTGGGTCAGATGGAACTGCGGTATCCCCGCCGCCTTCGCAAGCTTCAGGCATTCCGACGTCGTCTGTGGCGAGTTCTGCACCACCACGATGGCGTCCACCTTCTGTGTTATGAAATTCTCCACCGCAGCAAGCTGTTCCGGCGCAGTTCCCTGGCCTACCACGTCCAGTACCTTCCAGCCCGCTTCCGTCGCCAACGCCTTGAATACGTCGAATCCGGCCTTGTAATAGTCGTCCGACGCGTCCATGTAGTACCCGATCACTTTCTGCTTGGACTGTTCCTTGCCGCCCGCCGCAAATCCCGTCGCCACGCACAATACCAGTGCCACTGCCGCCAATGCGATTCTTTTCATGTCCCTGCTCCTTCCTTCTCAAGATTCTTTTCAGGATTATTTCCTGTTGTCTTCCTTGTTGTCTTCCTTGTTACCTTTCGCAGGGGCATGATCCCGCCTTCGCTCCAGCATGCCGGAGATCCGGGTGGATATGTCGCCTGCGGATACTGCTATGATTACTACAAGACCTTTCGCCACGAACTGCACCTCAGACGGCAACCGCAGCATGTTCATCGCGTTCCCTATCGACCCGAGGAAGAAGATGCCTATCAGCGTTCCCGCTATGTTACCCTTCCCTCCCCTCAGCGCCGTACCCCCGATGACCACCATCGCTATTGTGTCTATCTCCAGGTTCTGTCCCAGCGTGATGATTCCCGTGTTCACCCGCGACAGCAGGATGACCGAACCTATCCCCACGAGGAACCCCATGATCACGTACACCGACAGCTTCATGTTCTTGACGTTGATCCCCGCAAGGTACGCCGCGTGCGGGTTTGTACCCACTGCGTAGATCCGTCTCCCGTACTTCGTGTACGTCAGCACGAACGCGGCCAGTGCCACCACCACGAAGAAGATCACCGCGTACAGCGGAATCACCAGGTTGAGCCCCGTTACCGGGTCCTTCGCACCCGCTATCAGGTTCGCCTTCAGGAAATTGAGCTCCCCCGCCATGATCACTTCCCGCGAATTGCTCACCAACAGCGCAATGCCCTGGAACGTGATCATCCCTCCCAGCGTGATGATGAACGGCTCCACCTTCGTGCGCGAGATGATGAACCCCATTGCCGTCTCCAGCACCACCGCGGTCAGCACGCCCGCCGCTATCGACCCGGGCACCCCGAGGCCCCACTTCGAAATTCCCGACGCAGTGATCACCGACACCAGAGACGCCAGCATCCCCACCGACAGGTCGATCCCTCCCGAGAGCATCACCAGCGTCATCCCCACCGCGATGATTCCCGACACCCCCACCTGCTGCAGGATATTCAGTATATTCACGGGGCTGATGAACGTCGGGTATCTCCCCTGCAGTACCAGCTGCAGCACCACGATCACCACTATGAATCCCACAAAGATCGCCAGAGGCGTCAGGTTCTCGTACTTCCTGAACAACGACTCCCTCGCCGCCGCCTTTTCCGTTCCCCCCACGGCCTTGCTCATATTTCCTTTGCTCCTATCGAATACGTCAGGATGTTCTCCTCCGTCACTTCCGCCTTCAGCAGCTCAGCGACCTTCCGTCCCTGCTTCATCACCAGCACCCGGTCGCTCATCGAGATCACCTCCGGCATGTCCGACGATACCATGATGATCGCCTTGCCCTGTTTCAGCAGGTCCACCATCACCTGGTAGATCTCCTGCTTCGACCCCACATCTATCCCGTGGGTCGGCTCGTCAAATATGTAGATCTCGCCGTTCGTGTTGAACCACTTTGCCAGGACCACCTTCTGCTGGTTCCCTCCCGACAGGTTCACCGCCCGCGTCCGTGAGTCCTTCGTCCTTATGTTCAGCAGCTTCACGTACTTGTCCCCGATCTTCCAATCCTCGGCCGGGTCTAACAAGGCCTTTCTCACGTTCACCAGGTTCGCAACCATCACGTTCTGCGCTATCGTCTGGCTCAGGAACAGTCCCGTGTTCTGCCGGTCCTCCGTTATGAAGCACATCCTGTTTTGGATCGCCTCCTTCGGGCTCCCGTGCCTCACAGCCTTGCCGTTCACCAGGATTTCCCCACTGTCCAAAACCGCCCCACCGAACAGCACGTTCATCAGCTCGGACCGACCCGAACCCGCCATGCCGGCTACCCCCAGCACCTCACCGCGCCGCAGAACGAAGGACACGTCCCGGATCCCGTTTCCCGTCACCTTCCGTGCCTCGAACACCACTTCACCGGCAGGTACCGCTTCCCTCTGGTAGAACGTTGACGGGTCCCGGCCAACCATGTCCTTGATCAGCCGTTCCTTGGTGAGCCCCGTCATTTCGTGCTGGCTCACCTTCCTCCCGTCCCTCAGTACCGTCACCCTGTCCCCTATCCTGAACACCTCGTCCAGATGGTGCGAGATGTATATTATCCCCAATCCGCTTTTCTTTATCGTCTTGATGATCTCCAGCAGGTTGTCTATCTCGGAAGACGAGAACGACGCCGTGGGTTCGTCGAGGATGATCACCTTCCTCTTGAACACCAGCCCCTTCGCAATCTCCACCGTCTTCTGTTCCCCGCTGCTCAGCTCCCTCATTCTCGTCTCCGGCGACAACGGGCTCTTCAGGTACTCCAGCACCTCCACCGTCCGCCGCCTCATCTCCTTCCTGTCCAGCAGCATCCCCTTCAGGAGCTCCGAGCCGGTAAAGATGTTTTCCGTTATGCTCAGGTTGTCGAACACTATGTGTTCCTGGTAGATCGTCTGGATCCCCATTTCTATCGCAAGGTGCGGCGTCAGTACCACACGCTTCCCCTCGAACAGCAACTCGCCGCCCTCGTCGCTCTGGTACGCCCCCGACAGGATTTTTATCAGCGTCGACTTCCCCGCTCCGTTCTCCCCGCACAGGCAGTGTACCTCGCCGGTATTCAGCTCGAAGCTTATGTCCTGCAACGCCTTCACTCCGGGAAATGTTTTTGAGATATGCTGCAATTGCAGGATGGATTGCATCGTACATTCTCCTAGAAAAGGACCTGGAACAGGCTCCTGAATAAGGAACTAAACCAAAAATCGGGAAAATTTCTTCCCCGAAAATCCGCCATGAGAAATACTTGATCGGACAAGTAATAACAGCCGGAACGAGTGATTCGTCCCGGCCATAGCTTCTTTGTTATTCGGCCCCAAGCTTCTTGAGGAACGCGTAGCTCTGTTTGACGGCCTCATCACCGGCTATCTCCAGCGTGGAGTAGCCATTGTAGCCGATATCCGAGAGTGCCTTGTACGCGCCTTTGATATCGACGATGCCCGTACCAAGGGCTATGCCCGACATACCCGCGCCAAATTCCTTTCCGCGTTTGGCTTCCATTTCCTTGGGCCAATCCTTCCAATGAACATGCTCGATCTTGCTGGCAAATTTCTTGATATACGCAACGGGATCGCCGCCGCCGAGCCAGAGATTACCCGTGTCCAGGTTGAGTCCCAAGGCCTTGGAGTTGCAACTGTCGATGATTTTTTCCAGGTGCTTCAGGTTGTCGGTGTACTCACCGTGGGTTTCCAGCAGGATCTTGACGCCGTAGTCGGCGGCCATGCGGAGCGGTTCATGCAGTTTTTGCCTGATGGTAAAAATGGCCTCGCTCTCGGTGAGTTTTTTTCCGAACTCGGTGTGGGCATGGCCTTCGGTGGTGATGATGTGCTTCACGCCCATCGCAGCCGCGGCCCTGACGGCCTTCATGATCTGGGAAGTGCCATAGCGGAAGGGAGCCTCTGCATCCAGCAAGGAGGCATGGGCGCAGTAGCTCGTAATGGTAAGGCCGTATTTCTCAAACATCCGCTTCAGGTCAAAGGGATTCGCATCCAGACTGGCAACTGCGGTAAAGCCAAATTCAGCGCCCAAGCAAGCACCATCCGTATTGTCCGTAATGTCCGCATATTTGATTCCGAGCCCCTGCAAGCGCTCCAATTGGTGTTCCAGCACCGAAAATCCATCCACCAACGCAAAACAACCTACTTTCATCGCCATGTGATTCCTCCGTCAAACATGATCCCTCCCAAGAGGGCGGCTCTACTTCTTCGTGGCGTTATGTATGTCCTTACTTCTTCAAAGCCTTATTTCTTCATGGCCTTGTCAAAAGCCAACCCCGATGGAGCGAAGTCGCATTTCCGGACAAACTCGCAGGCTTCTCTCGCGCCGAATTCGCGTTCCATGCCCGAATCTTCCCACTCTACGGAGAGGGGGCCCTGATAGCCCGCAACGTTGAGCTCGCGGATGATGCTTTCGAAATCCACATCTCCATGACCCAGGGAACGGAAATTCCAGCCCCGACGGTTATCGCCGAAGGTGATGTGGGAACCGAGAATCCCGGCTTTTCCATCCAGTGTTACCGCCGCGTCCTTCATGTGGACATGGAAAATCTTGTTGGCGAAATCGCGAAGGAAGATGTGGGGAGTAACACCTTGCCAGATCAGGTGTGAAGGATCGAAGTTGAAGCCCAGGGTCTTGCGCTGCTTGAATTCTTTCAGGAGCCGTTCGGCGGTGTAGTAATCAAATGCTATTTCCGTGGGGTGTACCTCGAGGGCGAACTTGACACCGCAGGCATCGAATTCGTCGAATATGGGAGACCACAACTCGACAATTTCCTTAAAGGCCGCATTTATCATTTCGTCCGAAGTCTGGGGGAAGGAGTACCAATATTTCCAGACCGAGCTGCCCATAAAACCGGTCACTACCTTGCAACCCATATTCTTGGCGGCCTGGGCGGTATACTTCATTTCCTGAATCGCCCACTCGCGGATTTTGGCTGGCTTTCCCTTGTGCTCAGCCGGCGCGAAGCCGTCCAGACGCGGATCCCACAAATCGCCCACGCACTGGCCCGCCAGATGGGATCCCAGAGCCCAGCATTTAAGACCATTTTTGGCCAGAATGGCCTTTTTGGCTTCCACGTATTTGGGATCGGTGGCTGCTTTTTTTACGTCCATGTGATCGCCCCAACAGGCGATCTCGACACCGTCGTAACCAAAGGATTTGACCTTGGCGCAAAACTGATCAAAGGGAAGGTCGGCCCACTGGCCCGAAAACAGCGTTACTGGTCTGGACATTATTTCCTCCTGTAGAAACATTATATTTGCGGACATCCGGAAAGTCCGCCCGTTCCCGTCAACCTAAAAATCTATCCAGGCAGCGCCTTTTTTGGAGCTTTCGACACACTTGCCTATAAACTTCACGCCGTCGATTCCCATCTCCACGCCGGGGAAATCCAGATCCGCCGCAGCGGGAACCTGGCCGGCCTTGACCTTTGCAAGGGCAGCCATAAAGGTCTTGTAGATGTTCGCGAAGGCTTCGAAATAGCCTTCCGGATGTCCCGAGGGTATGCGGGAATAGGACTGGGCGTGGGGGTAGAACCCGTCCCGTCCGCGTGACAGGATCACCGTCGGCTCGCCGAGTTTGGATACCGTCAGGTAGTTGGGGTTTTCCTGGGACCACTGGATGGAGCCCTTGGATCCGAAAACCCGGAAACGCAGGGCGTTGTCGTATCCCACGGCAATCTGGCTGGACCAGTACAGGCCTTTAGCCCCGCCCTGATATTCCAGCATGATAGTGGCATTGTCGTCCAGGACGCGGCCGGGAACAAAGGTGTCCAGGCGGGCGCAGAGCGATTTGATCCTGAGCCCTGTCACATAGGATACCATGTTTTCCACATGGCTGCCGATATCGCCGACACAATTGGACTTTCCGGTCAATTTGGGATCCGTACGCCAGGCAGCCTGTTTCTGGCCATCCTGCTCGATGGGGGAAGCCAACCATTCCTGGGGATATTCGGCGTTCACGAAGCGGATCTCGCCAATGTCACCCTTCCTGATCATTTCCTTCGCGTGCTTCACCGCAGGATAACCGGTGTACGTATAGGTGACACAGAACAGCAATTTGTTCTTTTTGGCCAAGGCGGCAAGTTCTTCCGCCTCCGCGCTTTCAAAGGTAAGAGGCTTGTCACAGACGACATGGATGCCCCGGGACAAAAAAGCCTTGGCAGCGGCATAATGCTGATAATTGGGTGTAACGATGACGACGAAATCGATACCGCCGGAATTCTTGAGGGCGGCTTCCTTTTCAGCCATTTCGTCGAATGTCGCGTAGAGCCGGTTTTCGGCAACCCCCAGCGCACGGCCGGTAGTTTTGGTGTTTGCGAAGTCCCTGGAGAAACAACCTGCGGTCAAGTCCGCCAGACTATCCAGGCCCAAAGCTTTCCGGTGGACATCACCGATGAAAGCTCCTTGCCCGCCACCAATCATTCCATAACGAAGTTTTCCGGGCAAACCTGAAGCGTTAATGCCTTCGATCATGAATACTCCTCAATGCACACGCGTGCATTGTCTTATTTTACACCACTTTATAAAAATACGCAACAAAATTTCATTACAAAAGAGATCACATACAAAAGAGATCATACTTCAGCTATGAGTACGGCGACATCATCGTCGGTGCTTTCGCTGGCTCCCATCGCGGCTACGAGAGCGGCAGGCAAATCAGGCAGGAGTAGATGCCGCAACTTTTCCGCAATCGCTGGCAAGCGTTCTTTTCCGGCTACCCAGGAGACCGACTCCTGCCCGGGATCAACCGCGCCCTCGACAAGACCATCGGTGTACAAAATAAAGCGGTCGCCCTTGTTGACATCCACCGAATCGGCCTTGTAGGAAACCCCTTCCATCATGCCTACGGGTGGGTTCCTGTTCACCAGAAAACGGCAGGGACCGTCGACCGGTACGTAAAGAGCAGGAGGATGTCCTGCAGAAAGGTAGACCGCCTTGTTGGAACGGCGGTTCAGCCGAAGGGCGAAGGCAGTAAGGTAATTTTCCCGACAAACCGTCTGGGCAAGGACTCCATTCATGCAGGAAATGGTCTCCTCCACCGAATAGGTGGGGGTCGCAAACTGTTTTAGCAGGACTTTGACCGCCGGCGTCACATAACTTGTACCTACGTCATGGCCGGCCACATCCACCATCAGATAGAAGTGAAGATCCTCAGCGACGGTGACTACATCGAAAAAATCACCACCCGCCTCGTGCAGCGAGCGGTACCAGGTGGAAAAACACGCGCCCGGAACCTCCGCAGGACTCGCCAGCAACGCCCGTTGGGCAGATGAAATCTGGGAGACACTTTCCGCCCGGGACCGCATCAGCTCCGCGTTGGCCAGGCTAAGCCGGATATGAACCCGGACCCGGGCCTTGATTTCCGCTTCGTTGGCAGACTTGACTATGTAATCTACCGCACCCAGTTCGAAAGCCTTGAGCTTTGACAACTGGTCTTCCAGGCTGGTGAGCATGATTACAGGGATTCCGGCGCTGGAAGGTTCCATTTTCAGTCTTCTGAGGGTCTCGAAGCCATCGATACCTGTCATCACCACGTCCAATAGTATCAGCAGGGGCTTTTCGACAGGAACCGCCGTCAGGCAGGCTTCGCCGCTGGGGGCTTCCGCTACCCGGTATCCGTCCTCGTCCAGGACATAGTGCAGATAGCTGCGGTTGACCGATGAGTCGTCGACAATCAGTACGGTATAGTCTGAATCGATCACAGAGGTCTCCCGTTTCGAGTATACGCGAAGCGGTGCTTCCCGTCGAATACGTTTACCTCAGTTCGCAACGATTCCGGCCACTTTCCTTCGCCATATACAGGGCTTCATCGGCGCGGGCGATCAGATCGCGAAAATCGACGCCCTTCTCCCCGGCGCATACTCCTATGCTCACACTCAGTCGTATTTCCGGGTAATCCTGGATTCGCAGGCACTCGACCTTGGTCCGCACACGTTCAGCAACCTTGACTGCCGTTTCCGCGTCGGCCCCCGGCAAAATGGCTACTATTTCCTCTCCACCATACCTGCAGAACAGGTCCTTGGTCCTGAAGGCGCCCCTGCAGACATCGGCGACCGCAGCCAGGACAGTGTCACCGACAGGGTGTCCAAAACTGTCGTTTACTTTCTTGAAGTGATCGATATCTATCATGAGCACCGAAAAAACCAAGCCCGGTGCGGCCTCTTTCATGCGTGATGCGTTGGTCATGAAGGACCGACGGGTAGGCAATCCTGTCAACCAATCGGTAGACGCTTCGAGTTCCGCAGCCTGATAACGGAACGCGTTTGCCAAAGCCACTACCGCATGGTCGGAAAATTTGATGGCGGCGCTTGCTTCTTCGACACCGTATGCATCATAGCCAGTGGAGCGGAATTCCAGAAAACCCTCGAGTCGGCCCCGAACGATAAGGGGAATTTCCATTATGGAGGGCTGGTCGGCCGATTCATCCCGCAAAATACGCGGCCCCCGCAGTTCCAGAAGCGCGCTGTGAGCGGCTTCGGAGATGCTTTTTCGTCTGCTAGCATTCGACTTGGAGGAACCCCGAAAAGCGAGCTGAATCAACTCGTTCCCTGAAAAGGTCCATACCGATGCACTGTCATAACTTACTACCCGCGCCGCCAACGCCAGCACACGCTCGGCCGCCCTGATGGGGTCCAACTCCGAGGATAGCATGGCCCCTGCCGTCCTGATGGTCTCGGACTCGTGGAAACGGCGTTCCTGAAGCTCACACTCTGCTCCCGCAGCTGCGATTCGCTGGATGGAATCCGAAATATCCAGGTCCCACCCGACACACAATGTAGGGGTACCATCCGTTGCACGTTCGAGTACCAGGCTTTTATGATGAATATGGTGGTAAATGCCATCCTTATCCCTTATGCGGTAATCGCCGGACCAAGTGTCGGCTTCTCCCGAACGCAGACGATGGTCGAAAGCATCTACAAAGGCGCTGTCCTCGGGATGCACATAGCGCTTCCATCGGTCTCCGCAGATCCGGGAACTTCCATAGCCCAGATTTTTCCAGAGCGTATTCGGAACGACGGTGCCTGTCTCATAATTTCTGATCGAAACGCCCAGCCCTTTCAGCAGGGCTCCAATTTTATTGCAGCCCAAAAGACGCTGGAGCAAGTCTTCCTGTGGGGAAAACGTGAGTATTTCAGCGGGGGGTGAATATTTTTCTTTCATACCTTTTCTTCAACCATTCTTGGATTTCTGGTGATAGTATATACCGGAATCTCCGCTCGTAAAGCCATACAATTGATGCAACAGGAGTTTTAATTGTTTTTTTTCATCTTGAACACAGGTTTGGCCCTTGGAGTTCTTTTTTTCCTATTCCATGGAATCCTGCATATCGGTTTGTTGATTGAGGCTTCCAGGGAACGGCATACGGATTTGAAAATAAATAATCCCAGTCTCCCCGTCGCGTTATCTGCCGACAAGTCACCCTCGGAAATGCCAGCCAGCATCCGTACTGTTTCTGTGGTGGTTCCCGCCAGGAACGAGGCAAACCGTATAGGCGGGTTGTTCGACGCGCTCCGTACCCAGGATTATCCTTTTGTCGAGTTTGTTTTCATCAACGACAGGTCCACCGATGAAACCGCCACGATGCTTGCTGATTTCGTTTCTTCACTCCCGAAAGGAAAAGCACGCATCATCACCCTCACGGAGAACAAGGGGCCGAATTACAAGCAAAACGCTTTGACCCAGGCCCTGGAGCAAGTCGATGGCGAGTATATACTTTTTACGGATGCGGACTGCGCTTTTAGTCCGGATTGGGTTAGCGCGATGGTCCGGATACTGGAAGACGAAAAAACGGGTATCGGTATCGGACCGGTATTCAAGAAAATTGACGGTCCGGGTTTCTTCCGTTTCTATCAGGCTTTCGACCATGTCGTCCGGTACATGTATCTGGCTGCCTTGGCCGGAATTGGCCTGCCCGCCGGTGGGTTCGGGAACAACCTGATCGTCCGTCGTGCAGCCTTGGAGAAAATAGGTGGCTACGGGGCCGTTCCCTATTCCGTAACCGAAGATGCAGCCCTCATATCATGCATCCGTACACAGACAAAATATCGTATGCGCGCCGCACTTTCACCCTCATCCTGTATAATCACCCTGCCCGAACATTCCTGGCAAGAACTCATATCACAGGGTTTACGATGGAACAATGGGGGTATTTTCTCGCCAGATATCCTTACCCGCATTGGTTTTGGGCTCCTCATGATCACAATCGCTGCTGGAATCATCCTATTGCCGTTCAGCCTGTTCTTTCCGGTATTGCTCCCCCTGCCACTCGCTGTCTTGCTTTCCATGAGCGTGAATACCATCGCCTCCGCGCGTATCGCAGACAGTTACCTCCCTGCATCCCGTTATATGCTTATCCCCTGCATTGTCTTTACACCAGCCTATTTTGCGTATCTCACCATTCTCGGGTATCTCGGTGTGAAGGTTCGTTGGAAGGGTGTGCATCTGGGTTAGGTCGGTTTTCGTCCACGATTCCCCTTGCACGAATTTTTATATTGTGGTATTACTTAGCTCGATGTATCTATAAATAGAAACATCAAGGAGTGATCCATGTCAATACACAGCAAGAAACCCGCAGGGTCCATAAAAGTGCTTTTGAACGAAAACGAGATGCCACGGCAGTGGTACAACCTTGCGGCCGACTTCAAGTCGCCAATGCTCCCGCCCCTTGGCCCCGATGGCAAACCGGTTACCGCCGCAATGATGAGCGCCATCTTCCCGATGAATCTGATAGAGCAGGAAATGAGTCCCCAACGCTGGATCGACATTCCGGAACCGGTGCTGGAGATTCTCTATAAGTGGAGACCTTCCCCGCTGCACCGGGCCGTCGCCCTGGAAAAAGCCCTGGGAACGCCTGCCCGTATCTATTACAAAAATGAAAGTGTGTCCCCCGCCGGCAGCCACAAGCCCAATACCGCAGTCGCCCAAGCCTATTACAACAAGATAGCCGGGGTGAAAAAGTTGACCACCGAGACAGGAGCCGGACAATGGGGAAGTGCCCTGTCTTTCGCCTGCTCCCTGCTCGGCCTGGAATGCAAGATCTACATGGTGAAGGTGAGTTTTGAACAAAAACCCTTTCGCAAACTGATGATGCAGACCTGGGGAGGCACCTGCATACCCAGCCCCAGCGAGTTTACCGCCGCCGGTCGTGCCATGCTGGCGAAAGATCCCGACTGTCCGGGCAGCCTCGCCCTCGCCATCAGCGAAGCTGTGGAGGAAGCCGTTGCCGACAAGTCCGGTTCGACCAAATACGCCTTGGGCTCGGTGCTGAACCATGTCATGCTGCACCAGACCATAATCGGCCAGGAAACCAAGCTCCAACTCGCAAAAATTGGCGAACGGAACCCGGACGCGATAATCGCCTGCGCCGGTGGCGGATCCAACTTTGCCGGGTTAAGCTTCCCCTTCATCAAGGACAAGATCGAAGGCGCGAGCATGGACATCATCGCCGTCGAACCCGCGTCCTGCCCTACACTCACCAGGGGACCCTTCGCCTACGATATAGGCGACATGTCCGGTATGACACCCTTGTTGCCCATGTATACCCTGGGACACGAATTCATGCCACCCACCATCCACGCCGGTGGACTGCGTTATCATGGCATGGCTCCGCTTGTCTCAAAAGCGGTTGCCGACGGTCTGGTGGAACCCCGCTCGGTGAACCAAATCGAATGTTACGAAGCGGCCGTACAATTCGCCCGGACCGAAGGCATCATCGTCGCCCCGGAAACCAGCCATGCGGTAGCCATGGCGATACGCGAGGCAAAGCAGGCAAAAGAGGAAGGCAAGGAAAAGGTCATCGTATTCGGCTTGTCCGGCCATGGCCTGATGGATTTGGCCGGGTACGACAAATTCTTTTCCGGAGCCCTGCATGATTATGAGCTGCCGCCGGAAGTGCTGGCCAGGTCCCTCGATTGCATCAAGGACTTTCCCAAGCCCTGAAAGCCTGCATAATGGCCGGGTGGACCACAACTACCCGGCAATTTTTTCAGGTCTCAAGGATCGGGACCTTCGCCGCGAAGGTTTGCTTATAGGTGAAGGCCGCTTGGTGGCCCAACGTGTGGCGGCGTCCTGCACCTTGGTGGCCATACTTGCCGAACCTTCAGCAGCGAAGGAGGCGGAAACCCTGGCCGCAGGCACCTGTCCTGTTACAATCCTGCCTACAGCCGAAATCGCCGGCATTGCAGGCTACGCTTTCCACCGCGGCCTTCTTGTGGCAGCTGAGCGTCCCAGGATGCAACCGTTTTTGCCTATAACAGTTGCTCCGGAAAAAATCGGTGCCCACGCTGGTGTGCCGATTTCGGCAGCCCGCAGACTAGTCGTCCTACCGGAGCCCACGGATCCCGAAAATCTGGGTGCCATAGCCCGCAGCGCACTCGCCCTTGGCTGGGATGGCCTTGTTTTGGGCCCATCGGCCTGTGATCCCTGGGGACGCAGGGCCCTGCGCTGCTCCATGGGAGCCACCTTGGCTTTGCCTGTCTATCAGGCCGGGAGCCCGTTGGACCTGAGTGCGGCGCTTGGGTATGGCTTGAAGGTGCTGGCTGCGGAAAACGAAAAAGATGCGCTGGAAACGGGAAGCGAGGCACTCGGGGATTGGTTAGGGAAAAACGAACGATTCTGCGTGCTTTTTGGCAATGAACGGGATGGAATCCCGGCATCGTGGCGGTCGCGTTGCGACGCGGCCATAGCAATACCCCTGGCGCCTGGAAACAGGCAATACCTGCAGTCCCTGAATGTCGCCGCTGCGGCGGCCATTATACTGTGGGCATTACGCTGACAGGGTCCTGCGGACAGGTTCCGGATCAGCAGCAGGTCTGATTCAGAACCGAAGCCACAGAATCTTTCAATTCATCCGCAGTGAAGGGTTTGGGCAGGATGCACCGGGCTCCGAACTGTTCGGCAAGGGAGCGGAAGGGGTCAGTGTCAGTCCGAATCTTTCCGGACATTACGACGACCGGGAGGGTCGGGTGCTCGGCGCGCAGCCGCATCAGTAGGTCCAAACCGCCCCTACCGGGTATGACCACATCGACGAGTACCAAGTCCACGCCACCCAAGGCAATCAGGCGTTCGGCGTTCTCCACATCCCTCGACTGAACAGTACTATATCCATGTTTTTCAAGTATCGCGGTGGTAACCGCCAAAACGCTTTCTTCATCATCTACAATCAGGATAGTGCTCATTCATCTTCCTTGGTCCGATCTTGGGACTTCCGTTCCTTCAGGGCCCTATAGGAACCCATTATGGTCGAAACCGGCTCCAGGATGGGAATATTCTCACAGATGATCTTGACTACCACGGTAAGGGGAACCGCAAGCACCAGCCCCATGAAACCCCAGAGCCAGCCCCACACACCCAAAGAAAAAAGCACGATAAAAGGACTCAAGTCCAGACTTTCGCCGACAACCCTCGGTTCCACGAAATTACCGAGAATCTGGTTGATCAACAGGATTCCAATCGAGACGATAAGGATGGGAACAGGATTCGGCCAGAATTGCACCAGCGCGAAAACACCGGCTCCCACACCGGCAAGTATGGAACCGATATTCGGTATAAAATTGAGGGCGAAGGCTATGGTAGCCCAAACAAGGGCGAATTCCAAACCTACCGTAAAGTACAGCAGGAAGGCCAGAATTCCTGTTATCGTGGAGATAAGGAATTTGACACTCAGGTAACGAACAATCTGAACCATGATGGTGGAAGCCATCTTGCCGATCTTGTCTGAAACCCGCCCTTCGAAGGCCGCCAGAATCTTGTCCTTGAAATGATACCTCTCGAGCATGAGGAAAACCATGAAAATAAGTACTATGGCAAGGTTTCCCAGAATCGAGATGGATTCATTCGACATTCCCAACGCGAAACTCTGGACCCTTTGCCGGAAACCCAATTGACCAAACAGGTTGCTGATAAGGCTTATCTTGTCATCGTAGGGCAGATCCAGCAGGGAGGCAACTTGTTCATAAATCAGGGTAAAACGCAGCTCATATCTGGGGTACAGCAAGATCAGTCTTTTGATCGAAACAAAAAGCAACAGGCCGATCAGATAGAAACCAACGCCGATCAGGATTACTACTATGGTGATACCCAGAGGCCGGGGTATCCTTATTCGTTCCAGGGCGCTGACGATAGGGTCGAAGATGAAGGAAAGGAGCAAGGCCACGGCAAAGGGAATAAGGATAGGCGCCATCAGCTTCATGGCCGCCGCAAGCAGGAAAACGCAGATGAATCCGACCATGACCACCATGGCCCTGCCGGAGTTCAGGTTCTTGAATCTATCCTTCAACGCCATGCGGTCACCTAATCTTTCCCGCCAAGGATGGCATATAGCCGGTCCAGATCATCCATGGAATAATAGTCTATCTTGATGGAGCCCTTGGTCAGCCCACCGGAAATAGATACCTTGGTTCCCAGGGCATCAATAAAGCCCTGCTCTATGGTCAATAACTCGGAAGGTCTGCTCTTTGGCGCTTTTTCTTTGCGCTCCTTCGAACCAGCCCGGCTTCCACCGTTGAATTCCCCGGCAAGACGCTCTGCATCGCGCACGGAAATACCGTCCTGCACTATGCGGTTGAAAAGGACCTGCTGATCCGCAGGGTTCAGCACCGAAAGGATGGCCCGGGCGTGGCCTGGGGTCAGCAATCCGGCAGAAAGTCCATCCTGCATTTGCTGGGGCAGCTTGATGAGGCGGAGGGCATTGGCGACAGTGGACCTGTTTTTGCCTACCCGGGAGGCGATCTCTTCCTGGGACAGCCCCGTTATCTCCATCAACTGGCGATACGCCAAGGCTTCTTCCATAGGATTGAGGTCTTCCCGCTGGACATTCTCTATAAGTGCGACTTCCAGGCGCCTTTCATCGCTGAAATTGCGTATGACCGCGGGAACCTCACGCAAACCCGCCAAGCGCGCAGCCCGGCAACGCCGTTCACCCGCCACGATAAGATAGCTTCCATCTTCCTTGGCTTCGACCACGACGGGTTGGATGATGCCGTGTTCGCGGATAGAGGCTGCAAGCTCCTGCAAGGCCTCCTCGTCGAAATTGCGGCGGGGTTGATTGGGATTGGCGCGCAGGGAGTCCAATGAAAGGCGAATTTCCCCGGTTTCACCATTGCGGGTCTCGTCGGCGTCGGTGCCGGAAAGAAGGGCATCCAAACCCTTGCCCAGGCCGAATTTAGTTGCCACGGTTCAGGACCTCCTCGGCAAGGCTCTTGTAACTTCTGGCGCCAACACAGCCTGCATCGTACTGGGAGATGGGTATCCCGTGGGATGGTGCCTCGGAGAGGCGGACGTTGCGGGGGATAATGGTGCGGAACACCCGATCCTTGAAATATGAGGTGACCTGCCGGACGACATCCTGGGCCAGCTTGGTACGCTGGTCGTACATGGTAAAAAAGATGCCACCCACAGAGAGTTCCGGGTTCAGGTTCTTCTGGATGCGTTTTACCGTCTGCAGGAGCAGGGATAGGCCTTCAAGGGCATAATATTCACACTGAAGGGGAATCAGCACCTCATCTGCGGCTATCATGCCGTTCAGGGTAAGCACGCCGAGGGAAGGCGGGCAATCGATGAGCACATAATCGTAACGGCCCCGGGCGGGTTCCAAGGCGCGCTTGAGGTAAAAATCCCGGTCCTTCAGCTCGACAAGCTCCACCGCCGCGCCGGAAAGGTCGATGCTGGCGGGAATCACCGACAAACCGCTTACCGAGGTGGCTTGGACCACGGAATCGAAAACGGCGTTACCCGAGAGCAACTGGTAGATACCGTCCTTGCGACCGTCCGCACCGACACCGCTGGTAAGATTCGCCTGCGAATCGAAATCGACGAGAAGGACCGACTTGCCAGCTTCCGCAAGGTAGGAGCCGATATTTATTGCGGAAGTGGTTTTACCCACGCCGCCTTTCTGGTTCACGAATACGTATGTTTTTCCCATCGTCCTGACCGCTGTGGTTGAGTGAGGCTATATAAAGTTGAGTATATCATGGGCAAGGCCCGCGAAACTACCATGTCCTCTGCTATTGAATCGGGATCACCGACCCGTTATCCTGTAGCGATAAGCAACTGTTTGGATAAGGAAGGGCTTATGATCCATTCGATCGGCGATGCCATCCCTGTGTTGGGGAAAGGCGTATTCATTGCCTGGAACGCGGAAGTCGCTGGCGCTGTCCGTGCAGGCGACGACGCGTCCATCTGGTTTTCCGCCGTCGTCCGCGCGGATATTGCTCCGGTCGAGATCGGCGAAGCCACAAACATTCAGGACGGAGCTGTAGTGCACGTCGATACTGATGCACCCTGCCTGATCGGAAAGCACGTCACGGTCGGCCACAGGGCGGTCCTCCACTCCTGCACAATCGGAGATGATTGCCTGATAGGTATGGGTGCCGTCATACTGAGCGGTGTCGAGATCGGGGCAGGTTCCCTGGTCGGTGCCGGATCCCTCGTAACCCAGGGAAAGAAGTATCCACCCCACGCTCTTATACTGGGAAGCCCGGCCAAGCTCGTCAGGGAATTGACAGACGCCGAGGTTGCGGACATGGGCAGGAATGCGGATCATTATGTCGCGCTCGCACGGTCTGCGAAAATCTCATACCATGAGATTCCTGACCATGAAATAATGGAAGAATCATGAATTTCGCCGACATAGTGGAGCGCCTACCCGCACATATCGTGCACAAGTCTTCCGCATTTCCGGGGACAACCATAAGAAATGTTGTTGCCTGCGACCTCATGAGCGATGTTCTCGTAGCCGATTACGACGACCTTATCATCGTTACTTCCCTCGCCTCCGAGCAGACAGTCCGCACGGCCGACATTGTGGGCGCCTGTGGCATCCTCCTGGTCAACGACAAGATTCCCCAAGCCGCCATGAAAACACTGGCCGTACAGCAGGACCTGACGGTCCTATCGACACCGCTATCCATGTTTGAAGCCTGTGTCGCGCTGGGCACCCTGCTCCAGGAAGGACCTTACCTATGAATGGTATCAAGCTACTCGCCCTGGATCTGGACGACACCCTTCTCCGGCATGACCTTTCCATCTCCTTTCATACCCGCAGCGTTTTGAAAAAGGCCGAAGCGAAGGGCGTCACGGTCGTTTTGGCTTCCGGGCGGGCACCGCTGGCCATGGACCGTTATGCCCGGGAGCTTGGCATGCACAAACGCCCCGGATACCTCGTTTCAAACAACGGTGTCACTATCCTGGAAAGCGATACCGGCACGATCCTGCAGGAATCGAGACTACCCATAGACGCCGCCCTGGCGGTATACGATCTGGTAGCGGCGGAAGGCTTGCCGGTGCAGGTGTACGACGGTGATACCATTTATGTATCCCAGCGCAACGAATTCGCCGACCAGGATCAAAAAATGACCGGCTTCCGGCAGGTAGTTGTCCAAAATTTCCGGGACATGATAGCGGCGGGACAACTGAAGCTGGTGATTCCCGGAGATCCGATGCTCCTGCGACCGCTGGAAACCATTCTCAAGACCTACATCGGTGATCGGGTGACCATTTTTACCAGCAAACCCTATTTCCTGGAAATATTGCCCCCCGCCTGCGGCAAAGGCGAGGCACTGGCTTTCGTCACCAACAGGTTGGGAATTGACCGGGAAACCGTAATGGCCGTTGGCGATTCCATGAACGACGAGAGCATGATCCGCTGGGCAGGCTGGGGCGTGGCGATGCGGAATGGCGACGAACGCATCAAGGCGATGGCGTCCCTCGTCACCACCCGCACCAACGAGGATGACGGGGTCGCCGAACTGGTTGAAAGGTACATACTGGGAAACGAAGCCTTGCCGCAAGCCACGGAAAGGTAGGCGTACATGGCCGAAGAAACCACCATACCGCTGAGTACCGACGATTCCCCTTCGGTGGTACTCGAACTGATATACAAACTCAAGATAAAGGACGTCATGAGTACGGCACTCATAAGTGCCAAACGCACCGATACCCTTCGACACATTCAAGGCTTGATGCGGGAGAATTACATTACCGGCATGCCGGTAGAGGAAGATGGCCACCTTCTGGGCGTCGTTTCCATCGACGACATCGTAACCGCCCTCGACAAGGGGTATATCGACGATACGGCGGAGCGCCGGATGACCCGCAACGTCATCGTGCTGGAAGACGACATGCCCCTTTCCTTCGCCATTTCCTACCTCAATAAATTCCGCTACGGGCGCTATCCGGTACTGAACAGAAATCGCGAGCTGGTGGGAATACTCACCTCAAAGGACGTAATCAAAACACTTCTGGTCGAGATGAACCGCGAGGTGCTTCGTTTGGAGCGAATCCAGTTGAATGGCGCCTCCGAGACACCCACACCCCTGAACGCTTCCACCGAATTGGAGTTCAAAACCGTAAAATTCGATTTCGAAGGCGCCGGACACGGTTCCATGGAAATAAAAAAAGCCCTGAAAAAGCTGAATCTGGACCCGAAGCTCGTACGGCGCATCGCGGTTGCCAGTTACGAGCTGGAAATAAACCAGGTGGTGCACTCCTACGGAGGAACCCTTCGTTGTGACATCCTGCCGGACCGGGTGGTGATTACGGCGAAGGATACGGGTCCGGGGATAGAAAACGTCGAATTGGCCTTACAGGAAGGCTGGTCCACCGCAAATGAATGGATACGATCCCTTGGCTTTGGGGCCGGCATGGGCCTGTCCAACACCAAGCGGGTTTCGGATGATTTCTTTATCGAGTCTACGGTCGGATCGGGAACTACGGTCCGTTCAGTGATACGCATCGGAGCCGACGCGTCGCCTCCAAAGGAAGCAGGGTCATGACAATAAGGGAAATGGCGCAGGAACTGGGGTGCGAGCTCGTCCAGGACGTTTTTGTGGATGCCGAGCTTACCGGTGGTTACACCTCGGACCTGCTATCCGACGTTATGGCCCATGCCCGGGCGGGGGAAGCGCTCATCACCATACAGGCACACAAAAACACCGTCGCCGTAGCAAGCCTGGCAAACCTGCCCGTCATAGTCGCCTGTAATTCCCGGCCCATCCCTCCCGATATGATAGAAGCCGCACGGGATGAAGGCATTGCAATATTGAGAACCAAGGAAACCCAGTATCAGGTGTCCGGACGCCTCTTCGCCCTTTTTTCTGCGTCCGCTGACAGGGCCATCTGACCCAACCGGGGCGATCATGCCGTTGCTCTCGGACTTCCACAACCATTCCTGCCTGTCCCCCTGCGGATCGCTGGAAATGTCTCCACGCCTGCTGGCGTCCAAGGCCGCGGCGCGCGGAGTCCGTTTGCTGGCCCTCACCGACCACAATTCCAGCCTGAACTGCCCCGCCTTCAACATCGCCTGCAAGACCTCGGGCATCATTCCCCTGTTCGGCTTGGAAGCCTGTACCCTCGAAGAAGTACACGTGCTCTGCCTTTTTGGCCACATCGACGCCGCGATGGCCTTTTCTGAGGCCTGGAACCGTCTGCTGCCGGTAATCCCGAATATCCCGGAAAAAATGGGTGATCAGGTGTATGTGGATGAAGAGGATTCCATCATTGGCGAGGTGGGTTACTATCTGGGAGTAGGTGCCGATTTGGGACTCGATGAGATAGGTCCTTTGGTACACGGCTTCGGTGGTTTGGTAATCCCGGCCCACGTCGACAGGGCGGCCTTTTCCATGACCAGCCAACTCGGTTTCGTAATGGACGGTCCCTGGGCGGCACTCGAATGCGTCCGTATCCCCCCCGCGACAGACACCCTCGGCTACCCTTTAACCACTTCCTCCGATGCCCACTACCCGGAACATATCGCCCGCCGTCCCTTTATACTGGAAGCGGAAACCGACGAACTAAACCCCAATGGACCCGCTTCTGTATCGGGGGTCGATATGCAAGCCTTGGCTGCCGCACTGAAGCGCAGACCGCGGGCATGAAGGACCGCGCGATGAAATAAGTGTAAAATATGCAATTTAAAATGAATTACCTTGCTTTGAAACTGGATGCGGTCAATATTTGGTAAAAGGAGATTCTTCAATTTACAATGGAGGCCTGATTGAAATACCCATTCAGATTGGCAACAGTACTTTTATTGGCAGCCCTTGCAGCTTCCTGCGCGGGTGCACCACCACCCCAAATACAAACCGCACCTGAGTCCGTTTCCGAACCTTCCCCTACCGCAAAATCAGAGGCCCAGCAGAATCCCGAGCTCGAAGCCAACCTGGCTCTGGCCCAGGATCGAAGGGCATACATAAAACAGCATGGCTTGGAAAGTTACTCGCCGGATACCTTTGGGAAGGCGGAAGATCTGTTTAGAATGGCGCAGGCAGAAGCCGGGAAGGACCGCCCTGCAGCAGCGGCTCATGTGACAGAGGCTCTGCCCCTGTACGATGCAACAATTAAAGACGGTTTTGGCAAAAAAATAGAAGAAAAAAAACTTCTTGCCGATGCCGCCCGAGCAAGAGCCGATGCCGAAAAGGCAAAGGTAGCGGATAAGGCAGGATACGCCACGGCCGAAGCCGCTTATGCTGAAGCCAAGAAATCACTCGGTGCGTCACTTTACCCGGAAGCACTGGCCGGTTACGAGAAAGCAGCAACCGGTTTCGATGCGGCTGCGAAAATTGCAGCAGAAAGGCGCATCGCCGCCGAAGCTGCCATGGAGAAGGCCAACCAGGCCATACAATCCACAGAAGAACGCCTGAACGCCATCAGCGAAGAAATGAACGTAGAAGACGGAGCCGCAGAATGAAGCACACTACGAAGATAATCGGCCTTGCCCTTTTGTTCATAGTGTTCGCCTCAATTTCGGTTTCGGCCCAGAATTCCCTGTTCGACAATCCGAAGTACCGCCGTTCCCTTGATTTGCAGCGCATGTCCAAGGCCGCCTACGATTCCGGCGATTACCTGACTGCGGGAACCTACGCACAGGAAGCAGAAACCCTCTCGCTTGCCGCGCGCGAGGAAGCTGAGACGCAACTGCAGAAATGGATAGCGAATTCATGGAAAAACAGGGCTGCGAGCCGTATCGCGTTTGGAGAGAAAGTACGTGCAACAGAACGCTATCCGGATATTTGGCCCCAAGCGAACGAGTTATATGTGATTGCCGTAAACGAATACGAAGCACTTCGTTTTCTCGAATCGACAGAGGCGAGCAGGAAGGTTGTCGGGCTTCTTGCCGGTATCACTGCCGAACCTGTCACTGTAGCGGTGAAGGGAAAAACAGCGACGGTGAAAACAGCCCCAAAACCGGAGCCGGATGCCAAAACACCGATAACTGGCCCCAGGTCGGAACAGGTGCTTTTACCTCAGTACTACGTCGTCCGCCTCATCGAGTCGGCCAGGGACTGCTTCTGGCGTATCGCCGAATATCCTTTCGTCTACGGTGATCCCCTGCAATGGCCAGTCCTGTACCAGGCCAACAAGGACAAACTACCCCAACCGGACAATCCCCACCTGATCTTGCCTGGAATGGTGATGACCATCCCTCCCCGGGAAGGGGAGATGCGAGAAGGAACCTGGAAGGAATAAGGCAGGACGACAGCCAATACAGCAGTTTGCCTGGCCTGACTGACAAGCATCAGCCAGCCTCTTTCCGGGGCTGGCTGATGCTTGTCGGAGCCTGACTACCGATTCGACAGTTCGAGCTCGTACACGCCGGAACTGGTCTCATCCTTGCCGCTCAGTTCGAGCAACCAGATTCCCGGCCGGGCCTTCGCATTCGAGTCAATTTTGATTTTAAGGCTTTCGGGCGTGGCGGGATCATGGGTGTAGGTCTCGTCAAGGAAAATTCCGCCATCAGGCTCTTTTACAAGCAGACGCAACGAACCCTTTTCGACATCAATCGTACCCAGAATGCGGATGGATGAATCGGACGGACCCATTTCGATCCAGGTCGACGCGTTTGTAGGTCCTTCGACCCGCCCTTGGAAGGCGCTCTGCTTGAGGGTACTGCAGGAAACTGATAGGAAAGCCGCTAATAGAACAACAGTCACGTGTAAGGCCGCCTGAACGACGCGCCCCGCAAAGAGGTAATCCCGCACTTTGTGCTCCAATTTGAAAAGTCCGCCCGAAACAACGCCCGCAGGCCATAATGACGGTGCGACAATTAAAAAATAGCACATTCGTACGGGATATCCAATAAAAATGCTTATACGGCAATCCTCTTGATCTTTTTAGTGGTAGTCATTTCCATTGCCTCATCCAGGACTGTAATTTTCTCGATGCGCTGGTAGGGCAGCATGCGCTGGTTCACCTCGTCGACTATGGCTTGCATGCGTTTGGCGATTGCATCCTTTGGACTGAGCGTCCCGGACGCATCCTTGAAGGCTTCCTGGTTGGGGAACACAAGCGCTTCGATCCCTTCGACCTTCATTTTCTTGTCCGATTCGTAGCCCCGGACAAGGATCTGCTCGACTTCGTCGTAAAGTTGGAATTCGTTCTCGATCTCTTCGGGGTAGACGTTCTTGCCACCTTCGGTGACGATCAGGTTCTTGGCACGTCCGGTAAGGTACAGGTAGTTTTCGCTGTCCAGGTAACCCAGGTCGCCGGTCTTGAAAAAGCCGTCGTCGGTAAAGACCTCTTTGGTTTCTTCGGGCATTTTATAATAGCCCTGCATGACCATGGGTCCTTTTACGATGATCTCTCCCACACCCCGTTCGTCCGGGTTCAGGATACGCATATCAACCCCGGGAATCACCTTGCCGACGCTGGTTTCCTTGTAGTGCTCCACCGGGTTGAGCGTCAGGATGGGCGAGGTTTCGGTCAAACCGTAGCCTTGGATGAAGTCGATCCCCAATTGGTTGTATTGCTTGAAAATGCTTGAAGCCAGCGGTCCGCCGCCGGAAATGCAGATACGGTTGGTCGCCAGGGAAGCCTTGTCCAGGACAGAATGGAAAAGCTTCTTGCCGGGATTTATGTTGAAGGCTTTCTTGATGAAACCCGAAATGGCCATCAAGGTGCGGATGAGTCCATATATGAAAGGACCCTTTGCCTTCACTCCCTTCATTATGCCGGCCAGAACCTTGTTGAAGAGCATGGGGACGCCCAGGAACATGGTGATATTGGCTTCCTTCAAGTCCTTGAGTATGGCCTTGGTCACCATTTTTTTGCCGAAAACAAGTTCGCAACCCACGGAAAGGGATTCGATGAAGACAGCGAGCATGGTATAGGAATGGTGAATGGGCAAAAGGGCATAAAAAACGTCGGTGGGGTACAGCTTCAGGTGCGACTGGGCCAGGAAGCAATCGGACACCAGGTTCTTATGGGTAAGCATGACGCCTTTCGGGTTGCCGGTGGTGCCCGAAGTGAACAGGATGGCAGCCAGGTCGGTCTCGACCGCAGCTTCGATATCTGAGGGTTCCGCGTCCAAGTCGTATATATACGTGCCGATGCCGGCCCGCAGGGAGTAGACATCCAGACCCTTGCGCGCGGCGAAGTATTCATACTTTTCCTCATCCACAAAAAGGATCTTCGAATCAGAAGCCTTCAGCAGATTATCGGTTTCCTCATTCTTGAGCTGGTAATCGATAGGTACTACGGTGGCTCCTGCACTTAATATTCCCAGATAGGCTACCGCCCACTCGGGGGAATTCTTTCCGGTTACGGCGACTTTGGCTCCTTTGCGCACACCAAGAGCGTGCAGCTTGCGGGCAAGGGCATCCACTTTGGCCAAAGACTGGGCATACGTAAGGGAGATACGATCCGGTTCGTAGACGGTAAGACAGGGGCGTTCGGGATGACGGGAGGCGGTTATCCTGAAAAGCTCGCTCAAGGTCGGCCATTCACCCGCAAAGGCGCGACCTCGGTACTCGTCCAGGAAAGACCAGGGAGTGGCGATTGCGTTCATACATATTACCTCACGGATCAGGATACGCGATGCTACGGATCGCGCTCTGGCTTGGACTCCAGCCTATGCCACTCATAGGAGACAAAGCCGGATATGCCATAACGTTCATATATAATCTCACGACTGGGCTTGTAACGAAAGCCCCTTTCGCTACTTCTTATGAATAAGGGGAACACATGGAACGTTTCGCAAGCCTATCTTACCACAAGCTCGGGCTTTTTGCCCTTGAATTGTCCGTTATTCTGCTGGCCGGTTCATGCTCCGCCAAGTACGACCTTCGCCTGGAACAAGAGGGTTCCGCCCAAGTCTCGCTTTCAGCGACCCTCTCACCGCGTACCGTCGCGCTGATCGCAGGTCTATCCGCCTTCGCGCAGGGTGGGGCTTCGTCCACATCGGCGTCCGCTTCCCTGCGCGCCCTTGATGCGGCCTCCCTTTCGAGGAACCTAAAAGCCTTGAACGGGATTTCCCTTGTAGACCTGCGGAATACCAGCCCCAACTCGGTCTCCGGCACCTTCCTCATCACAGACCCGGAACGCATCCTTTCCAACGCCCCGCTTTCCGGTGGGAAACCGGTGGCTGAAATCACTTCGGTCTTTAAAGTAGAACGTTCCGCATCTGGCGGCAGGATCAGCATGGACTTGAGCCCGGTGTCCGCACCGGCCTTCCTTTCCGCCCTCTCACCGGAAATCCGCGATTACCTGGAAGCCCTGATGGCACCCATCGCCACCGGAGAAAAGATGGATAGTGCTGATTACCTTGCACTTGTGGCGTTGGTGTACGGCCCCACGATAGCTTCAGAACTACGGACCTCCGTCATATCTGTGACTCTGGAACTGCCATCCCCTGCTTTTACCGTCCAGGGAGGAAGCTCCAAGGGCAAACAGGTAGATTTCAGCATACCCTTGGTGGATCTCCTCACCCTATACAAGCCCATCTCGCTGGGCGCATCCTGGAAATGATCAAATCAGGCTATTTTACAATATAAGAATAAAATTATATAGATAAAAAACTAAATTATCTCCAGCTTGAACAAATCCTTCGATCATTATAGAATGCGCTTACAACGAATACGATACTTTTTTATCTATATTTTTGGGAGGTATACATGTCAACGGCGAGCGCTACGCTCAAGCGCGAAATGGAGTTCTCCAAGGAACTTCTTGCGTTTATCGACGAATGGAAGTCCAAGCCTGGAAGCTTGATCACTATCCTGCACAAGGTTCAGGAGACTTTCGGCTTCATTCCACGGGAAGCTGCGGAAAAACTGGCAAGGATTACCGATATTCCGCTGGCGCGGATTTACGGCGTCGTGACCTTCTACCATTTTTTCAAAACCACCAAACCCGGAAAGAACAGGATTTCGGTCTGCCTGGGAACAGCCTGCTATCTGAAGGGCGGTCAGGATCTGATTGAGGAAGCGCGTTCCATCCTGAGCCTGGAAGAAGGCGAAGTGACCCCTGACGGATTGTTCTCCATCGACCCGGTCCGATGCGTCGGTTGTTGCGGCCTCGCACCGGTAGTCACCATTGGGAACGATGTATACGGAAAACTCACTCCGGAACAATTACCGGATATTATCCAAAAATACAGGCAAGCATAGGATAAGGAAGGTGCATTTTACCCTGAGCGACTTGGCCGCCGATATCGCGCAGAACGCCGCGGAATCGGGTGCCACGCTCGTGGAGGCCGACTTTATCGAGACCGAAAGCGAATTTCGCTTCGTCATCGGTGACAACGGCAAGGGTATGACGGAAGAACAGCTTGAGCGGGCAAAGGATCCTTTCCACTCGGACGGGATCAAGCATCCGGGACGCCGTGTCGGGCTGGGAATTCCATTCCTGATCCAGACCGCCGTCCAGACTAACGGCGCCTGGGATATACGGTCCGAGAAGGGAATGGGAACGACTGTCGAGGCACGTTTCGATCTATCCAACCTGGATGCCCCCCCGGTGGGCGATGTTCCGGGTTTGATACGGACCATGTTCCTGTACGAGGGACCAGGAGAGATGCTTGTGCGGCGTTCGTACCGGGGAATCCGGGGAACGGTGGATTACGAAGTCCGGAAAACGGAACTCGTCGATGCGTTGGGTAGTCTGGAGGATGCGGGAGCCCTGGTGCTTCTGGACCGATACCTCCGTTCAATTGACGAGACGGATACGACGGATGACTGAAATAATGACCAAGGAGCGAACTATATGGCAAAGATGACGTTGGAGGAGCTGAGGAAGCTCCGCGATGGCAAGAAAACGGAACTGAGGAAGCGGGACAGCGACGGCAAGAACATCCAGGTAATAGTCGGTATGGGTACCTGTGGTATTGCAGCCGGAGCCAAGAATACCCTGGACGCGTTCCTGGCGGCGCTGGACGAGAAAAAGCTGGTGGACGACGTGCTTGTCCGGCAGACCGGCTGCATGGGCCTGTGCTACGCGGAACCGACCGTCGAAGTCCTGGTTCCCGGCATGCCCACCGTCATTTACGGCAAGGTGGATGTCGCGGTTGTCAAGGAAATCGTGGAGAAGCACCTCATTGGCCGGCAACTCCTCGACAATCACATCCAGGATCGGCCAGCGGCCGACATAGTGGCGAAGTAAGGGGGATTCGATGGCCTACAATCATTACATACTCGTCTGCGGCGGAACCGGTTGCGAATCCGGAAAAGGCGACGAGATCTACCGGAACCTTATATCCGAAGCCGAGAGGCAGGGCGTAAAGGACAAGGTCCAGATCGTCAAGACCGGTTGCTTCGGATTCTGCGAGAAAGGCCCCATAGTCAAGGTCCTGCCCGAAGATTCCTTCTATACCGAGGTCAAACCGGCGGATGCCGCCGAGATCATTGCCGAACAGATCATCAAGGGCCGCGAAGTCACACGCCTGCTCTACGACAAGGGCGCGAAGAAGGGCAAGCTGGCCGTCGAGGACATCCAGTTCTACCAAAAACAGCTGCGCATAGTCCTGCGCAACTGCGGCGTCATCAACCCGGACAACATCGACGAATACATCGCCCGTGACGGTTATGCGGCGCTTGAAAAAGTCCTGTTCGAGATGAAGCCCGAAGAGGTGATTTCCGAGCTCAAAATCGCCGGGCTGCGCGGTCGCGGCGGTGCGGGTTTCCCCACCTGGCTCAAGTGGGATATCTCCCGCAAGGAAAAGAACGAGGTCAAATACGTAGTCTGCAACGCCGACGAAGGCGATCCGGGCGCCTATATGGACCGGTCCACCGTCGAAGGCGACCCCCATTCCATCATAGAAGCCATGATCATCTGCGGACGCGTCATCGGTGCCACGCACGGGTATGTATATATCCGCGCGGAATATCCCCTGGCCATCGAGCGTCTTAGGGTTGCGCTACAGCAGGCCCGCGATTACGGTCTTTTGGGAAAGAACATCCTCAACTCGGGCTTTGATTTCGACGTGGAAATCCGTCTGGGTGCAGGTGCCTTCGTATGTGGCGAGGAAACAGCACTGCTTCAGTCGCTGGAAGGCAAGCGGGGCATGCCCGTTCCAAAACCCCCGTTCCCTGCGATCCAGGGGCTCTGGGGCAAGCCCACGGTCATCAACAACGTTGAGACCCTGGCGAACATTCCCGTCATCCTGACCAAGGGAAGCGCCTGGTTCGCCTCGATCGGCACCGAAACCTCCAAAGGCACAAAAGTATTCGCCCTTACCGGAAAAGTGAACAATTCGGGCTTGGTCGAGGTTCCCATGGGAACCACCCTGCGGGAAATCATTTTCGACATCGGCGGCGGCATCAAGGGCGGCAAGAAGTTCAAGGGCGCCCAGACCGGCGGTCCTTCCGGCGGAATCCTTCCCGAGTCCGTGCTGGACACCCCCATCGATTACGAAAGCCTTACCAGGTTGGGTTCCATGATGGGTTCGGGCGGACTCATCGTCATGGACGAGGACGACTGCGTCGTGGACGTGTCGCGCTTCTACATGGAATTCTGTGTGGACGAATCCTGCGGAAAATGCGCCCCCTGCCGCATCGGAACGCACCAGGTCCATAGCATCCTGGACAAGATTGCCCATGGCAATGGCGAGATGGCCGATCTGGACAAGCTTCACGATATAGGCAAAGCCATGACCAAGGCTTCGCTCTGCATGTTGGGCGGCTCCGCAGCCAATCCCTCGATTTCGACCATCAAGAACTTCCGCGAAGAATACATCGAGCACATCGTCGACAAGAAATGCCGCGCAGGTAAATGCAAGCACCTGGTTCGCTTTGAAATCGACGCTGAAAAGTGCATAGGTTGCGGCATCTGCGCCCGTAAGTGTCCCGTTCCCTGCATCGCAGGCGAAAAACGCCAGCCCCACGTCATTGATCAGCTGAAATGCATCAAGTGCGGCGAGTGTTTCAAGGCGTGCAAATTCGGCGCGGTCCTGAAAAAATAAGGGAAAACATAAGGAGTACTAGCGATGCTTAACCTGAAGATAAACGGCAAGCCCGTGCAGGTCGAGGCCGGCACCACTATTCTGGACGCGGCAAAAAAGGTCAACGTCAAGATCCCAACGCTCTGTTACAACCCGGACCTCCCGGCCTGGGCAGCCTGCGGCATCTGTATCGTGCGCATGGAGGGCTCGCCAAAGATGGTGCGCGCCTGCTGCACGCCGGTTGCCGAAAACATGAGCGTGATCACCCACGATCCCGAGATCGTAGCTGTACGCCGTACGGTCATCGAACTCATCCTGTCCAATCACCCCAACGACTGCCTGCAGTGTCCGCGTAACGGAAGCTGCGAGCTCCAGACCCTCGCCGCCGAGTTTGGCATACGCGAGATGCCCTACGAGCGCTTCCTGAAGGACCTTCCCATCGATACGTCGAACCCGGCGATCGTACTGAACCCCCAGAAGTGCATCCGTTGCGGTCGTTGCGTAAAGGTATGCCAGGACATGCAGAATGTCTGGGCCATCGAATTCCTTGGCCGTGGCGAAAAGGGCCGCATCGCGCCGGCTGCCGACGTGAAGCTAGGCGACAGTCCCTGTATCAAGTGCGGCCAGTGTGCGGCCCACTGCCCCGTTGGTGCCATTTACGAGCACGACGACACCCAGCGCGTCTGGGCTGGCCTCCAGCAAGCCGACCTTCACTCGGTGGTACAGATAGCCCCTGCGGTACGCGTGGCGCTTGGGGAGGAATTCGGCCTGGAACCTGGTCAGTTGATGACCAAGAAGATATACGCAGCACTTCGCCGAATCGGTTTCAAGACGGTCTTCGACACCAACTTCTCTGCCGACCTCACCATTATCGAGGAAGGTACCGAATTGGTTAAGCGGCTGACCGAAGGCAAGGGTGAGATTCCCCTCATTACGAGTTGCTGCCCCGCCTGGGTCGACTACATGGAGAAATATTATGCGGACATGATCCCTAATTTCTCCACCGCCAAGTCACCCCAGCAGATGATGGGTGCCATGATCAAAACCTACTGGGCCAAGAAAGCCGGCGTGGATCCCGCAAAGGTTTTCTCCGTCTCTGTCATGCCCTGCACGGCGAAGAAATGGGAAACCGGCCGTAACGATGACATGAAATCATCGGGCTTCCAGGACGTGGATATTTCCATCACCACCCGCGAACTCGCCCGCATGATCAAGCAGGCCGGCATCGACATCCTCAACCTGCCCGAGGAGGACGCCGACAACCCGTTAGGGCCCTACACCGGAGCCGGAACCATCTTCGGTGCCACTGGCGGCGTCATGGAAGCAGCGGTCCGTACCGCCTACAACCTGGTAACCAAGAAGGAACTGGAAGACGTCAATTTCATGCCTGTTCGCGGACTTGAAGGCGTCAAGGTAGCGGAAGTCGACATGAACGGTACCAAAATCCGTATCGCCGTCGCGCATCAGATGGGCAATATCGCTGCTGTACTTGACGAAATCCGTGCAGCGAAGGCCGCCGGAAAGGAAACTCCGTACCACTTCGTCGAAGTGATGGCCTGCCGAGGCGGCTGCATCTCCGGTGGAGGACAACCCTACGGCGCAACGGATGAAGTCCGCAGCAAGCGTATGGCCGGCCTCTACAGCGATGACGTGAAGTCCACCTACCGCTGTTCCCACGATAATCCCTACATCAAGCAGGTGTATGCGGAATTCCTGGGCGAGCCCAACGGCCACACGGCCCACAAGCTTCTGCACACCCATTATGAGGCGCGCCCGCTGTACATGAAATAACACCCAATCCCGCACTATTTCAAATGCTCGTTCATGTACCGTCCCGAAAATCGGGACGGTATTTTTTTGGGTTGGAAAAATCCCCTTGTATATCTCGTATTCATAATATATTATTATCGATATATTTTTGCTGTAATACTTGACATATTATTTAAATACTTTACACTTGCCCGACTTGACAGCTTACTGATTTTTCAATTGCACGTGCCAATGCCGCACTTAAAATATAGACGGATCCAAGGAGATGGAAGATGGCCGATACGAAAAGAATTCTGGTTCTTGGTGGTGGATACGCTGGTATCGAAACCGCCAAAAAACTTGCCAAACGCTACAAAAAGCGGAACGATGTTTCCATAACCCTCATCGACAAGAACGCTTACCACACCCTTATGACCGAACTGCACGAGGTAGCGGGACACCGTGTCGAGCCCGACTCGGTCCGGGTACCCTTCGCCAAGGTTTTCGGCGCGTCCAAGGTGAATGTCGTTCTTGACAAGATTGAAACCGTGGATTTCAAGGCCAAAAAGGTAATCTCAAAGACAGCGAATTACAAATACGACTACCTAATAGTAGGAACCGGTGCGGAGCCTGAATTCTTCGGGGTTCCAGGCATCAAGGAAAACTCGCTTACCCTCTGGTCCTTCGACGACGCCATACGTATCCGGAACCATATAGAGGAAACCTTCGAAAAGGCAGTTTCCGAAAAGGATCCCGTACTTCGCGCAAAGATGTTGACCTTCGTGGTCGCTGGTGCCGGGTTTACCGGTATCGAGATGGCGGGCGAACTCATCGAGTGGCGTGATGCCATGTGCGCAAAATGGAACGTATATCCTTCACACGTAAAGATCATAGTTGTGGAAGCCCTTCCAACCATACTCCCCATCATTGAAGAGGAGCTGCGTGAGAAAGTCGGCTCCTACATGCGCAAAAAAGGTGCCGATATCCGGACAAATACCGCCATCGTCGGTGCTGAACCGGGAACGGTGAAGCTGAAGGACGGTACGGTAATCGAGACCGAAACCTTCATTTGGACCTGCGGTGTGCAGGGTTGCCTCTTCGCCGGCATGCTGGACCTGACCAAAGGCCGTTGCGGCAACCGGGATTGCGAAATAATGCGCGCCCACGGTACCTGCGGCCTGGCAGATTGCAACTTCAAGGCCACCCACCGTGACATTTCCGGAAAGAAGGGCCGCATCCTGGTAAACGACGAGATGCGTTCGGTAGACTACGACAACGTATGGCTGGTGGGTGACAATATCTGGTTCATCGAAGGTACCAAGCCCCTTCCGCAAATAGTAGAAACCGCCCTGCAGACAGCGGAAACCGCCGCACACAACGTCGCCGCCGCAATCGATGGCGAGGCGGCTGTCAAATTCAAGTCCAATTACCATGGGTTCATGGTTTCCGTAGGCGGAAAATACGCCGTTTCCAATGCGGGTGGCATGAAGGTCTCCGGGCTCATGGCCATGGCCATGAAGCACCTGATCAATATCCATTACCTGTTCGGTGTCGCCGGAGTCAACCAGTGCTGGGAATATCTGAAACACGAGTTCCTGGATATGAAGCACGGCAACAACATCATCCATGGTTTCGGGGCCTACAAGACCCGAGGCTACTGGCTCCTGCCGCTCCGGCTCTGGCTGGGCTTGGTTTGGATCATGGAAGGAGTCAACAAGATAGGCGAAGGCTGGCTATCCTGGAGTGCCGGTTCCAAATCCGGCTGGATGTTCTCCAAGGGCGTCGTGCAGGCCGGCATCGCCAAAGCCGCCGAAGCGGGCGCCGCAGTTGCGGACGCCACCAGCGCAGCCTCCGAAGAATGGGTAGAGGAAGGTGCCGCCGCTGTCGAACCTGTAGTGGAAGCGATAGCAGCCGCCTCCGAAGAATGGGTAGAAGGCGGTGCGGAAGTGGTAGCCGCCGCAGGATCCGCCGTCGCTGATGCGGCAAACACCGCCGGTGTGGCTTTCGGCAAGGTCTGGGACCTCACCAAGCCCATATTCGATTTCAATGGTGGCATCTCTACCTGGTTCAGGCAGACCTTCATGGACGGCATGGCTTCTGCCTTACCTTTCCAATTCTTCCAGTTGATGATAGTAGGTGTGGAAATCGCCATCGGCCTGGCTTTGATGGGCGGACTGTTCACTTGGTGGGCAGCGGTCATCTCGATAGTCATGTGCGTGGTGTTCACCGTTTCCGGCATGTTCGCCTGGGATCAGCTCTGGTTCATTTTCGCCGGAATCCTGATGATGGGCGGTGCGGGACGGGCCTTCGGCCTCGACTGCTGGGTAGTTCCCTTCTGCAAGAAAATCTGGAACGGCACCAAGATAGCACGCCGCAATTTCTGGTACCTTGACGGGCCTTCCAAGAAATAACAGTAGCCGTGCCGGGCGGCGGAAGACAAAGCGAAAGCCCATGTCATCCGTTTCCCGGTTTCGCTCCGGTCGGACCTCGTGCCGCATCGGAAACCCGGATGCCCGATGACCGATTTTTGGCTGGACTTTCCCGGTATCCCAGAAGACTTGACTCGCGTTCAAAAGGCTGTCCAGGAAGCCGTTGGGTATGACCATGCCTTGATACAGAATGCGTTGGGTGACCTATTCAAAGGTGACGGCAAGCTTCTAAGACCTGGTTTGCTTCTTATCGCTTCACGCTTTGGAAAAAGGGATGAAAAAAAAACCATAGCCCTTGCCGCGGCGCTGGAAATGCTCCACGTCGCTACCCTCATTCACGATGATATCGTGGATGATTCCCCCCTACGCCGCGGACTGCCTGCCGTCCATTCCCGATACGGCAAGAAGGATGCTGTACTGATGGGAGATTTCCTCCTGTCCCGCTGTTTCATCCTCACCGCAACCTACACTACCCCAGCCAATGCCACACTGCTTGCCCAAGCCATCTCCGTGATTTGCGCGATGGAGATTGAGCAGGATCTGGATCGTTTCACCGCATCACCTTCCATACGGCGATACCTGCGTAAGATCATGGGCAAGACGGCCGTACTGTTCTCATTGGCCTGCCACGCGGGTTCGAGCGAGGCCAAGGTTCACCCGCGTACCAGCGAGCGCTTGCGCAGGGCGGGTTACGACTTGGGTATGGCGTTCCAGATCATAGACGACATCCTTGATTATGAGAGCACGGAAAACCTCGTACGCAAGCCTGTGGGCAACGACCTGAAGGCCGGGCTTGCGACGCTTCCACTGCTCTGCGCCTTGAAAAACGACGACGGCAAACTCGCTAATATGGTGAGCCCCGCCAATTTCCCCTACGCCGATGTTCCAGCCCTCATCGACGCCGTTTTCGAGCGGAATGGCATTCTGGACGCCCGTACCTATGCGCACCGCTATACAAACAGGGCTCTGGCGGAAATCGACGCACTGCCGCCTGGCTTGCCCCGTGAGCTAATGCATCTTCTGGCTACCAGATTACTGGACCGCACCTACTAGACCAAGGATGATCGAATGATACAGACCCTACTTGTTGCCCTGGGTCTCTCCATGGATGCCTTTGCCGTCTCAGTCTCCGCCGGTATGTGCAATACGGAACTCAAACCATGCCGGATGCTGCGAGCATCCTTCTCATTCGGTTTTTTCCAGTTCCTTATGCCCGTCTTCGGATGGTTTCTGGGAAGGACCCTCAGCGCGTATATACAGGACTACGATCATTGGATAGCTTTTGGCCTGCTCGCCTTGGTGGGCGGGAAAATGCTCAAAGAATCCTTGACCCCTGTCAAATCCGCAACCTGCGAGGATGATGAAACCATTTCCGGGAATGTGGACCAAGTCAGACAATCAGTATCCGGTGCAGACATCGATGATCCAAAGAATTTGCTTGTCCTGTCCATCGCAACAAGCCTGGACGCCTTGGCCATCGGTATATCCTTCAGCCTGCTTGGTACCGGCATCTGGACTCCGGCCTTGGTCATCGGTATTGTTACTTTTTTTTTGTGCATATTGGGTTTCGAGTTCGGGAAACGCATAGGAAGCACCTTGGGACGTAGGGCGGAAACCGTCGGGGGCTTGGTATTGATAGGGATTGGGGTAAAAATCCTGGTCGAGCACCAGTTTTTTAACTGAAGTCAAGCACTTTTTTAAAACTTGACAAGCCAAAGCCCCACTTATACTACTATCAATCCGTGGGAAATGAATTCACCAAAGTCCTGGCTATTATCGGTGGCCAGTGGCGCATTGATTACTATGGCGGCAGCCGCAATCATGGAATCGACCCGCAATCGTCTTTTACGGCCGGTTGCGTTGAACAGGCGGGACGACTCCACCGCATGATCGGATACATAGGGAATGATCCTGTATTTTATGATGGCACCCACAAGGTCCACACCAGCGTCGTCCACCGGACCGCACAGGAATTCGTACCAGGCAATACTGGATGTGCAGAGGTCTTCCCCTGCCGAAACCCAGCGCATGATTCGCTCTGACTCGGAACTACCTTGCACAAGTACGCGGATAAGGTAGTTCGTGTCGAGCAGGATCATTCGCCACGTCCCCACTCGGCACGGTTTTCGGCAACCTCTTCCATATAAGACTGGGCTTGCCGGGCGGATAAGGCACCCTTCTGCTGATACGCAATAAGGCGATCGAGTATTTGGGTTTTCTCCTGTTCCGCCAGCCGGTCGGCCTGTTCTATGGCACGTCGAACGACTTCGGCTTGGGACACGTTCCACCGCTTGGCTAAATGCCTCATCTTCTGGATGGTGACATCGTCCAAGGCGAATGTTGTTCTATGCTCCATTACTGCCATACCATAAGTATGTACCATCGTCATAGGAAAAGCAAGTATATTCAAAAAATCCCGCTATTTTCCTTGTAACAGTCGCACCACCTCGGGATAGGTCTGGGTACCGATGATTTTCTCCCTGGTGGACTCGTCTTTCAGTACCGCGCCCACAGCTGCAAGGAATTGGACATGGGGGCCGGAAGTCTTTTTTGGGGAAATTATCAGGATGAAAAGGCGTGACGGTTCGCCATCTATCGAATCGAAATCAATTCCACCCTTTTTTATTCCGACTGCGACGCATAGGGATTTTACGGCATCCGTCTTGGCATGGGGCAGGGCGACTCCGTGCTGCATGCCGGTGCTCATCGTAGCTTCGCGATGAAGGACATCGGACACAGCCAGCTCGCGGTCCGCCAATTTTCCCGCAGCGTACAGTATTCCCACGAGTTCCGATATGATTTCATCTTTCGAAGCACCGCGCAAATCCAGGGAAATGCAGGCGGGATCCAAAACTTTCAACAAGTCCCCATCCGCCCTTCCGTTCAGGTCCGATAATTCCTTTCGAAGCTCAGTAGGATTGGACTGGGTTTTCAACTGCTCGATGGATTCGTTGAGTCTGACCAAAACCTCGAAGACGGCGGTTTTCACGAAACCCAGATCTTCCGGCGCTGTTTCTATGCTAACCTTGTTCTCTTCTTCGGTTATGGAAAGAGCCACATCCCCCTTTCTCGCTTGGGAAAGTCCATCGTCGATATTCATCATCTGGACATAAAAACCTTCCATCTTCAGGTCTTTCAGGAGAGTATCGACTACCAGATCGGCTATCTCATCGGAAGGGAAATCCCAGGTGACAGTGGCGGATTCTGAACCTTTGGCCGGTTTTCTGGTACCCATGCCGGGAATCCTGAGGGTGGCATTCAGGATGGGAGGAGCTACAACAGTGGTGACCAAGGTCATCATAATGACGACGCCGAATAATTTTTCGTCCAGGATCCCCGCTGCCAGTCCGATGCCGGCGATGATCAATGCGACTTCACCGCGAGGAACCATTCCTGTCCCGATACGTAAGGCGCCCCGGAAATTGAAGCCCAGCGTCAAGGCTGGCCCACCGCACCCTATGACCTTCGCCAGTATGGCGACTACGGTATAAATGCCTCCGAAAATCAGGACATCCGGAGACATAATTTCCCGAACATTGACCATCATGCCCATGACGGCGAAGAAAACCGGTACAAAAAACTCGTACAGACCATGGATGCGTTCCTGGATGACCGCCGCGATATCTGTCTTGGATAGCGACAAACCTGCAATATAAGCACCGATGATCATCGCCAAACCTTGCTTTTCGAAAATACCCGCAAGGATGAGCGCGATGCCAAGGGCGAGTATGGAAAAATCAAAAGTATGTTTGAACAATTTAAGGAAGGATGCAATCCTCTTGGCAAAGATCAATCCGAGTGCAGTAAAACCCAACCAGATCCCAAATGCATGGACCGCGATGGAACTTATCTTCATGGCACTGAGCTTTTCGCCCGTGCCGCCACCGGTGAGAACTGCGACGATTCCAAGTACCACCGCCAGCATTATGATACCCAGGACATCGTCGAATACCGCCGCGGCCAGGATGGTGACACCTTCGGGTGAATCCATTTTCTTCTGATCCGACAATATGCGAGCGGTTATGCCAACTGATGTGGCTGTGGAAAGTATTCCGAGAAACAGGCAGCGGGGATCCATGAAATCGGCGTGGAGCAAATACACCCCCACGAGATCTCCCAGAGTGAAGGAAAAAACCACCCCTCCTATACCGACGATACCGCCTACGAGTGAATATCTGAGGAATAGGGCTATGTCGGTCTCCAAACCCGAAGCAAAGAGCAGGATTATGGATGCCACGGTCGCAAAACCGTACAGTTCAGGACTTACCGCCAGACTTCCTTCCATCAACGGAAAAAGGCCGTGGGGGAAACCCGGGAAAGCCAAGCCCCCAAGTGCGAAAGGTCCGATGACGACTCCGGCGAGTAGTTCGCCCAATACTGAGGGGATACCAATCTTTTTAACCAGAATTCCGCCTGCGCGTACAGCAAAGATAATGATACCCAACTGGAGCACCAATTCCGACATGGTTTCTGTTATGGGGACAGCCTCTTGGGCGATCAGGACACCGCCCAGTGATAATAGGGCAACAACGGACAAAAGGATCTTGCTCAGCTTGGTCATTCGGATACCTTCCTGGTTAGAGTTGGCCGAATTCCGGTAAATGAAGCATACGGATAGAAACGGGAATCCATCTAGGGTCATTCCGGCGGTCCGCACCAGTATAGAGAAGAGATAAAAAAGGAACAAGTGCAGTGCGGAAAAGAGAACTATATTCGTAATATTACATCATTTTCAACTATTTTCAGATTTTTCGTCTACAGAATACTCAGCATCAGCTTCGGCGGCCAGGTCGGCGATGGTGGGTCTGGGTACCATCCGGCGCGTACCGGAGGGAAGAGGACGATCGGCTCCGGCCGGGCGCGGTGCCTGGCCTGGTGCGTGTTTCCTGGAAGCGGAGGAACCTGAGGAAAGCCTTTCGCGTTCCACTTTCTGGTCTGCAAGTGCAAGCCTGGCTGCTGCTTTTGCCGCGGCGGCAAGGGATTCAGACACCTTGGCCGCACCGGCGATATCGGCGGGTGTCGCGGCCGCCAGGGCTTCCAGGGAACCAAAGGCTTTCAGGAGTGCGGCAGCCTTGACGGGTCCAATGCCTGCGATGGATTCCAGGCTACCCAGTCTGAGGGTTTTCGAGCGCAATTTCTGATTGAGGCCGGTGGCGAAGCGGTGGGTCTCGTCCCGTACGAATTGAAGGATCTTGAGGGCTTCGGAGTTTTTGGACAGGCGGATGGGTTCGCTTGCTCCGGGTAGCCAGAGCTCTTCGTCCCGCTTCGCCAAGCCTGCCATATCCATGTCGATGCCCAATGCCTCCAGAACACCCTTGGCCGCGTTCACCTGCCCTATTCCACCGTCGATCAGGATAAAATCGGGCAATTCGCTGCCTTCGGAAATTACCCGTGTATAGCGCCGGCTCACAGCCTCGCGCATGGCCTGGAAATCGTCCACAATGCCGACCACGGTTTTCAGCCTGAAATGGCGGTAGTTTTTCTTGTCCGGGATGCCGTCCCTGAAACTGACCAGCGATGCGACCGGGAATGATCCATCCAACTGGGCTATGTCAAACCCTTCGATACGTTCGGGTCGTCGGCGAAGTCCAAGGGCGCTCTGCAGCTCGTCCAGGGAGGGTCCCGCACCGCGCTCCTTGACACGTTTCGCCAAATCCTCTTTGGCATTCTGGTACGCCATGGCCAGCACCGTTTCATGCCGGCGTTCATCCGCCGCCAACAAGGCCGGTTCCACCCCCAATTCGTCGTGAAACCAGCGGGAGACGACCGTAAAATCATGGCCCGAAGCTGCCAGGTACACCCTGGGCGGAGGCAGGCGGTCCGGCCCGTAATAGACGGTGAGGAAGGCATCCAGACTTTCATCGTCGGAAGCGGCGCTACGGGTACGATACAGCTCCCGACCGGTCATCTTTCCGCCACGAAGGGAGAAAACAGTAAAAGTGGCCAATACCCCTTCGGACGCCCAGGAAACGTAATCCCGCGCGTCGGGGTCGAAATCCACCACCGCGTTCACCGATGAAAGCTCGTGTATTGCCCGTATCGCATCCCGCAACTGGGCTGCCCGTTCGAATTTCATTGCCTGCGCGGCGGCCTGCATCTGCTTGTTCAAATCATCTACCAGCGTTTCCGTTTCGCCGGACAATAGTTTTTTTACCTTGTCCACATGGAGGGCGTACTCTTCCCGGGTGATTTTGCCGCAACAGGGAGCGGAACAGCGGCCTATGTGGAAATACATGCAGGGGGCCTTGCGCGATCTGAGGGTACGGCATTTGCGTAGCGGGAAAAGCTTGTCGATCAGGTCCAGAAGGGTATCCACGGCTGGCAGGTTCGGAAAGGGACCAAAATAAAGTGAGCCATCCTCGATGATGCGCCTGGTACGGAATATCCTGGGGAAGGCTTCTGCGGTGATCCGGACCACCGGATAGGATTTCCCATCCTTCAGGTTGATGTTGTACTTGGGGGAATGCTGCTTGATGAGCGTGTTTTCCAGAAGCAGGGCTTCGTATTCGTTGTTGGTGATGATATGTTCGATGGCATGGGCGCGCTTTAGTAGTGTGCGGGTCTTTACATCCTTGTCCCCGCTGAAATAGGAAGAAAGGCGCGAACGCAGGACCCTGGCCTTGCCGACATAGATGACAGCCCCGTCCTCGTCCCGCATTATATAGACGCCGGGTGCCAATGGGGCTTCTTTCGCCGTTGCGCGAATCCGATTATAATAATAGAGGCTCTTGTCGTCGGCCATCATCTACGATACTAAGATATAGGGAATCGATGAGAAAAGGAATGCTCTCCACCGCCTTGTCTGCCGCACTCGTATTTATCGCACCCGCCGTACAGGCAGAATCCATCCTCCAATTGGGAGGAAGTGCCGGTTGGGCCGCCTTCAACAGCCGTACTGGGATCAGCGAGGTGGACCGACTCCGGAACAAGCCCGTCCTCACCCTCTCATCCTCCTTGCCGGCATCGGGCGAGGCGGGTTCCCTTTCGTTATCCTTTGACGATGCCGGTTCGGGAGCCGTTTCTACCCGCATGGACGCCTACCGCGTCACAATACCTTCCACTGTCTCCATTGTCGGTCCCCTCCGTGCGCGCGCGGGGAATGGGGCGGTCCTTTTCGCCGGTTCTGACCCGGGCATATCGGTTGAACCTGCCAGCCCGGAGGCGCTTTTATACTCCGGGAACAGGGTGGGTGATTTTTCCATCGAATTCTGGCTGTATCCTGCGAATATGGAGAATGGCGAACAGCTCCTTTCCTGGAGCGCGAGCCGACGCTCGAATACGGGCGAGGCGGTTTTTCAGCGCTTCCGCTGTCTGGTTGCACGAAACCGTATAGAATGGTCCTTCTCCGACTTTTTCTCCTCCCCCGACGAAACCCGCCGCCTTCCAATCAGCCTGGGTTCCCGCAGTCTTGTGGTTCCAAAAACCTGGAGCCATCACCTGTTGCGCTTCGATTCGTCCATAGGCCTGGTCGAGTACCTGATAGACGACCAGTTGGAAAGCGTTGCCTATGCGACCACGACCGGCACCGAACGTGGCGAGGCTTTTTCTCCCATAGCGGGATCGGACGGTGTTCTTGTCATTGGTCCGCGTTATACCGGAATGCTGGATGAGTTCCGTATTTCCGGTGATCTTTCTGACAAAAAGCGCAATTCACGTTACCCGGCGGAGGGCGGCCGGGCGGAAACGCGCATGCTCGACCTTGGGACCAGCAATGCTGAAACCATTCTCCTGGAAGCCAAGACCGCCGAACCCGGAAATTCAGCTGCGTTCTTTTTCCTCCGTGCAAGCGAATCTCCGGATTTTCGGGCAGGCAAGGATTTGGACTGGATTCCCGTACAAGACGGAAAACCACTAAGCGAGGGCTTGCGGGGGCGCTGGCTTCAGATTGCAGTCACGCTATATCCCGATGGTGATGGCGAGCAAAGCCCTATATTGGAGGAACTTACAGTCCATTATGAGCAGGATGCCCCTCCTCCCCCTCCCTCAAACGTCACAGCGGAAATTCGTGATGGCGCGGTCGAACTCAGATGGAGGCCATCGCCCGACCCGGATTTAGGTGGATATCTGATATATTACGGTGGCGCCCGGGGTGAATACTTCGGAAATTCGTCTTCGGCGGGTTCTTCTCCCATCGATGTCGGTCAAAGAACATCATTCGTTGTCGACGGATTGCGTAACGGTGGGTTATACTATTTTGCAATAGCCGCTTACGATCGCGCCCCTGCGCGCCATATCGGCGAATTCTCGCGCGAAGTCTCAGCGCGCCCCGCAAGGACGGTCAGATGAGCCCTTTGGATTTAAACGATATCCTTGAACGAGCCCGCGGTTCGGTTCGTGTCGGAGATACTGAATCTGCCGAACGGCTCCTTCGAACCTTCATCAAACAAGATCCGAATAACCGGGACTCCCGACTCCTGTTGGGTACCGTTTTTGTACGCACCGATCGCCTGGAAGACGCCGAAGACGAATTCCGCACCTTGGTTGCCAAAAATCCACGCGATGCCGAAGCCCTGAACAACCTGGCGGTCATCTACCGTAAACGTGAACGGTTCATGGATGCCCTCTCCGCCCTGGATTCCGCCATAGATGCGGACCCTACACGGGCCGAATTCCATTACAACCTGGGCAATGTCCACAAGCAATTGGGTGATCTGAAAGCCGCCGCCATGGCGTACGCAAAAGTCGTGGAACTGGATCCCCAATTCGTTCCGGTCTACAACAATCTGGGTACCATTTACGACAAGCTGGGAGAATGGGACAAGGCTCTTACGGTTTTCCGCAAAGGCCTCTCCCTGGATCGCAACAACCCCACCCTCCATTTCAATTTCGGCATAGCCCTGGAGGCTAAAGGCCGGCTGGAAGACGCGTCCACCGAATATGAAACCGCCCTGCGAAGCAAGCCGGGTTGGCTGGAGGCGATGAACAATCTGGGCATCGTGCAGTTCAAGCGGGGCAGGCACAGCGAGGCGATGGATATTTTTTCACGCATCCTCGCCCTGGACCCCTTCAATGCCGAAGCCCGGAACAACATGGGTGTCGTCCTTGCCGACCAAGGCCGGAACGAGGAAGCCATACGGTATTACCGCCAGGCCCTTGAGTCTGACCAGGGTTATGTAAAAGCAGTGGTCAATCTGGGTCGTATCCTGGAGGCTACCGGTAATTTTTCGGATGCGGTGAACGAACTTGAGAAACTGGTGAAGCTCGCCCCCGACAGCGTCGAAGCGAGAACCAGGCTTGCCGGTCTGTACCAGAAACTGGAACGTTACCCCGAATCCAGGGACCAATCCGCCAAAGCCCTTGAATGGGAACCGGAAAATACACAAGCCCTACGCACGCTGGGAGCCTCCCAAAGGGCACTGGGTTTGGACGATGAGGCGAAAGCCACCTACAAGCGCCTGCTGGAAATAGACCCCTCGAATATCGCCTTCCAACTCGACCTCGCCGATCTGTATTTCAAGAAAAAGGAATATGCCGAGGCCGAGTCGCACATTCAAACCTACCTATCCAGAAAAAGTAATGATCGCAACGCAAAATTCATGTTGGGCAGGCTCTATGCGGAGATGGGTAACCGCACCCACGCCATTCAAATCTTCGAAGCCCTTTCAAAGGAAGATCCTAACGATGCCGAAGCCCTCGTCTCCCTGGCGGAACTGCATCGTGCTGCGGGAGATACGGAAAAAGCGGTACGCGCCGCCGACAAGGTTGTCAATCTGCAAGGCGGACGCGGCACGGTCGATGACCTGAATGAACTCGGTGAATCCCTCGAGATATATGAGAAGGCCGTCAAGGCGTATTCGGCATCCATGCGTGACATGTGGGACCGAAACCTCCGTACCCTTCGCGATGGGGCAAAGGGTACGGGTGAAGGCGAGGATGAGGACGAAGAGAATCCGCTCCTGATGGGCGCCATAGAAGCCGCCATCGCCGTCGACGAAGAAGGCGAGACTCTCCTCATAGAAGATGTCGAAATCATTCCGGAAGAAGAGGAGCTGATCGAAGACGAAGACAGGGATCTCTTCGATGCGCACCCGCCGACGGATCCTTTCGGCGGGCTGGTTGAAGAGCAGGATATGGCCGATTCCGCAGCAAAACCGGGCGACGAAGGCGGAAAGGTTCCCAAGGGACCCGAACCGGCGGCGGAACAAAAACCGGCCGAACCCATGCAGTTCCCACCACAACAGATGCCCCAAGCGTATCCGCCCCAAGCGTATCCGCCACAACCCTATCCGCCACAACCCTATCCGCCGCCACCCTATCCGGCACCGCCCTATCCGGCACCGCCGCCTTATCAGCCGGCACCGTCCAAACCGATCGAGGAAGAAAAACCCGAAGAACCCTTGATGGAGGGAAGCCCCGATACGGAGCCTGTCCCCGAAGAAGAACTCCTCACCGAGGAACAGGAACCCGAAGAAGAACTTCTCACCGAAGAACCCATGCTCGAAGAAGAACTGGTACCAGAAGAAGAGCTCCTCACCGAAGAATCCATGCTTGATGAGGAACTCCTCCCCGAGGAACCGGAGCCCGAGGAAGAGCTTCCCTCCGAAGAACCCATACTCGAAGAAGGGCCGGAACCCGAAGAGGAGTTCCTTCCCGAGGAATCGGAGCCCGAGGAAGAGCTTCCCTCCGAAGAACCCATACTCGAAGAAGGGCTGGAACCTGAAGAGGAGTTCCTTCCCGAGGAACCGGAGCCCGAGGAAGAGCTTCCCTCCGAAGAACCCATACTCGAAGAAGAACCGGAACCCGAAGACGAGCTTCTCCCCGAAGAGCCCATGCTCGAAGAAGAACTGGTGCCCGAGGAAGAGCTACTCACCGAAGAACCCATGCTCGAAGACGAATTGGAACCCGAAGAGGAACCTCTCGTCGAAGAACCTCTCGTCGAAGAACCTCTCGTCGAAGAACCTCTCGTCGAGGAACCCTCGTCCGATCTTGAAGAGGAACAACCCGCCCAGAATGAACCTGAACCGGAGATCCTGGAGGAATACGAGCCGCCGACTGAACCGGCCGTCGAGCTTGAACCGGAAAATGAGCCCATGCCAATTCCGGAATCCAAGCCGGAACCCAAGGCCAGGGAACATAAGCCCTCCAGAATCATACCCAGGAAGAAAACGTTGGATCTCATGCGCTATCTGAAAGATCTCGCCGATTCCCTCCCTCAGGAACGGCAGGATGCCTTCCGCAAGAGCGACGCCCACATGCAAATGGAATACGTCATCGAAAGGCTGGAAGGGAAAAAGGGCCTGTTGAAGGAAGTGCAACGGAAGAACCCGCCCCCACAGGATTTGGATGGAAGCACGAAAAACGTAACCGAACCCAGCAAGAAAAGCATCCCCTCCACAGGGGACAACTTGAAAAAGCTCGCTTCGACCCTTGCCTATCTTGGAAAACTGGCAGAGAATCTACCAGACAAGAATATTACCGAAGCATTGGAAAGAAAAGTCGGGCGCGTGATCGGAGAACTGACAAAAAAGCGATCCGTCAGTGGAGGCGGTGAGTGAGCGAAGACGCAGAAAAAAAAATTGAAGCCTATATCCAAAAAATGCCAAGCCTGCCAACGACGGTGGCCAAGGTGCTGGAGGTATGCAATAACCCGAGAACCTCCCCCGCAGACCTGAACCATGTCATCTCGCTGGATCCTGTTTTGGTGGGTCGGGTACTAAAACTCATCAATTCAGCTTATTACGGACTCGGCCAGCAGGTAACCAGCCTGGTCCGGGCCATAATCATGCTGGGAATAAATACGGTAAAAAACCTGGCCCTTTCCAGCGCGGTCCTTCATAACCTGTCGTCAAAAAAAGACTTCCAGGCCTTGGACATGGAAGGTTTCTGGCGCCATTCCCTCTGTGTGGGGGTCGCGGCAAAAGTGATAGCCAGACGGCGTGGAGTGGACGCAAAATTGGCAGAGGAATATTTCACCGCCGGCTTATTGCACGATATCGGCAAGATTCCCCTCAACGCGGTACTATCCAAGGAATATGTGCTTGCAATCAGCGTTTCTGACCGTGAACGCATATCGCTGCACCTATCGGAACAAAAGATGATAGGCGTTGACCATGCGACTGCGGGATCCATGATAGCGGCGGCCTGGCGGCTCGAGGGACCAGTAGGGGATGCGATAACCCACCATCATGATAGCCTGTCATACACAGGACCGCACAAGGATTTGTTGTATAGCGTGGTCATGGCCAACCGTTTCGCGAGCGTCATGGAAATCGGTTTTTCGGGTAATCGGTATCCCGATAAATTGGATCCGTCAATCTGGGAATTCCTGGGTTTGAACCGGGATGTCTTTGACGAGATCGAACCCATGGTGACGCAGGAGATTGAAAAGGCCAAGGTATTCCTTCGGGTTTGATTGAACCGGACCCGGACGGCCTGGAAGGAAGCGCAAAGGAGCGGCAATGCTATCCGTACGTTTTTGGGGCGATCGCGGCTCCATTCCCTGCCCCGGCCCTGCAACCGTAAAATTTGGGGGCAATACTTCGTGTCTGGAAATAAGGGCTGATGAACGCCTCATCATCGTGGATCTGGGCACTGGTCTGAAACCCCTGGGCGACAAGCTCATGGGCACCGATTTCAAAAAAGGCCCCATCGACGCGGATATCTTCATCACCCACACCCACTGGGACCATATCATGGGCTTCCCCATGTTTACGCCCATTTTCATTCCCGGGACGAAACTCCGGATCAAGGGCCCTGTCTCCTACGAGGACGACAGCCTGGAATCGATCATCGGTGCCCAATTATCCTACCGCTACTGGCCGGTGCGGCAATCGGAATTGGCCGCCCATATCGAATACGACCAACTCAAGGAAACCGAACTGGACCTGGGCAACGGCCTGACGGTCCAAACCAAATACCTCAACCATCCCATCCTGTGTCTGGGTTACCGTTTCGAATACCAGGGTAAATCCATAGTCACCGCCTATGACACCGAACCCTTCCGCAATGTCTTTCCAACCAACCCGGATGAACTGAATTATGATGAGGAAGCTGCCCGCGAAGGCGAACTGGCGGCCCGCGAGGAAAACGAGAAATTGCTCCATTACTTCAAGGGCGCGGATGTGCTCATCCATGACACCCAGTACACGAAGAAAGAGTACGAAGCGGGCAAAATGGGCTGGGGACATTCTTCGTATGAACACGCGATCAATTCGGCCAATAAGGCAGAAGTAAAGAAGCTCGTCCTGTTCCACCACGATCCCAACCGGACCGACGACGAGTTGGAACAGCTGGAAAAGGATTACAAAAACCGCATTGCAGGCAAAACGAATATGGAAATCATGATGGCCAGGGAAGGTCTTACCGTCGAAGCCTGATCCGGTGAACGTCCTTCAACCAGCAACTTCCATGCGTTGGATCATGCTGCGGAGGTCGTTCAGGGACAAGGGTTTGGAATAAATCTCAGAGGGTTTAGTCCCCTCCAGTTCAACATCCGTCAAAGGGAAAGCATTCCCGGTAAGAAACATGATGGGAACCTTGGAGAAACGGCGAATTTCATAGGCCGCATCGATACCCGTACCGTCACCTTTCAACAGGATATCCATGAGGATAAGATCAGGATTGCCGCCACGGGCAGTTTCTACCGCCCGTTCCATGCTTGCCGCGACCGGGAGCACCTGGTGTCCCATGGTCTCCAGGGTCCTCTTGAGATTCAACGCGATAATGGCTTCGTCCTCGACGATGAGTATTTTCATGGTGCTGCCTTATAAGTGCCATTATGAAGCCCGTCAGAACGATTGTCAATTTTACCTTCGCCCTTGCATGCCCCGGCAAACCGCAGCCCGCCAGGTAACAGGCATTCCTTTGACCAGCGCCCTGGTGTTTGCCCGAAACGTCCCCGAAAGCGACGGACAAAATAGCTGGGTTCCTCGTATCCCACCGCTTCGGCTGCCCGCGCAACCGGCCAACCAGCGGCAAGATGTTCCCTAGCCGCGTCCAGTCGTAACTCCTCCAGATAAGAGGCGTAACCAGCCCCTGTCCTGGCCTTGAACCAGCGGCAGAATGCGCTGCGGCTCATGGACGAGAAAGCGGCCGCTTCCCCGAGAGATGGTGGACTCCCCAGGCGGGATTCCGTCCAGTCTATCAGGTTCCGCAGTTCGCGGTCGGAGGAAGGCGGGCCATGTTCAGCCTCCGCCAGAAAGGCGACCACATCGAGTACGCGGGAAGCGAGCCTGCAGGACGCTGAGTCGCCGGACAGCCGCGACTCGCCCCGGGAAGCCTCCAGCGCCAGGGACCGTATCGTGGGGAGAGCTTTTTCGTAGGCGGGAGCGGATGGCGGCAGACGGGAAAGCAATGCCTGCAGTCCGCCGACGTTGATCCAGGGTTCCAAGGCTGCGGGTGCTATGTGAACGATGGTCATCGACCCGGCGGAGGCCTGTATCGTGTACGAATGGATCGAACGGGGCGGGAGCAACAGTAAGGGTACAGCGGAAAGGTCGTAACCACGACCATCCACCCAGGCCTTTCCCTCAAGACCCACATTAAGGTTCAACTCGAAGCTCTGGTGATAATGAAGGCGTACGGAATGATCCCGTTCAAAGGTCTTGGTGAAAGCCTTGACCGGCCGCCACGGACCCAACCCGCGTTCCTCGAAGCGCAGGGCGAAACGGTCCTCATCGTATTCCGAAACGTCTGAAAAGGGCTTCATTGATACGATAGTACCATAAAAGTGCATAAAAACACCATCACACGCGTGTTTTTGGCACTATACTGCCTTTATGAACAGATCCAATTTTCAACCGGATTACCGGAACATCGTGGACGCCGCCAGGCGGGTCAAGCCGCGCCGTCTCCCCCTGTACGAACACAACGTGCATCCCCGTGTAGCCGAGGCCATCGCGGGCTCGTCCTTTGCCGACCTCGCGGAAGGGAACGCGAACGACAAGCGGGAGTTTTTCCGTCGTTACTGCGCGGTCCTCGTCTCGCTGGGCTACGACACCGTGCCCTTCGAAGGCTGCCTGGTCGAACTGGTGCAGGGCGGCGAGGGCCTCTGCGGCAGGGCACCCGCCCTGTTCGGTTCACGCAAGGAAATCGAGGCCTGGGACTGGGACGGGCTCGTGGAACGCTACTTCGACCGTTTTGGTCCCTTCTTCGAAGCCCTGCGGGAGAGCCTGCCACCCGGCATGAAGGCGGTTGCCGGAGTGGGCAATGGTGTTTTCGAGACCGTGCAGGATTTCATCCCCCTGACCGAGCTGTCCTACCTTGAGGCGGACGATCCTGAAGCCTTCGCCCTCCTGTGGACGAAAGTAGGGGAAGCGCTGGCCGCCATCTGGAAACGTTTCATCCCGGCCTATGGCGACGCGTATTGCCTGTTCCGGATGGGCGACGATCTGGGCTTCAAATCATCCCTACTGCTCAGGCCCGAAACAATCCGGGAACATATAATTCCCGCCTACGCCAAGGTAGTTTCCCTGGCCCACGCGGCGGGAAAGCCCTTCCTGCTCCATTCCTGTGGTAAAATCTTTGACGTGATGGATTCCATAATCGAGGTGGGTGGCATAGACGCGAAACACTCCAACGAGGACGCCATAGCACCCTTCACCGACTGGCTCAAGCGCTACGGCCAGCGCATCGCCCTCTTCGGCGGGGTAGACATGGACCTGCTCTGTCGGGAGACGCCGCAGGGCATCAAAAAATGCGTCACCGATATCCTGAAGCAGGCGGCACCCTGGCCGGGCTTTGCGCTGGGTTCGGGGAATCAGATAGCAGATTATGTACCCCCCGAAGGTTTTCTGGCGATGGTGGAAACGGTCCGTGAATTTCGCTTAGAATGATCGGAACCGAGGGTATGAAATGTACAACCAGGATATCGCCGCCATCGCGACAGGAAGGACGCCCTGTGATCTGACCATCGTCAATTGCAGGATAGTAGATGTATTCAGCGGCGTCATCGTCGAAAACTCATCCATTTCCATCAGCAGGGGGCGCATACTCGGCGTCAACGACGACCTGCGTTCCGAGCGCGTCCTCGACGCAGGCGGGCGCTTCCTGGTGCCTGGTTTCATGGATGCCCACGTGCATATCGAGTCGTCCCTGCTGAGCCCCGCGGAATACGCGCGCATCGTCGTGCCCCGGGGAACTCTTTCCATTGCGGCGGATCCCCACGAAATCGTGAACGTTCTGGGTTACGACGGCATGAACTACATGCTCCGTACTTCGGAAAACCTGCCCCTGAACGTGTACCTGACCGTCCCCTCCTGCGTACCGGCCACGGGCTTCGATACCGCCGGCGCCGCGCTGTACGCGTCGGACATGCACCGGTTTGCCCGGGAAGAACGCGTGCTGGGCTTGGGCGAGGTGATGAATTTCCCCGGCGTACTGGCTGCAGAAACCAGCCTGATGGACAAGATAGCCCTCTTCAAGACAGCGGGAAAAGTAATTGAAGGCCACGCACCTGGCCTGCGCGGGAAGGACCTGTCGGCCTATATCGCTGCCGGCATCAGATCGGACCACGAATCCACCGATACAGATGAGGCCAGGGAAAAAATCGCCAAGGGCATGTGGGTGATGATCCGGGAAGGTTCCGCCGCCCGCGACCTGGTCGCCCTCGCCCGG